>PMCH01000153.1 GCA_003154055.1 Acidobacteriaceae bacterium
TCCTCGATGGCAGCGGAGAGTGCAGCGACGGCGGTCCACTCGGAGCGCATGGCGGCGGGTGGCTGGCGGACGATCTCGCGCCACTCGGAGGCGCGGTCGGCGACCAGAACCACGTCGCGGATCTCGGTGGTCTCGAGCGCCGCGCCGGAGATGCGGGATTTGTCGACCAGCTTCGCGACGTCCGGCAGGCCGGTGAACTCGAAGCGTCCGCCGACGCGGCGAAACTCGCGAATCTCGGCGACGAGCTGCTGCTGCGTTTCGATCCAATGGCGATCCAGCGAATGCTGGAGTTCCGCGATGCGGAGCTGGCCGAGCGGCGAAGAGGCGTATCCCCGGAGCAGTTCGCGTAGAGTTTCGAATTCGAGCAGGCGCGCGCTGCTGTGGGTGACGGGATTGGGCACAAACGGCATCCGCTTTGATGGTACAACGGGCGCGGCTTTGCGCCTCGCGACAAAAGCTCGAAATAATTTGACTGGCACGCAACCCGCGCAGAAATCGGGGATCGATCCGGAAGGCGGGAATCTCTAAACAGGGATGCTCTCAATAAGCAAGCTGATGATTGACCCCCGGGTTCGGGTGCGGCGCTCGGGTTGGCCGGATCCGGAGGGCAAGTGCGTCGTGTACTGGATGCAGCGATCGCATCGCGGCGTGGACAATCCCGCGCTCGATGTGGCGGTGGAAGCGGCGAATGATCTGGGCAAGCCGGTGGTCGTTTATTTAGCACCGGTGCCGTATTACCCGCACGCCAACCTGCGGCACTACCAGTTCCTGGTGGAAGGCATTCCGGATATTGCCGAGGCGGTTGCCAGGCGCAACGCCGGGTTTGTGCTGCGGCGGTATCCGGATCACAGCCTGCTGAGATTCTGCGAGGAGGTGCGTCCGGCGCTGGTGGTGGGGGATGAAAACCCGATGCGCGAGCCGGAACACTGGCGTGAGATCGCAGCGAAGAAGCTTCGAGTGCCTTTCTGGACGGTGGATGCGGATGTGATCGTGCCGACGCAGCTGATCGAGAAGGAGCAATATGCGGCGTTCATCATCCGGAAGAAGCTGGAAGCTCANNTGGGATCTGGATCGCTCGGTGTCGCCGGTGAACACGTTCAAGGGCGGCACGAAAGAAGCGCTGCGGCTGTTGCGTGAATTTGTGGAAAAGAAGCTTCCCCGGTATGGCGAGCGTCGTAATCATCCGGAACTGGATGGCACCAGCCGCCTGTCGCCGTACCTGCATTTCGGGCACATCAGTCCGGTGACCATGGCGCTGGCGGTGCACGCGGCGGACGCGCCAGCGGAAGACAAGCGGGCGTATATCAACCAGTTGCTGGTGTGGCGCGAGCTGGCGATCAATTTCGTGACTTACAACCCGGACTACGACAATTTTGAGAGCGGGGAAAACTGGGCGCACCGCACGCTGGCCGAGCATGCGCGCGATCCACGGCCGGTTTTGTACAGCGATCGGCAACTGGAAAACGCCGAGACGCACGATCCGCTGTGGAATGCCGCGCAACTGCAGATGACGCAGAGTGGCTGGATGCACAACTACATGCGGATGTACTGGGCGAAGAAAATTCTGGAGTGGAGCCGCACGCCGGCGGATGCTTATCGCCGGGCGGTCATCATGAACGACAAGTATCTTCTGGATGGCCGCGACCCCAACGGCTACGCGGGAATTGCCTGGTCGATCGTGGGTAAGTTCGATCGCCCGTGGTTCAATCGGCCAATTTTTGGCATGGTCCGCTACATGTCCGGGCAAAGCACGGGAAAGAAATTCGACAGCGAGAAATACATCGAACAGCAGACTCAGCCGGCGACGTTCTGATTCCGAAAACGTCGCAAAGTCACCGTTGACAGCCTATTTGGGGGCGGTTACTCTCGATTGCGCCTGACCTGACCCGCAGAACGGCTCACCCCAGCCAAGCAGAATCTGCCCAGGAGCAAGTTCCAGACCCTATCACTCCGAGGTTTCTTGCAATGATCTTTGCCAAGCACCAAGCACAAGTCCGCGGCTGGTTTCTGCCCCTTGCTCTTCTGCTCGTTGTGGGGATCGCGGGTTCCGCGCCCGCCCAGGTGAGTCTCACCCAACTCAGTGAGGACACCTTCACGAACCAGTCAAGCCAGCATGCCACGGAAGTGGAGCCCGGTGCGTTCACCCACGGTTCGACCATCGTGACCGCCTTTCAGGTGGCTCGAATTTTCGGCGGTGGCGGCGCGGATATCGGCTTCGCGACTTCCACCGACGGTGGCGTGCATTGGACCAACGGCTATCTTCCGGGGATCACGGTTTTTCAGGGGAACGGGACTTACCAGGCGGCGAGCGATGCGGCCGTGGCCTATGACGCGCTGCATGGGGTGTGGCTCATTTCGACGCTGCCGATCGGGAACAACACCGCCGTGGCTGTGAGCCGCTCGACGGATGGCATCAATTGGAGTAATCCAAATTTTGTGACCAAGAAAGGCAATCCCGACAAGAACTGGATCGTTTGCGACAACACGGCCACCAGCAAGTTCTATGGCCATTGCTACTCCGAGTGGGACAGCACCAACGCCGGCGACTTGATCCAGATGAGCACCTCGACGGATGGAGGGGTTACGTGGAGTCCGGCGGTGGCGACGCAGGGGCAGGACTTTGGCATCGGCGGTCTGCCGCTGGTGAAGCCAAACGGGAGGGTCATCGTACCGTTTCTGGGGTTCACGGGATCGGTCATGGCGTTTGTTTCGACCAATGGCGGGATGACGTGGACGAAGGGGGTGAGCGTCGGCGACTTCATCAATCACGGCGAAGCCGGCGACATCCGCAGCGCCGGCCTGCCCTCCGCTGCTACTGACAAGGTCGGCAGAGTCTGGGTGGCGTGGCCCGATTGCCGTTTCCGCACGAACTGCGCATCGAATGACATTGTTTACAGCCAGTCGGGAAACGGAATCAAGTGGACGGCGGTGAAGCGCGTGCCGATCGACCCAGTCTCGAGCACGGTGGATCATTTCATTACTGGAATGGCGATTGACCAGAACACGTCGGGAGCGACGACCCACGTAGGCCTGGCGTACTACTTCTATCCCGTATCGAATTGCGGAGACTGCCAGCTCTCGGTCGGATTCATTCAGTCTTCCACCAACGGCAGGACTTGGAGCACGGCACAAACTCTGGGTGGACCGATGAGCCTCTCCTGGCTGCCGGATACGTTCTCCGGACGAATGGTGGCCGACTACCTTGCGGTAGGATTCGGCGGCGGGAAGGTGTTTCCGATCTTTGCGCTGGCGTCGGCCCCCACGGGGTCGCTCTTTCAGCAGGCGATTTACACGACGGCAGCGGGTCTGGACGCGGTTGCGCCGGAGTTCGAGNNATGGAGTTCCTGGACCAGGATCATCAAAAGCCAATTTCAGGATTGAGGCCACCGGACAGCGAGTAGAGTTCGACTTGGATTGCAGGCCGTTGGCGGAAGCTGGCGGCCTTTTTTCTGGCTAGAAAGTCTTTGCCGAATCCAGAAGGATCGTCACCGGGCCTTCGTTCACCAATTCCACCTGCATCATTTCCTGGAAGCGCCCGGTTTCGCAGCGGAGACCAGCGGCGCGAATCTTCTCGACGAAATACTCATACAACTCGCGCGCTTGCTGCGGTGGGGCGGCTGCATCGAACGACGGGCGCTTGCCGCGACGGACGTCGCCATAGAGGGTGAATTGCGACACGACCAGCAGTGCGCCGCCCGCGTCGGCCACGGACAGGTTCATCTTTCCGTCTGCATCTTCGAAGACGCGCAGGCCGATGGTCTTCTCCGCGAGATAGTCGGCGTCGGTGCGCGTGTCTTCTTTGGCAACCCCGAGCAGCACGAGCAGGCCGGGGCCGATTTCACCGGTGATTTCGCCATTGACCGTGACCTTGGCGTGGCTTACGCGCTGGACGACGGCGCGCATTACCGACTGGCCTGGCTGAGCAGCGATTCGTGGCCGGCGAGGGCTTGCCAGCGGCCATCGCGATAGGTGAAGACATCGGTGAAGCGGACGCGGGCGATGACATTGCCGGACGCATCCACCAGCGTGGCGAGTCCGCGGGTGAATCCGAAGTTGCCTTCGACGTGGGCGCGCATCTCGGAGAGGTGGTTTACCCCGGGCTTGCGATTGGGGATCTTCTCCAGGTTCTCCGCTCGGGTGTGAAGGGAGCCATCCACGTCAGCTTCTTCGAATTTGTCCGCCAGCATGCACGCGACGGTGTCGGCGTCTTTGCGGCTGAGCGCGTCGGCCCAGGAGTTCTCAAGGGCGATCAAAGCCGCTTCCGTCCTGGGCTGATTCTTGGGGCAATCGGCGGCCAGGGCGGGCAGGGAGAGGAGAATAACAAACAGCGTGATCAGGATTTTCACGTTCAAATCGTCACACGAGTCGCGGCGGCGGGCAAGAGGGCGGTAGAAAACAAAACAAGTCCAACCACAGGGGGCACAGAGAACACAAGGGACTGCTTTCACTCTGCGGAATATCGAATTGACCCTTGCACCTGCGGACTCCTACAATCCCTGTTCTGTTCATGCGGCACTGTTTCCTCAGGAGTCTCTCTGTGCGATGCCATTCGAAGATTGCAACTACCGTGTGCGCCTTGGCTTGCCTGGCCACGGCCGCTGTTGGGCAGGTTTCCAGTGCGCCCACCCGCGGCGATGTGGTCATCAAGAACGCCATCGTGATGACCGCCACCCACGGCAACATCAAGAACGGTTCGATCTACATCAAGGACGGCAANNACGCCGCAGATGATGATGAAAGACGCTTTCGACTATCAGGACAAGGCGATTTACCGGGCGCTGGCTGGCGGCGTGACCACATCGCTCCTGCTGCACGGGTCGGCCAACATGATTGGCGGGCAGGCCATCGTCATCAAGCATAAGTACGGACTCTCGCGCGACGAGATGCTGTTCCCAAATGCTCCCCGGTCAATCAAGTTTGCCAGCGGCGAGAATCCGAAGCGGGTGTACGGCGGGCGCGACCAGCTTCCCTCGACTCGCATGGGAAATTTCGCGGTGCAGCGCGAAGCCCTCGTCCAGGCCCAGGACTACATGCGCGAGTGGGACGCCTACAACGAGAAAGTAAAGCGCGGCGACAAGGATGCTTCCGCGCCGAAGCACGATCTGAAGCTTGAAGCGTTGGCGGACGTGCTGCGCGGGAAATTGATGGTGCAGATCCATTGCTATCGCGCCGACGAGTTTCTCACTGAAATCGCGATGGCCAAAGAGTTCGGCTACAAAATCCGCGCCTTTCATCACGCGCTTGAGGCCTACAAAGTTCCGGAGGAGCTCGCCGCCGAGAACATTGGCATCGCGACGTTTGCCGATTGGTGGGGCTACAAGCAGGAGGCCTGGGACGCGATCCCGTGGAATGCGGTGCTGGCCATGCGCAAGGGCGTGCGGGTCGCGATCAAGAGCGATTCTGAAGACTACACTCGCCGCCTGAATCAGGAAGCGGCGAAGACCATCCGCTACGGCGGGGCGACCGAAGAGGAAGCGTTGAAGATGATTACGCTGAATGCGGCGTGGATCGTGGGGGTGGACGACCGCGTCGGTTCGATCGACGTGGGCAAGGATGCCGATCTCGTCATATGGAACGGGTATCCACTGTCCACCTACGGAGTTCCNNGTGTCAGGTGTCAGGTCTCAGGTGTCAGGGAAAGGCAGATTCCTCGCTTCGCTCGGAATGACAATTGTTTTGGGTGTGTGCACACTCGCCGCCGCGCAGGATAAGCCGGTCGTCCTCAAGGGCGGAAAGCTGCTTACCGTCACTCACGGCGTGATTGAAAACGGAGTGGTGGTCATGCAGGGCGGGAAGATTACTGCGGTCGGCGCTGCTGGCTCGGTCAGCGTTCCGGGAGACTCGCAGGTCGTGGATGTCACCGGCATGACGGTTTACCCGGGCCTGATTGACTCGGAGACGAATCTTGGGCTGACGGAAATCTCGGCCGAGGCGATGACCAATGACCTGGTCGAGATGAGCGACGAGATCATGCCGCACATGCACACGTCGGAGGCGTTCCATGCGGAGTCAACGCTGATCCCGGTGGCGCGCATGAATGGAATCACCAACGCCATCGTGGCCCCGGCCAGCGGCGACACTCTGCCGGGGCAGGATTCGTTTATCCAACTGGCAGGGGCTTCGGCCACGGAAATGTTGCTGATCCGCGACAATGCAATGCCACTGAATTTCACCGGCGACGAGCGCCGCAACAAGGGCGGGTTCGACAAGCGGAAGTTCCCCTCCACCCGGATGGGACTGGCTTCACAACTGCGGCAGTCGTTTCTGGACGCGCAGGATTACAAATCGAAGTGGACCGACTTCGACCGCAAGAAGGCGGATGCCACTCGCGACAAGAAGCCCGAGCCGCTGGCGCCCAAGCGCGATCTGAAACTGGAAGCCTTGCTGCCCTACCTCGAAGGCAAGAAGACGATTGTGCTCGCGGCCAACAGTCCCAGCGATCTGGAAACCGCGGTCAACCTGGCCAACGAGTTCAAGCTGAAGTTCGTGCTCAACCACGTGAGCCACTCGCAGCCTGTGCTGGACTACGTCGCGAGCCTGAAAGTGCCGGTGATTGTCGGTCCGATTTACGAGGCTCCGAAGGATGATGAGCGTTACGACACGGTGTACAGCCTGCCCGCGCAACTCTATAAGCGAGGCGTCAAAATTGTTCTTGCGTCCTACTCCGCGCACAGCGTCCGCAATTTGCCGGACCAGGCGGGATATGCGACAGCGTTCGGCCTGCCGTATGACGAGGCGCTCAAGGCAATCACAATCAATCCCGCGGAAGTCTGGGGGGTGGCTGATAGACTCGGCTCGCTCGATGCGGGGAAGACGGCCAATGTAGTGGTGGCCAACGGCGATCCGCTGGACGTGAAGACGGACGTCAAGCGAGTTTTTATCCAGGGGCGGGAAGTGCCCATGACCAGCCGGCAAGTGTGGCTGCGGGATCAGTACTCGAAGTAAGAAGCATCTTCGCGCAACTCTGGCTGTTCTGGCTTGCGCCGATCGTTGGAGGCGCGATCGCGGGTGGGCGGTACCACGCGATCTTCGAGGATTAAGGCGGAAGATCAGGGCAGAAGATCAGAGGAGCCTACCGACGGTTCGGTCTGCTTGCGGTTTGACCGTTTTCCGCTCGGCATTTAGCATTCACGCGAGACGACCGCAGGCGCCGGTCATATTTGCGTTCGCCTCCTTTGCATACTTTCGCCATCCCTTTTAGACTACTAGTTCCGCTTTCAGGAGAATTTCACAAGGCTGCGATCAGCGGAGACGGGAAGCAGGTCGTAGCGGAGCAACTGGGGAGAGTCGAGAGTAGCAGTCCCCACCGCCAGCAGCAGTGATGCAGTAAACGCCGGCCCGAAACGCGGGCTGGATGATCCCCAGAACTGGAAACGAGGAGAAAAATGGCAGCCGTTGATGAAAAAGTGAAACAGATTATCGTGGAGCAGTTGGGTGTCGACGAGGGTGAGGTTACGCCCAGCGCATCGTTTGTGGACGATCTGGGAGCGGATTCGCTCGACACCGTGGAACTGGTGATGGCCTTCGAAGAAGCCTTCGACATCGAGATTCCAGACGAGGACGCGGAAAAGATCCGCACCGTGAACGACGCCATCGACTACATCGGCAAGCACGCGAAAGCAGGCAAGTAGTTTGGCGAGACGGGTCGTCATTACGGGCATGGGCCTGCTCTGCGGGGTCGGTCACACGACGCCGGAGGTGTGGCAAGCGCTGCTGGCGGGCAAGAGCGGCGTCGGGCGGATTACGCAGTTTGACGCCTCCGCGTTCGCCTGCCAGATCGCCGCCGAGGTCCGGGATTTTGATCCCCTCAAGTTCATCGAGAAAAAAGAAATCAAGAAGATGGGCCGCTTCATCCACTTCGCGCTCGCGGCGTCGGATGAGGCAATGAAGATGTCGGCCCTGCAGGTGACGCCGGAAAACGCCGAACGCGTCGGCGTCCACATCGGCTCGGGGATTGGCGGGTTCGACGTCATTGAACGGGAACACACCGCATTGATGCAGGGTGGGCCGCGCAAGATCTCGCCCTTCTTTATCCCGGCCTCCATCATCAACCTGGCCGCCGGGCATGTCTCCATGCGCTACGGAGCAAAAGGGCCGAATGAGGCCACCGCCACGGCCTGCACCACGAGCGCACATTCCATCGGCGATTCGTTCCGCATCATCCAGCATGGCGACGCGGACGTGATGATTGCCGGCGGCGCTGAGGCGGCCATTACTCCGATGGGCGTGGGCGGATTCGCCGCCATGCGCGCGCTGTCGGTTCGCAACGATGACCCGGTCCGCGCCAGCCGTCCGTGGGACAAGGACCGCGATGGCTTCGTGATGGGCGAAGGCGCCGGCATCCTGATCCTGGAGGAACTGGAGCATGCGCGGCAGCGCAACGCTCCCATCCTGGCGGAAATCGTCGGCTACGGCATGAGTTCCGATGCATATCACATGACGCAGCCTGCGCCCGAGCACGAAGGCGGGTTCCGGGTCATGCGCAACGCCCTGCGTGACGCGGGCCTGGAGGCCAGCGCGGTCGGGTATCTGAATGCCCACGGCACGTCCACGCCGATCGGCGACACGCTGGAAGCCCATGCCATCCGCAATCTGTTTGGCAAGAAGGTTCCCGTCAGTTCGACCAAGTCGATGACCGGACATCTGCTGGGCGGGGCGGGCGGACTGGAGGCGGGCGTGACTGTGCTGGCGTTGCGCGACCAGGTGCTGCCACCCACCATCAATCTGGAGAACCAGGATCCCGACACCGACGGAATGGACTTCGTCCCAAACCAGGCACGCAAGGTGCAATTTGAATACGCGATGTCGAATTCATTCGGCTTCGGCGGGACCAACGGAGCGCTGCTGTTCAAAAGGTGGAACGAGTAGGTGGGATTGCAGAGGTCAGAGGTCAGATTGCAGAGGTAAGAACCTCGGCATTCCACCTGACCTCTAACCTCTGCAATCGGGTCTATTCTTTCTTCATGCTGTCAATCAGCGCATAGAGCTGGGTGCGGTCCACGACTTCCACGAAGGGTTTGCCTGCCCGTTTGTTGCTCACCACGTAAATCGTCGGCGTGTGGTTGATGCCGATGCTTTGCCCCAGTTCCTTGTCGGCATTGACGAGCGCGGCCAGTTTTCCTGAAGGGTCCACCACAAAAGGGAGCTCGATCTTGTGTTCGGCGGAGAATTTCTCGGCAAACCCCCGCAGGTTGTCGGGCAGGATTTCCAGCTGGTGCTCAAAAATATAGTCGCGGAAGGCGTTGCCGACCGTCTTCGAAGACGTGTCGAAGTAGCGGGCTATGATGGCGGCCTGATACGACCAGTTGTGCATGGGCAGCGGAAAATCGTGCCGGACCACGGGAATCTTGTAGGTCTGGCCGGCTTGCGCGACCAGAGGCGCGGCGCGGCGGCAGTCCGGGCACTGCAAGTCCTCGAACACCACCAGCGCGACCACCGCACCTTTCGGGGGGCGGAGGGCGCTGGAGACTTCCTGCGCCATGGCGGACAGCGAAAGCAAAAGGACGAGGGGTAGCAATTGCTGAATCTTCATATGGGTAATTTGGATGCAGGCTGTATTCGAGCTTGGCATCTATGGTAGCGAATTCGGCCGATTCGCGCACCTGACCGCGGTCATGGGAAGGGCAGCTTCCGAATCGCCCGTAACCTGGGACCTAGCCCCAATCTGATCGGCTGAACTTAGCTCTGATACGCAGATGGCCGTCTCTCCCGGCGACAAACTCGGTCCGGGTGAGACTGTGGCGCCTATGGGTAAAGGCGGCATGGGGTGCGCGATGCGCCCCATGCGCCAGGAAAAGCGACGACTTCGGTTTAGCGGATCCAAGCAACAGCACGAAGTTGAAAACTTTCCTCTTCGCCGAGCTCAAGCAAGGTCGTAGCGATCCAGGTTCATGACCTTGTTCCACGCCGCCGCGAAGTCCTTCACAAACGCCTCCTTCGAGTCGTTACATGCATAGACTTCCGCGATTGCCCGGAGCTGGGAGTTCGAACCGAAGAGGAGATCGACGCGCGTGCCGGTCCACTTGATTTTGTCCGTTGCCCGGTCGCGCCCCTCATACACGCCTTCGGTAGAGGAGGCCTGCCACTTCGTATTCATGTCGAGCAGGTTGACGAAGAAATCATTCGTCAGCGTCTCGGGCCGGTTGGTGAAGACGCCGTGTTTGGCCTGCCCGAAGTTCGCATTCAGGGCGCGCATGCCGCCGATGAGAACGGTCATCTCGGGGGCAGTCAGTGTCAGCAACTGCGCCCGATCCACCAGCAACTCCTCCGCCTGCACTTGATGTCCGTTCCGGAGATAGTTGCGGAACCCGTCGGCAACCGGCTCCATTACGGCGAAGGAGTGCACGTCGGTCTGCTTCTGCGAAGCATCCGTGCGCCCCGGCGAGAAGGGAATCTTCACTTTGTGCCCGGCCCTTTTCGCAGCTTCCTCGACGGCTGCGCAGCCGCCCAGAACGATCAAGTCTGCGAGCGAGACCTTCTTCTTGCTGGACTTCGAGCTGTTGAACTCCTTTTGGATCGCCTCCAGCTTCTTGAGAACCTTCGCCAGTTCGGCCGGCTGGTTCACTTCCCAATCCTTTTGTGGTGTGAGGCGAATGCGCGCCCCGTTCGCCCCACCGCGCTTGTCGGAGCCCCGGAACGACGACGACGATGCCCAGGCAGTCGTGACCAGCTGGGAGATCGACAGTCCGGATGCGAGGATCTTCGCTTTGAGTGCAGCAATGTCCTGCTCCCCGATCAGCTTATGATCCAGTGCGGGAACAGGGTCTTGCCACACCAGTTGTTCCTTCGGAACGAGCGGGCCAAGGTACCGCGAGATCGGCCCCATGTCGCGGTG
>PMCH01000115.1 GCA_003154055.1 Acidobacteriaceae bacterium
TCCATCAACTAGAATCGGAGCGGACTAAGAGCGCGGGCGACGAGTCGGAGCGGCGAGCGAAACTCCAAGGCTGTGTAGAGGAAGCGAACGCCACACACAATCAACTTGTCTCTAAGAACGGTACCAAGACTCGCGCGGGCGGGTATAGCGTTCCTGTGGCTGTATTGTCTCAGCTGGAAAACCAACGACGCGGCGAGATTGAGGAGTGTAGGCTCCTTTATGGCAAATAAGTCCGCGCGCGTGCCCGAAATTAGCCGTTGACTCTGGCCCGTGGGCGGGGAGATACTTACCGTGCCGCTGGACGATAGACAGCGGATACGTTCCCCGCCCCGGCCGCACCGAAGATTGACGCGACCGCTGGCACCTATAAAGTTCGCCGTGCCCGCGCAACGCGGGTTCGCGATAACGGGCAGCGAGGCTCCCGTAGCAGTATCCCAAGCCGAGCAAACCAACCGTCCTATCCCCATACGTGTACGCACGATAAACGGGCGCTTCGCGATCTTTTGCGACGGCGCGGAGGAGGAGATCAATGATATTTCCATACCTGCTACTCATTGAGAAGTCCCACAAGAAGATTCCAGCTGAAATTCGCGAAGCGTTGTACAAAAAGTTCCGTGAGGATCAGGAAGGCTTCTTCAAGATGATGGTTGCACACCTTGGCCACAATACGTATTGGGTAAAAGCCTCGCGAAAAGACTTCGAGGAACTGGCTGCGATGCTGTAGACCCAATCCACCCAGCGCCCCTCCCCCGGCCCGTATTGCGCCCAGTCGCGCTCCGAATCCCCAAGGCACTCGCGACGGCGCAAGGAGATTGATGACCTGCCCTTACTGTCAGGAAAGACCTTCTGAGTTGCCGAACGGCTCGTGCCGGGATTGCGCAATGGATGACGAACTTAACGGACTGATCGCGGGGGCGGTCGCGCGAGCCTCCGCGCTCGGCATCCGGAGCGAGAAGTTTATGGACCTAGTGGAGGCAGCTGCGGAAATGGAGCACCGATGAAATGGACGAAGCAGGCAGAGCGTCGCGCCGAAAAATTAGACCGCCAGTGGCAGGAGGCTGGGAGAATAGTGAAGAGGTATAAAGCCGGAGAACCCGTCACCCGCGCCGAAATCCTCGTCTACACCGCCGCTTTCGCGTCGCTCCAGGAGATGGTTAAACTGCGGGATGCGCGCGACCGGGCGGCTGACCGGCGGGAGGGGAGGCGGACACACTGACCTGACTTCGTGGTAGCCCATCTGTGTGGCATCGCGCTAAACTCCTTCGCGTATGAGCAGCCAGCGGGGCAGTGTCCAGCGGCGCGGGAAGTCCTGGACGCTGCGCATCTACGTGGGGAAGCGGCAGCGCGAGATCACACTCGGCTCCGTCCACGATCTACCCAGCCGCAAGGCGCGGGAAACCGCCGCCGACAACGTCCGGCTCCGGCTCGGCATCGCCGGGACGGGGGCGCAGACGACGATGGAGCGGTTCGCGGAGTTCTGGTTCCTGGAAGTCGCGGACGGGCGGCTCCGCCAGAGCACGGCGCGGGACTACCGGTGGCGCTTCGGGAAGTACATTAAGGGGCGCAAAGAGGCGCGGCTGCCGCTGTGGGAGTACCGGACGCGGGACGTACAGAACCTGCTTAACGGCATCGCCTCGGACCATCCGAACCTCGCCCGTTCGTCGCTCCAGCGGATCAAGGCGCTACTCTCGGGCATCTTCCGGCATTCCGTAGTGGCCGGTTTCCGGGAAGGCAACCCGGTGCGCGACGTACTGCTTCCCCGTCGCCCGGTCGCGGCGACCGGGAGTGCGAAGGCGTCGCGCCCGGTGGGTGTCTACGATCTCCGGACGGTCCGGGCCGTCTTACGGCAGCCGATGCCGCCCGAGCTACGCGCCGCCGTCGCGCTCGCTGCCTTCGCCGGTCTGCGACTGGCCGAGCTACAAGGGTTGACGTGGGAGGACGTATCGAAGGATGCGATTACGGTCCGAAGGACGCGGTGGAAGACGTTCGAGAACGCGCCCAAGTCGAAGGCCAGTGCGGCCAGCGTACCGCTCATCCCCGAGCTACGCCGCGCATTGGACCGGTACCGGAAGGAATGGGACCGGCTGCCGCCCAAGCTGACGCCCAAAGACGAGGACGGCGACCAAGCCATCGACCGCTCGCTATTCCCTTCCCCACTCGTAGCCTACGGACGCTACCATCTGCCCACGGCGTTCCGTGCGGTAAAATCGGAGTGGCGCGGGTGGCATGCCTTCCGGCGCGGACTCGCTTCGACGCTCTTCCAGATGGGAGCGGAGGATTTAGTAGTCCAGCGGATACTTCGCCACGCTCGCGTCATCGTCACTCGCGAGCACTACATCCGCCAGTTCGACGCGAAGGTTCTCGCGGCGATGCGGCGGATTTAAGGGACCGGTAAGGGATAGCGGATTCCCGAGCGTAGCGTTTCGCCCAGCGTTTAATACCACAGGGCCCGTAGCTCAAGCGGATAGAGCATCGGATTTCTAATCCGAGGGTTGGGTGTTCGAGTCACCCCGGGCCCACCAGAATCCCCTCCAAGCGCCCTCGTTGCAGGTCCTTCCCCTTCGCACGGGATCTCGCCAGCGGGCTCTCCCCCTTCGACTACGCTCGGGGTCACGCCCGCACAACGGCTCAAGTTTGACTCCTGCCGGACCTACCAGAATTCCCAATCGCGGAATCATCGCAATATCAAAACGGAAACGGGACTCGCCAATCGGCCTGGCCATGGCCTGAGGGGGCTGGCATAGCGCGGGCGGGTTTCATTGATGGTTGACCTCTGCTCGTTTCCCACCTCGTCCGGCTGCGCCGATGTGCGCGTCTCGCGATTATTCGCTTCAACTTAGGCGGCGGTACACCAACACACAGGGAGGTACGTCCTGACGGATCGCCAAAGGGGCCTGGTTTTATCCCCGCAGGGTAACGACTTGCACGGTGGAGCGCGAACTCGTGCCCACTGTCTAAGGAATACTTGTGGTGAGTCTCTTCCATGACTCATGGATCCGACCGCGCGTCAGCGACGATCGCACTCCGCTGATCGCACTCGGACGTTTTCCTTCGCCAAGGCAACGACGAAAGGAAAACTATGAGGAACAGCGGTCTTCTCGTCCTGCGCTTTGTTCTGCCCTGTCTCATGCTCGTAGCCTGCATGGCGACGGACTCCCCGACCATCAAATCCAGCACCCGAGATCTGCGCGACGTTCAAGTTACGATTGCACCCGACAAGGCCTATCTACGATCGCGCCAGTCGGTGACGTTCCGCGCCGTGGTTGCCGGAGCCAAGGGACAGAGGGTCCACTGGTCTGCGACCCAAGGCACGATCACGCAGGCGGGCGTCTACACAGCCAGCGGCAATGGAACGGCCACCATAACCGCGGCGTGGTCCCACAACCGGCGCATAAAGGGCACGGCCATCGCTGCGATCATCGCGCCGCCCGTCGCTCACTCAACCGCACGAACGGATCAGAACGTCGAGCAGTTGCCCTCGACCATGCCGGCCTGGGGTGGCCTGACCGGAGTGAGCACGAAATGGTGTAACCCCGCGTTTTCGAATCTCTGTACGATCCGCGCGACCGACGGCCAGACCGCCCTGCTGGCACCGCAAGCTACCCTGCAGACCGCCGATTCCGGCGAGATGGCGCTCTGGGCAGTCGATTCCCGGCATGTGATCGTCAAGGGTACCGGCGGAGGAAAGTACGTCATCGGCTTTGATCCTGCAACCGAGATTGTCACGCGGACTCCGCTCACGTTCGGCTACGACGCGGTGCTTTTCTCCCGCACCGACCCGCAGACGATGTTTGCCCTGGATGGAACGAAGGTGCGAGTGATTCAGGCCGCAGTCGATTGGTCCGCCGTGGCGTCGGATACGCTGTTGTTCGACTTTGCCAGTTGCCTGCCGGACGGTTTCCAGGTGACCTGGAATGGAACCTTCGGCGCGGTGTTGGGTGACGACTCGTTTCGGGCGGCGTTCTCCAACACCCTCGGCCAGGGTTCGGGAGTGTATATGGCCGCGTATCAGACCGAAGCCATCGGTTCAGTCGGTCCCGGCTGTTACGTGCTCAACACCCAGGAAGGAAGCGTCACCGGTCCGAACGGCCCGCTCGGTTCCATCGACGACGGCGTCAATCCGCTCGCTGATCGGTTCACCATGCATGAAGGCGGCGGCGGCCAGAACCCACAATATTCCATGGTCTCCTATTCGGTGCGTCAACCCAAGGGTGAGTCCGGCTGTCTCGCCGGAGACTGCAAAGCGAACAACCCGTACGTGTGGGAAATCGGCACCACCCACCTGAGGACATGCCCGATCCAGTGCGATGGACACTCGGCGAAAGGCTACAACTACTGGGCCATGGGCAAGAAATACCGGCTGCACGGTTATCTCGACCCGAAAGCGCCGCTGACTCCTCTGGTCGATTTCCCCCCCGACTTTCCCGACCAGCACGGAAGTTGGATCAACACCACCGAGGATGATGCACCGCCCGCGTTTCTGGTCAGCACGGATGTGACCCCGATCATTCCCTACCCCACCTGGGGTTACGACGAAGTACTGGCGGTGGCAAGCGATGGCAGCCAGACGACCTGGCGTTTTGGCCAGACGCTCAACTCCGGTAAGAGCATCTACTTCATCGTGCAGAACGCGGTTGGGGTAGTCAGCCAGGACGGCCGCTGGGTCGCATTCGCCAGTGACATGTGCGGAGCCGGGTGCCCGAAGCCGGCGCCGCTCGGATATGAAGCGGACGGCAAGACACCGCGCGGGGACGTCTTCATTATGGAAGCAAAGTGAAGTCTGGAGAATAGTTCATAGGGTTGGTGGGGACATTCGAACCTGCTGGAGTCGAATGTCCCCTGATTCTTACACCACATTGACGACGGCCGGTTCCGTTTCGCCGGTAGCGACCGTGGACGACGACGACGGCAGTTCGCCCAGCGGGCAGTTGGGCGACAGGTAGCTCAACTTGCGCTGGATGATCTCCTGCGAGTACTTGCCGAGATAATGGGCGATGGTCTCGACGCGAATCTTGATTCCGCCGGAGGGTTTTGTGGAATCCAAATCTCCGAATTTGAAATACAAAGTTCCGGTCGCTTCGACGATCTTCTGCGCCGGTGTGTAGGTGGGCTGGTCCATGCCGCACTCGTAGCTGGAAAGCCGCAGCACGCAGGCAATCCAGGGGCAGCGGGTGGCGACCTTGGCGCCCCACATAATCTCATTGGTGTTGCTGCTGTAGGACGACGCCCAGACATCGGAAATGTCGAAGGGGCTCTTGATGAGGCCATCGCGCAGGTCAGCTTCGAAGAGCCAGTTCATCAGGTCCATATCCGCCGGCAGGTATTGCAGCCACAGAATCGGGTAGCCATAGGCCTGGATATCCGCCTCGATCTCGTGCCCAATACCGATGTCCATGTGGTAGGGACGTGCCAGCACCAGGATGCAGGGCTTCTGATTTTTTGCGCACCACGTCAGAATGTCGCGCCCCTGCTTGCGGGCGCGCTCAGTCAGGTCGTCGAGCGCTGCGAAGCCGGCTTTGACTGCGCGCGCCGTTTCTTCCTTGTCGAGATCGAAAGCATCTTTCAGGGATATATAAAGCTGATCGGTCACCATGTGGCGGTCGCCCAGGCTGACGAACGGAGATGCATGGATCACGTTGTTCTCGGCGAAGATGTCGCGCTCTTTGAGGAAGCCGGACTTGATGTTCTCCGGACCGGCCATGACGCGCGTGCAGGTCACTGTGTCCACGACGTGACCGTGCAGAACCGAGGGCAGCGAGTGAATCATGGGGCTGAGCAGGATGTTGATTTTCTTTTTCTGCCCGAAGATCAGCTCGCCATAGTGTCCGCTCATGGCCTTGACGGGATAGCAGCAGTCCACGGTGCCGCGCCCCTTGCCGAACTCGCGACCCTGCTCCTCCGAAGTGTCGGAGCTGAAGATGATGTTCTCCGACTCCACGCCGAGATCCCGCAGGAAGCCCACCCAGAACTGGTGGGTCGTCCAGATGTTAAGGACTTTGGGGATACCCACGCGCAGTTGCGAGCGATCCTTCTTCTTACTTACGGCAACTTCAGTTGCGGCGGAACCCTTCCTGGCGAACCATGTCTGCAACGTTCGGATAGGCATTTTTCGTCTTCTCGATTCCGGCTTTGATGACCTTCATTTCAGTTAAGTCTTCGACCAGCCCTTTCGGGCAGGAGTTGTTGACGATCACGCGTTCCCAACCCGTGGTCAGCGGAACCTTGCTCCAGGGGCGGCCCTTGCCTTCGAGCAGCGCGACGTCGATGAAGCTGCGCTGACAATTGACCGGGCACCAGTGGCAGACGGTGTCTGTAGAAGTAGCCGTCTTGTAAGTGAGCCTCTCGATGGAGTCGAAGCCGCGGAAAATCGTCTGCCCGCCGCCCTTCCACCAGTCGAGCGCAACCAGTGCAGCGCCGATCGCGCCAGCCTCGCCGGAGTAAGGATGAACCACGACTTCGGCCTCGGGGACCTTGCTGAGAATGAAGTCCACCTGGGTCTTCACAACCGCGAGGTTGCGATGTGTTCCGCCCTGCAAAATGTACTTGCGGCCGACCTGCTGGAGATTGTTCATGCCGCCGGCGTAGATCCAGACGTTGAGCGGCAGAATGGCGCATAACCCGGCGAGAATCTCTTCCGCCTGCCATCCCTTGCGCTGCTGGTTGACGATATCGCTTTGCAGGAACACGCCGCAGCCCATGGAAAGAGTTGGCATCGCCAGCGCTTTGAAGGCGCCGTCAGCCATATCTCCCATCGGGATATTGAAACGCTCGGCAACCCCCTGCAAGAACGCGCCGTTCCCGGAGGAGCACTGCGAGTTCAGCCGGAAATCAGTAACCGCGCCGTTGTTCAGAATCATGATCTTCACATCCACGCCGCCGACATCGCAGATGCAATCGGCGTCAGGAAAGAAATGAAGACCGGCGGAGGCGTGAGCGATGGTTTCAACCACCGGGCAATCGGCTCCCAGGATCCCCTTAAGCAGATCCTTGCCGTACCCGGTGATGGCGAGGCCCAAAATGTCGCCGTCGCTGACCACCGCCCGTACCTGTCGAAACAGGGCCTTGGCATCTTCGATCGGGTTGCCTTTGCTCAAGGCGTAGCAGGAGAACAGAAGTTCCTTCTCCGGCGACATGCAGACTGCCTTAGCGGTGGTGGAACCGAAATCGCAACCTAGCAGCACGGGGCCGATGCTGTGGCCGGTCACCGCGACGCCGGCGGGCGGAGCGGACGCCTGGGGCTTCTCGTATCGGGCTTTGAACGTGGCGAGGTCGGCGTCGTCTTTGCAGAGCCCGCCGCGGCCCATCTTCTTCTTTTCTTCGTACTGGCCCGTTTCGATCCAATACTTGAGTTTGTCGGAGCCGAAGTAGAGACCAGTGGCGCCGCTTTCGCGCAGAGCGACTTCCACGCAGCCGAGCGCAGCGTAGTAGAGGGCGTTGTCCGGGACACGGATGAGCGTGGAAATATCGCGGTCGTCCGAGACCTGAATCTTGCGCTCCTTCCACACTTTGCCCAGATGATAGCGCCAGGCTTCCTGCAAGCCCTTGAAGAAGAGGTTCGGGCCGCCGAGCAGAAGAATCTCCGGCATCGGCGTGTTGCCCTTGGTTAGCGTAGCGAGGTTCTGATACACCACCGCCTCGAATAGCGAGGCAATGATTTCTTCCACCGGAACTCCGGCCTTCAGCAGCGTGTTGGCATCCGCTTCCGCGAAGATGCCGCACTTGCTGCTGATCTTGTGCAAAGGGTATCCGGAGTAGCCCATCTTGGAAAGGCTTTCGGACGAAATCTCCAGCTTGCGCGCCGTCTTCTCGATGAACGTTCCCGTGCCGCCCGAGCAGGCGCTCTGCATCAGGACCTGCTTGCTGCGTGAGATGCCTTCTCCCTGGAAGAAAATTGTCTTCATGTCTTCGCCGCCGATTTCGCTGACGAAGCGCACGTTGGGATGAAGTTTGTCCACGGCGGCAGCCACCGCCACCACTTCCTGCACAACTTTGCCGCCAACCAGTGGCGCTATGATCCCCGCACCCGATCCGGTAAAGAAGACGCGGTCGCGTCCCGGGGTCAGGCCGTGACTGGTCTCCAGCAATGTGAGGAACGAGAGAACTTTTTCCGCCTGGCGCGTGTTGTGGCGCTCATAGGCCTGCGCCAGAACCTCGCCTCGCGGAGAAGCCAGCGTGTACTTACAGGTGGTGCTGCCCACGTCCAACCCACAGATCAGGCTTTCGCCCTCATAAACTGCGGGCGATGGTATGGCAGCCAGCAGTGCGCCCGGCTCGCCTTCAATCCCTTGAATCTGAACCAATCCGTTCGCCATGAACTTCACCTCTTTCTCTTGCTCGCTCGCCTTTCAGGTGCAGTTACATGTTCCGCTCAGGCCCGGGCCAGTCCCCGGTCCTGGGCCAGATGGAGAACGTAATTTGATGATGTCCCCGAATACCCCTTGTGCGGGATTTTGTAGGTAGCGCGCCGTAC
>PMCH01000065.1 GCA_003154055.1 Acidobacteriaceae bacterium
CATTGGCGGTGTTGCTGTATGTTGCCATGCGAAACCGCAGGGATCGAGCCGATGTTGATGAAGCGATTCGCACCCTCCGCTCGATTGATATTGAGGCCTTCAGAAACCTCGTTGACCCGGGCGAAGAGGCATTCCTTCGCCGCAATCTGCCCCCCAAGAAGTTCCGGGAGATCAAGCGGCAGCGCGCGCGGGCGTCGATCACCTACGTCTGGTGTGCAGGCCGGGCTGCCGCCCTGTTTGCCAGTGTTGGCCAGGCCGCGCAACGAAGTTCTGATCCAAGAATGGCAGCGTCTGGTGCTCAGATTTCCGAGAGTGCAATGCGACTTCGCCTGTATGCGGTTCAGACTTGCTTTCGCCTGCTCCGGGGAGCTTTGCTGCCGAACACGGAGAACGTGTCGCCTCCGTCATTGATTCACCAGTACGAACGCACGGCTGAAACTCTCCTGCAACTGGGCCGGCTGCGGCGTGGACAATCCGTCTAGCCCGGGAAGACCCGTTTCGGCGCAGCCTTGTCTGCAGTAGCTCCGGCATCAGGGATGGTACGGGCTTAGTTACACGCAGGGGAAGGTCGCTAAACCAGCGCGCCCCGAAACACACGCTCGGATGGGGAACCGGTGCGCGTGGGTTGGATCAGGGGAGCGAGGATTCCATCCGCGCCGCTAAGTTTCTTGGAATGATGGTGGCCAGGGAGGGAGTTGAACCCCCGACGCCAGCCTTTTCAGTCTGTAGCTATCCTGTACATTTAACAACTTGCAGGTAACGGACGGCTGCGTAAGTCTTTCTAAGTACGTGCAAGTCGGGTCTGGTGTGGGTTGCATTGTGGGTTGCGACGTTGCAACCGAACCTTTTCTGACTGACCTTACAGTTTTCAGCAAGGCGCTTTAGTCGCAATGGATCAAAAGGGCTTGGTGAATGCGCTTTGTTTCCTTCCCTGATTTTTGAAATACCCCGAATCGATGAAGGTCCTCAAAGCGAGTGAACCAAAAGTGGCAAGTACAGTATTTCTCACAGATGGCTTGTAAAACCATCAGCGTGAAATAGAATACTCCTATGAAAACACGGCTGGGACGACAAGAAACGCTGTTGCTGGCGTATACGCAAATGCGCAAGCTCCGGACGCTGCGAACGGGTGACCTGACCGAACCGCTGCAATTGAGTCGCACGCAGGAGCGGGAGTTGTTTCGACGACTGGCACGGGGCGGGTTGATTGCGCGGGTGCGGCCGGGTTTGTTTCTTGTGCCGCCGCGCCTGCCATTGGGCGGGGCGTGGACGCCAAATGAGGCAGAGGCGTTGAATGCGCTGATGCAAGATGCGAAGGGACGTTATCAGATTTGCGGGGCAAACACTTTCAATCGCTACGGGTTTGACGATCAGATTCCCAACCGGGTTTATGCCTACAACAACCGGATTTCGGGCAGGCGTAAAATCGGGGCCGTGGACATAACCTTGATCAAGGTGGCCGACAAACGACTGGGGGACACCGTGGAAGTCGAGATGGCGGACGGTGAGAAAGCGGTGTATGCGTCGCGGGTGCGGTCGCTGGTGGACGCAGTGTATGACTGGTCGCGTTTCAACGGCATCCCGCGTGGCTACGAGTGGATTCGCCAGGAGTTGAAGACAAAGCGAGTGAGCGCGGCGGCGTTGGCGAAATGCACGTTGCGCTACGGTGACACGGGCACGATTCGGCGCATGGGCGCGTTGCTGGAGTGCGAAGGTGTGGACGCCGCGCTGTTGCGGAAGCTGGAGCGGGCTCTGAAAGCGACGAGCAGCCTGATTCCGTGGATACCCAACCGACCCAAGCGAGGCACGTTCAACCTACGCTGGGGCGTCGTGATGAACGATCAACGCTGACCAACGCATGAAATGGTTGCACAAAGACGCCGAAATATTTCGCGACGCACTGGCACTGACACGGGAACGAACGGGGTTTGCGGAGAGGCTGATCGAGAAGGACTATTTTTGCACGGCACTCTTGGAGTATCTGGCAGCCACCGCAAACAAACTGGTGTTCAAAGGAGGGACGTGTCTGGCCAAAGTTCACGCGAATTTCTACCGCTTGAGCGAGGACCTGGATTTTGTCATACCGATGCCCACCGATGCCCCGCGCGCACAAAGGAGCAAACAAGCAGCGACGGTAAAGGAAGCCGTCGCCGCGCTTCCGAAGCAGATTCCGTTTTTCCGACTGGTCGAGCCGCTTACCGGCGCAAACAACTCGACGCAATACAACGCGGTCATTGGCTATGCATCTCTGGTCAGCAGGCAGGAGGAGACGATCAAGATCGAAGTGGCGTTGCGCGAACCATTGCTGCTCGATCCCCTGAACGATCTGGCGCAGACGATTCTGCTCGATCCAGTATCCCGAAAACCGTTGCTAAAACCGCTGGAAGTGCGCTGCATTGCCAAAATGGAAGCGTTCGCGGAAAAATTTCGCGCGGCGCTATCGCGGCGGGAAGTGGCTGTGCGCGATTTCTTCGACCTAGATTACGCGGTGCGACGACTGGGACTTCGGTCTGGGAATCCAGAATTGATTGATCTGGTCCGGCGAAAGCTGTTCGTACCGGGCAACGAACCGGTAGACGTTTCCGCTAATCGCTTGGCCGCGCTCCGGCAACAGGTCGGGCCTCAATTGCAGCCCGTGTTGCGGGCGGAAGATTTTGCGGAATTCGACTTGGAGAGAGCGTTCCAGATCGTGACGAGGATGGCTGCCAAGATGTCATGAAACGATGGCCCATTCACAGCAGTCGGTCATCAGTTACGGCAGTGACGGATTGCAATTTTTTGCTGGGCGAGGATTAGAGAAGCTGAATGCTCCACGCTCCAGCCGTGTCCGACGCCAGCAACATCGGCTGACGGAATCGGCGCTGCTCTTCTCCGACCTCAACCAGTGGATGCTCAAAGTCCTGCTCGCCCCGCTGATCCCCGAAGGTCTTCTGCACGCGCCGCGCGAGCAGTACCACAGTGTCTCTCATCTGGCGGAGGGTGCTGGTGTCTCCGTGATGAGCGCTTTCCCCCTCATGCGACAGTTACGGCATGAGGGCTTTTTGGACCACAACGACGGGATACTGCGCCTGGTTCGCCGGGGCGAGTTGATGCGCCGTTAGCAGACCGTTTATCTCCGTACCATGCCTGAGCTGCCTCTGCGCTGGCTCGTTCCCGCCAAGGGAAACGAGCGCCGGTTGTCGCCAGAGACCAATCCGAAACTGGGTGACCACCGCATCTAAATTTACGTCTCTCGTCGCCGCGCGACGAAACTGCAGGAGAACGACTCTATGCGAACGCCTATGAAGCAACCCGCCACGGTCTGTGTCCTTATGGCAGCGTATGCTTTGACGCTGTCCACCCTGGTTGCGGAAGACACAACAAGTTCAGGACGTCAATCAATGCCATTTAGGGATATTTACTTGACGCCNNTGGCGTGGGTTGCATTGTGGGTTGCGAGCGAGGTGACCGGCGATGCAAAGCGGCTCGGGTCACTTGCGCGCAGACACTGCTTGCCATTCTTGAAGACCCAACCCGGCTGCCGTCCACGAGAAACTAGTTTGCGTCAATCATTGTGGACGCTACGGTGGGTCCGTTCTCCGGCAAAAAGTTGCTCATCGGCAGATTTGTTAAATTCTTTCCCGAACGCCTTTTGGCCCACTTCGGTGGTGGTTTCCAAATGNNCCTCAATGAAGGCTCAACTGTGTCTTGCTTTATTGGTTCTCGGTTCGCTCGCGGTAGCCGCGGACGCGCCTCCGAACTCCAGTCCCAAGGCAACGCGGAAGATCCCAGCCGCCGAACTCGAAGACAAGGTTCGAGGGGGATGGGCTGGGCAGATGATTGGCGTGACGTATGGCGCGCCTACGGAATTCCGCTTTCTCCAGAAGATCAACGACCAACTTCGGGATTGGAAGCCTGAGGAACTGGAGGGTGCGCTCGATCAGGACGATCTCTACGTCGAGATGACGTTCTCCGAAGTCATGGATCGTTTGGGTGTGAACGCCACTTCCGACGACTATGGCGAGGCGTTCAAGGGCTCCAAGTATCAACTGTGGCACGCGAACCTTGGAGCACGCCGCGCTCTGCTGCGCGGGGTGAAGGGTTCCATGTCCGGCAATCCGAGGTACAACCTGCACGCGAATGATATCGACTTCCAAATCGAGTCGGACTTCATTGGTCTCATGACACCAGGCATGCCCCGTGCCGCTCAGCGCTACGCCGAACGTGTCGGACGCGTCATGAACTATGGCGACGGCCTCTATGGGGGCATATTTACAGCTGCCATGTACTCCGCCGCCTATGTTGAAAGCGACCCCCGCAAGGTCGTGGAAGCGGGAGTCGCCGCCATTCCCGCGGGTAGTATTTATGCCCAGGTGATCGGCGACGTGCTGCGCTGGTCGAAGGAAAATCCGTCTGACTGGAAAGAGACCTGGCAACTCCTGGAAGATAAGTGGGACCGCAATGACGCATGTCCGGAGGGAGCGCTGAGGCCTTTCAACATCGATGCGTCCTTGAATGGCGCCTATGTCGCGATGGGCTTGCTGTATGGTGGCAAAGACTTCGAAAAGACAATGGATATCGCCATGCGCGGCGGTCAGGACAGCGATTGCAACCCTGCATCGGCGGCTGGAATTCTGGGAACCATGATTGGTTTCAAGGCCATCCCGGCGAAGTGGACCGATCCGCTTGCAGCCATGGCCGACAAGAAGTTCTCGTACACGAACTATTCCTATAACACTTCCGTCGAGAAGACGATCGCACGCATGAAGCAGGTGGTGAAGCTCGAAGGAGGCAAGGTGGAAGCGGGCTCGCTGATCATTCCGCTGGAAACGCCGGTTACCTTGAAGCTGGAGCAGTTTAATCCGGGCAAGGTGGTCGAGCGCATTGCGGTCACCGACCCACGTTGGAAATTCACCGGGGCCTGGGACAAAGCGGAAGAGGAAGGGTCCACCTCGCAAGGCTCAAACAAGTCAGGCTCGGAAGCCGTTGTTACTTTCAACGGCACGGGCGCAATCCTGGCCGGGACTTTGCGGCCGGAAGGCGGATTGTTCGATGTCTACCTCGACGGCAAGAGCATGGGAACACTTGATTCTTACAACGTCGATGGCGAGCGTTACCGAGAAGGCTTGTGGGGCAAGTTCGATCTTGCCCCCGGCGAGCACACGTTGCGGGTCGTCGTAAAAGGCCGTCCCTTTCAGAGCTCCACGGGCGCATGGGTAAACATCGAGGACTTGGTCACTTACCAGAAGTGATATGGATCTGCCGTTCGAACTCAGGAGACAACATGAAGATCAAGCTACCAACCATCTTATTAGTGTTCGCCTTCCTCGGAATTTACGCCTTTGCGCAGGACACCCGGTTCGGCCCTAAAGGACAGCAGATTCCCGTGCCCGACTGCTTGACCATGAAAGGTGCATGGGAAGGCGGAACCAAACCCTGCACCCAGGAAGAACAAAAATCGTGGCTGGCGGATATTACGCACTGGCGTAACGAGCGCCGGATTCGTATTGGCTATAACGGTTCGCGTTACGATCTTCCCGCCTTCAAGTGGACGCAGTCGAGTTTCATGCAACCGCAGATGATGGTGCAGGATCGCTATTTCTACGATCCGGTTGCCCGCAAATACACCGTGGACCGTTACCTCGACGACCTGCAAAAAAGATATGGCGGCATCGACTCGGTCTTGATCTGGCCAACGTATCCGAACATGGGAATTGATAACCGCAACCAGCATGACATGATCCGCTGCATGCCCGGCGGTATTGAGGGCGTAAAGCAGATGGTTGCCGACTTCCATCGGCGAGGCGTTCGCGTCCTGTTTCCCATGATGATGTGGGACCAAGGAACCCGAGACTCGGGCGAATCGTGGCCGAATGCCATCGCGAAGATCATGGCGGATATCGGTGCGGATGGAATCAACGGCGACACCCAGGACGGTGTCCCGCTGGCGTATTCCCAGGCGGCCGACCAGATCGGGCATCCTCTGGTGTTCGAGCCCGAGGGCGGCCCATCCGACGAGGCGCTGGCCTGGAACCTCATGACCTGGGGCCAGTACCAATACCCCTTCACACCGCTGGTGGACAAGTACAAATGGCTTGAGCCGCGCCACATGGTGAACATCTCCGACCGCTGGAATCGAGACAAGACCAACAACCTGCAATTCGCTTTCTTCAACGGAGTCGGCTGGGAGAGCTGGGAAAGTATCTGGGGCATCTGGAATGGCATCACACTCCGGGATGCGGAGGCGACTCGCCGCGTGGCTACCATCGAGCGCGCCGTGGCACCGTTCCTTGTCAGTTCGGGCTGGGAACCGATGTCTCCCATGCTGCGCTACGGTATTTTCGCCAGCCGTTGGCCGCTCAACGACCAGACCGTCTGGACCGTCGTGAACCGCAACGATTACGACGTCAACGGACAACAGATGGAAGTCCCCGGCGAGTCCGGTACGCGCTACTTCGATCTTTACCATGGCGCGGAACTGAAAGTAGAGCGCGACCCCTTGGGACGATCCGTGTTGAGTTTCCCGCTGGAAGCTCATGGCTACGGTGCCGTGCTGGCAACCAAGACAGAGCCCGACGCCACCTTAAAGAAACTGATGTCGGACATGAAACAACTGACCGCGCAGCCCTTGTCGAGCTTTTCGCACGAATGGCAAGTGGTGAAACAGGCGATCGTACCGATCGCCGCCACGAAACCGGCGAACAGCGCGCCCTCCGGAATGGTTAAGATCCCTGAGGGGGACTTCCTCTTTAAAGTCGCTGGGATCGAGATTGAAGGGTTCAATGACATCGGAGTGGATGTGCAGTATCCGTGGGAAGACACTCCCCGGCGGTTCCACGAACACCCCATGCACATGCAATCCTTCTACATCGACAAGTTTCCGGTGACTAATGCCGAATTCAAAACGTTTCTCGACGCCACCCGTTATCGTCCCGGCGATGATCTGAATTTCCTGCGTGACTGGAAAGACGGACGCTATCCGTCCGGATGGGAGAATCGTCCCGTAACCTGGGTTTCCATCGAAGACGCCCGCGCCTATGCCTTATGGGCGGGCAAGCGGCTGCCGCATGAATGGGAATGGCAGTACGCAGCCCAAGGTATCGATGGACGAGTTTATCCGTGGGGCAACGACTGGGATGCTTCAGCAGTTCCGGTTCCGGACAAGTCCCGCACCATGCGCGGTCCAGATCCGGTCGACGCACACCCGAAAGGCGCAAGCCAATTTGGGGTGATGGATCTGGTGGGCAACATCTGGCAGTGGACCGAGGAGTTTACCGACGACCACACGCGCGGGGGCATTCTTCGTGGGGGGAGCTATTACCAGCCCCAAGGTTCGATTTGGTACTTTCCGCAAGCCTACAGACTCACCGACCATGGAAAATTGCTGATGATGTCTCCGAGCATGGATCGTTCGGGAGCCTTGGGATTCCGGTTGGCGCAGGATGCCCCGTAGGAAGACGGGAAATTGACTGATCACCCTGATGCTCAGGAATGGTTGGCTTTGTGGTTAGGATTCCTCTAACGATGAGAGAGATTACTCGCCGCCGATTTGCCCAGACCGTCGCCGGTGCCGCCGGCGCGGCTTTGGCCAGTAAGTATCTTTCCGCCGCTACCGTTGCGCAAACGCCCACTCCCAGTTTACTGCGCTTCCCGACCAACTTTCTCTGGGGTTGCGCCACCGCGTCCTATCAGATTGAGGGCGCAGTGAACGAAGACGGGCGGAAGCCATCGATTTGGGATACTTTCTCGCACACGCCAGGCAAGACGTTTCAAGGGGATACCGGCGATGTCGCCGATGATTCCTACCATCGCTACAAGGAAGACGTAAGGCTTCTAAAGAATTTGGGCGCGACCGGCTACCGGTTCTCCCTGTCGTGGTCACGCATCTTCCCCGATGGCACCGGTCAGCCGAACGAAAAAGGTATCACCCATTACCAACGGGTAGTGGACGAACTCCTCCAGAACAATATTGCTCCGTACATTACACTCTTCCACTGGGATCTGCCCCAAGCTTTGCCTGGTGGCTGGCAGTCGCGCGACACTGCCGAAGCTTTCGCCGACTATGCGGCGTACGTTTCCAGGCATCTTTCCGATCGGGTCAGCCATTTTTTCACCACCAACGAGCTCAAATGCATCAGCGACCTGGGCTATAAAACCGGCCAGTTTGCGCCGGGCCTGAAGTTACCCGATGCACAGGCAAATCAAGTGCGCCACCACGCTGTGCTGGCGCACGGCCTGGCCGTGCAGGCAATTCGCGCCAGCGCCCGGAGCGGCACCCAGATCGGCTTGGCCGAAGATGCGACGGCTTATGTGCCTCTAATCGAGACGCGAGAACACATCGAGGCCGCCCAGCGTGCCACGCGCGACGGAAACGCCCCGTTTCTTACGGCAATCATGGAAGGCAAATACACCGACGACTATCTCCAGCGGGAAGGGGTGAACGCTCCCAAAGTCGAGCCTGGCGACATGAAGGCCATCGGGAGTCCGCTCGACTTCGTCGGGCTCAACGCGTATACGCCGGTGTATGTTCGCGCGAATTCGTCGCCCGCCGGCTATGCAATCGTGCCGCGCCCGTCTTCTTATCCTCACATGGCATCGCCTTGGATTTTCATTGGGCCGGAAGTTGGCTACTGGACGATCCGCAACGTCAGCGAGCTTTGGAAACCGCGAGCGCTCTACATCACCGAGAACGGTTGCTCATCGGACGATGTCGTCACCGCCGACGTGCGCATTGAGGATACCGATCGCGTCATGTATCTCCGCAATCACCTCACGCACCTGCATCGCGCGGCTGCGGAAGGCTATCCCATCCAAGGTTATTTTCTCTGGAGCCTGCTCGACAACTTTGAATGGGAGCAAGGGTACAGCAAGCGATTTGGGATTCATTACGTCGACTATAAGACCCAGGCGCGGATACCCAAACTCAGCGCCGAGTGGTATCGCGAAGTTATCTTGCGCAACGCGGTGGTGTAGCGCTACCGCCCCATTCCCCTGCTCCAGTTGGAACTGCCTCGACCTTTCCCTGGCGGCGGAGCGTTTATCAGGGTGGGCATCGACCCCACTTCGAGTACCAAAGCACGAGGGCGGGTTGGGCTGCAGAGCTCAATGATCACTCATCAAAACTCACACCCCCACCCGCCCAACGACAGCACTCGAATTTCTTTAGTTGCCGATAGCCGGAGGTAGCGGCACGCGTCGCGTTCCTCCTCCTCCGATCGCATTCGGACCGCTGTTGGTCACAATATGCAGTGCCTGGAAGATCGTGACCATGTCTTTATAAAAGGCCCCACTGCCCGTGTAGATGTTCTGGTTGTAGAGAAGTGTGAACTCGTCGTCGACCGAACCATTCGGGCCGATTTCGGCTTGGATGGCCCAACTGTTCGCGAGAGTGTCATCGACGATGTACGCACCGTAGTCCTTGAATCCTTGCGCGAGAATTCTACCTGGGGTCGTGGTTAGCGAGTTGACATTGAAGCTCGGCAAGAGCGCGAGCAACGAGCCGGGAGTTAAATTTGGATTGGTTCCTCCGTAACTGGAGGGATCGGCATAGCCATCGACTTGCACGGCCGGCCAGTGGGGCGCGCAGCAGTAGTAGTATTTCTGCGCTTCCAGGTTGATGTTCATCGGATGGTGAATAACGCCCGAAGTAAACTCTCCGACACGAATCGTGCCACCCAAGCCAGAGAGCCCACTTCCGCCGTGGGCGCCGGTTGGATCGGTACCATAAATGTCGACGTCGTCGTACGGGTATTGGGCTGTCGCATAACCACCCACGGTGCAACGCGCCAGAGGCTGTTGCTGGGCAACGGTCCGGCCGTCGGCTAAGACAATGGCGCTCGAACTGTTACCAAAATCGCTGGGAATTAAGAAGTTGGTGGGAATCGGTACGCTTCTCCACTGGGGGTTGTTCTTCGTGCAGCGGTTTCTGCCGTCGAAGCCATGGTAGTTGTTCCACAGTGCGGTAGAGGGAGCGGTAGGCGTCATGATGATTGGGTCAACATCTATGTCGAAGCTGGTGCCCTGGTTGCGGATTCCGGCGGGCTGATACACGGCTCCGCTGCCCAGCGAAGTGTTGTACAGCGCATCTGAGGCGAAAGGCCAAAGTAACTTGTCGCGCTGGCCGTTCAGAAGCAGTCCGAACGCCCCGGTGCCTTTGTTGTCCACCACAATGCGATCGATGTTGGGTGCGGCACTGGTATTGTTGTAAAACTTGACCGTATTGCTGCCCGCCTTCAATCTCAGCGTAATCTTCGTGAATTTCGGAGACAACGCATCGACGCCAGTTAACGAATAACTAACTCCGCCGCCGCCGTTTACGCTGATGAAGAGTGTCTTGGTTCCATGCACTGCATAATTCAGGATCACCTTGTAGGTGCCGGCAGCCGCTGCCTGTACACCGTTGATGATGACGTAGTTGCTGGCGTTCCCCCCGATGCGAGAGACCTCTTTGCTGCCATAGCAATTGGCGCAGTTGAGCCGGGCGGCCGTGCCGCTCAGGGTACTTGAGGTGGCTTCCGCCTCGTAGGGGGCGTTGCTCCCAAGCACGGCTGCCGTACTGTGGGTACTCAATGTGCATGCCGCCAACAAGGTACTCAACAGGATCAGTGGGGTGTTTCGGAACGCTTTTACTTCGAGCATCAAGTCGTGTTTCATTGGATCTCCCATGGCCGGCCAACGTCGGCCCGATTGTCAACGTTTAGGTGAGGAGGACAAGTACCAAGAAATCAGGGTTTCGCATCGGAGTCCCTCAAACTTTGAAAGGTTTAAAAAAGGTTACGCAAGCCTCTCCGCGGCTGTCAAGTTGGAAGTGCCGCAGGGTAAAATGCCCGAATCTTCGCATCCGGCAAGAAGAGTGCTGGGTGGCGATTGAACCCTTTGCAGGGAGAGTAGAATTCGCCTGGGACTTCTCCTATACTCAAAGGTGGCAAAGATGAGCGACCCGGTCACAATGCGGCAGATTGCGGAGCGCGCTCAGGTCTCCATTGGCACCGTTTCTCACGTGATCAACGGTACGGCGCGCGTCCGTACGAAGCTGCGGATGCGTGTGCAGGAAGCCATCCGGAGTCTTGGGTTTCAGCCCAGCGCTTTGGCTCAGGGTCTCCGTTTGAATCGTACCAAAATGTTGGGGATGATCATCCCTGATATCACCAACCCCTTTTTCCCGGGCGTGGTGCGCGGCGCCGAAGACGTCGCCTTTCGGAACTCGTATCGCCTTGTGCTGTGTAACACAGACAATGAACCCGCCAAGGAGGCTCTGTATGTCGCAGAGCTTAGGTCTTTTCGGGCTGCTGGTCTTTTGATCATTCCAGCCGCGGGCAGTGACCTCAGGGCGGAACTATCCAGTGGTACTCCGGCGACACAGCCAGTGGTTTGTGTCGATCGTTGCCCGGAAGGTTGGACTGGCGATGCGGTGGTTGTGGACAATGAAGAAGGCGCTTATCAGGCGGCGAAGCACCTGATTCGATCTGGCCATCGCCACCTCGCCGTCATTACCGGACCAGCCCTTTTAGCCAACGCCATCGAGCGATTAAACGGTTTCAAGAGAGCCCTACGCGAGGCTCGTCTGAGTATCGCTTCGGAATTCGTTCAGGAAGCGGCATTTGATACGCGGAGCGGTTACCAGGCTGCCAAGCGGTTGCTGCGCATGCTGCCGCGGCCCACTGCCATCTTCGCTTGCAACGACCTGATGGCCCTGGGCGTACTTCACGCCCTACATGAACTGGATCTGCGGTGCCCGGAGGATGTTTCTCTGGTCGGCTTCGACAACCTTGAAGTCTGTGAATACACCAACCCCGCGCTCACCTCGGTATATCAGTCGGGTTACCAAATGGGGGCGGCGGCGGCAGGTCTGCTGCTGGAGCGGATCAAGGGACTTCAGGATGCTCCACGGCACATTGCGCTGGAGACCGAACTTAAGTTAAGGAAGTCGGTAATGTCGATTGCTAACTTCGACAAAATCCCCTCCAAGAAGCCTCGGAGACGAAGTAAGGCGAATCGAGAAGCGGTTCTGGCCGACTAGTTGTTGTATGCAAGCGGGGGTGTACCAGCAACGGCGGCGCCCATCTTCAAACTCGCGGACTAAGATTTGCCGATGCAGTTCGCAAGATGCGGGCGAAATTGGCTTCCACGTTAAAACGTTTTACTCCGGTTAGCGATCTATTGGTCGAGGAGTCGTACGTATGACACGCGAGAAGTATTGTGTGACTCTCTGCACCGTCATCATTCTGTTTGGCCCGCTTCTATTCGCCTCAGTTTCCCTCTCTGTCGAGGCTGAACAAGGTGGTGGTTCTTCGTGCAGGGTTCTAAAGGACGCCGACGGCCTGCGCCAATTGCTTCCCGCCTGCTGGTACCAGCAGGCTGCCGGTCTCAAGGTCGTTACTTTTAAAAAGAACTTGCGCTACGGTCACGAGCTCTCCCTGGATCCCACAATTCTTTCGCGGCAATTGGATGAGATCAGGGCGCAGGGTTTTTCTGCGATTGAGATTTTCGCCCCGGCCGACGGCGTGAAGGCCTACAACGGCCTCGACCAGAAGAATTACTACCGTATCGATCCCGACCTCGGGACCATGGACGCCTTTCGCCAAGCCATCCGTTTGGCTCATAGCAAGGGTCTGGCCGCGATCATCTTTATTAACCTGGGTTACTACAGCGTGGAGGCACCCGATTGGATTCAGGCCACCAAAGACAAGAAGAACGGTGTTGTGAGCGACAAGACCAAGTGGTTTCTTTGGGCAGACAAGCCCGACGGGCCCGCGCCGGTGACCCAGGAAGATAACTTGGTGACACCGCAGGAACGGGAAAAAGACAAAGCCTTCTGGGGATGGCACTACAGCGAGGCGGCTGGCGCCTACTACTGGTCGCGATGGCAAGCGGAAGGACCCAACAAGTCGGTGATTCCGTTGCCGCAGATGAATTGGGGCGATTCGGGCTGGAGAGAGGAGGTCGAGTGGATCGTTCGCTTCTGGATGGACACGGGCATCGACGGCATGTTGATCGACGCTCCACTGTGCTATCCCAACCAGACCTGGGCTCACAACCGCCAGCACATTACCAGTGTTATCGCCAGTTATGGGAATACGCTCATGGATCCGGAAGGCGGCCGCGAAACGACGGCCTGGATCACTGAGGCAGGCTACAACACGATGCACGACTACTACGCTGACTATGTGACCGCGATCGAGTCCGGCAATGCGAGTAAGTTGGAGAGCAATCTGCATGGGTGGCATGATGCCACCGTGGAAAGCGGAGGGACGCTGTATTCCGCGCACTGGTCAAACAAGTTCGCCGCCGACGCTGCCAAGCGCCACTTACAGCAAGCCTTGATCGTGGGCGTCGGGGGCATCATGGTCTACACCAAAACTCAGGGAAATCCCGATGCGGAAGAGGCCAGAAATCTGCACTTGAAACAACAGCATCCTGCGCTGTACCCCACAGCCAGGCGCATCCAACTGCTCACCAACTCGGACGACAAGTATTACGCCATCTTGAAGACTGCGAAGGATGGTTCCGAACGCATGGTGGTCGTGTACAACTTCCAGTCCACTCCACAAACAGTGCGGCTGAATCTGGGAGTGGTGGATTCGGCCGGCATCGTGGATATACAAACCGGTGCAGTCATAGATCTGCCGGACCAGTTTCATCCGGTGCCGGTGGACGTTCCGGCTTACGGCTATCGTTTTTTTACCGTGCTTCCACATAAGTGAATGCGGAATGAAATTGATCAGTTCCCAACACGCCTCGGGAGGGCTTTGTTATGCGACGTTTGGTTAGTATCGTTAGTCTGACCTTTCTCCTTAGCCTCACAGCTTTACTCGCGCAATCGCCGCAGGTCCCACTGGTGGCTACCCCACCCATGGGATGGAACAGCTGGGATTCGTACAGCCTGACCATCACCGAGCCGCAGTTCAAAGACAATGTCCAATGGCTCGACAAGCACCTGAAGAGTTTTGGATGGCAGTATGTCGTAATCGATGAGGGATGGTATCTAAGAGGTTGTTGAAAAACCACTGCCCAT
>PMCH01000098.1 GCA_003154055.1 Acidobacteriaceae bacterium
GAAGTGGGGCGGCTGGACGAGACTCCCGCCGAGCCGGGCAAGCAATTAAAGCTCACCCTGGATCTGGATTTACAGATTGCGGCGGAGCAGGCCATCGAAGGGAAGAACGGCGCCATCGTCGCCATGGATCCGCACACCGGGGAAATTCTGGCGATGGTGAGCCGGCCGACCTTTGATCCGAACGACTTCGCCGTGAAGATTTCGCGGGACGAGTGGAACAAGCTGGTGAATGATCCGGACAAGCCGCTGCTGAATAAAGCGATTCAGGCGCAACTGGCGCCCGGCTCGACGTTCAAGATCATTATGGCGACGGCGGGCTGGCAGGAAGGGATTGCCCAGACCCTCAACGTGCACTGCAGCGGGGGCGCCAACTTTTATGGCCGGCGCTTCGGATGCTGGGTGAAAAGCGGTCACGGCCCAGTGGACTTTCCGAAGGCGATCTACCAATCTTGCGATGTTTTCTTTTATACGCTGGCGGAAAAGCTGGGTATCGACCGCATCGCAAAATACGCGACTGTCCTTGGATTGGGCCAGAAGACTGGGATCGATCTGCCCAACGAAGTGAGCGGCGTGATGCCTTCGGAAGAATGGAAGATCCGCAATTTCAAGCAGAAGTGGTTCGCCGGAGAAACGATTTCGGTTGGCATCGGCCAGGGAGCGGTGGCGGTTACTCCGGTGCAATTGATGCGCGCGATCTCGGCGGTCTCGACGGACGGCCGGATGGTGGTGCCGCACGTCATTAATCCAACGGAGTTGCCGGCGGGGTACGTTGAGACCACACGCTATACCGAAGTGAAGAATATTCCAATTGATCCCACGGGATGGAACACGATCACGGACGCGATGGGGCGCGTGCTGTTGCCGGAGGGCACGGCTCCCTCGGCGCACATTCCGGGAATCGACATTGCCGGCAAGACCGGGTCGGCCCAGATTGTCTCGCTGGCCATGCGCGCGAAGCATCAGAACAATGAAGATTTCGCACAGAACGGATGGTTCGTGGGATTCACGCCGCGGCGCAATCCGGATGTCATCGTGTGCGTGCTGTTCGAGGGTGGCGAGCACGGCCGGTTGGCAGCCCGTCTGGCGACCCAGGTGATCAAGGCATACGTGGACAAGCAGCGGCGGCAGCCTACCAAGCTGGCCTCGGACAAGAGCAAGGTTGAAATCGGCAGCGTGTGGACGGAGCCGGACGGCGAAGATCACTTGCAGGGCGGACGCTTTCTGGTGGATGCGGCTCGGAAGCGGTCTCCGCTGGCGGTTGCGGCTCCGGGCATGCGGTAGCGCTCTCCCTTCTTCATTGGGGTTGACCTGTTGTTCTCTTGCTGTGCCCAGAGCTGCAGATCCCTCGCTTCGCTCGGGATGACAATTCATGAAATCCAGGCAACCTGTGCCAACCATCCGAGAGGCGTGGTACGTTTGATCCCGAGATGAAGAGTACTGCTCGCTTGGCTTTGGATACTGCGGTGCAGCGCGGGGCGACATACGCCGACGCGCGTGGCGTACAAGTGCGCAATCGTTCGCTGACCACCAAAAACGGGCGGGTGGGGCATGCGTCGGAATCGGAGTCGGTGGGGATGGGCGTGCGCGTGCTTGCGTCAGGCGCGTGGGGATTTGCGGCTACCGCGGATCTGAGCAAGGAATCGGTGGAGGCCACGGCGGCCCGGGCGGTCGAAATTGCCAAGGCCTCGGCGCGGGTGAAGCGGGAGGATGTCCGGCTGGCGGCGGAGCGTGCGGCGGTGGCGGATTGGACTACGCCTTACAAAATTGATCCATTTACTACCTCGGTTGAGCACAACCTCGAGCATCTGCTGAAGATTGACGCGGAGATGCGCGCCGTGAAAGGCGTGACGCTGGCAGAGACGGGCATGAATTTTCAGCGCGAAGAGTCGTGGTTCCTTTCTTCTGAGGGCGCTGATATCCATCAGACAAAATATTCAACGGGAGCGGGATACACGGCCTACGCGTTTGCCGGGTCGGAGATCCAGAAGCGGTCGTTTCCGAATTCGTTTGGCGGGCAATGGCAGAACCGGGGATATGAACAGATTGCAGAATTGAAACTGCTGGAGAATGCGCGCCGCGTGGCGGAAGAAGCGGTCGCGTTGCACAAGGCGGAGCAGTGTCCGGAAGGACAGCTGACGATCATTCTGGATGGATCGCAACTGGGGTTGCAGATTCACGAGTCGATCGGGCATCCGATTGAGCTTGATCGCGTGCTGGGCATGGAAGCGAACTTTGCCGGCACGTCATTCCTTACTTTGGAAAAGCTGGGCAAATTGCGTTATGGCAGCGAGATTGTGAATGTCGTCGCTGATGCCCGGCAGGAGCATGGGCCCGGCCTCGGGACTTTTGCGTATGACGACGAGGGCGTGGCTGCGCAGTCGACGCCGATCATCACGAACGGGCGGTTTACGGGCTATTTAAGTTCGCGGGAGACGGCGCACACGATCGGCGCCACGCGATCGGGTGGGACTTTGCGGGCGGAAGGATGGAACCGGCTGCCGATCATCCGCATGACGAACATCAGCATTCTGCCGGGTGAGAAGCCACTCACCTGCGAACAGTTGATTGCCGACACCGACCACGGCATCTACATGGAGACGAACAAATCGTGGTCGATTGACGACAAGCGCTACAACTTCCAGTTCGGCTGCGAGATCGGGTGGGAGATCAGCAACGGCAAGCGGGTGCGCATGCTGAAGAACCCGTCATATTCGGGGATTACGACCGAGTTCTGGAATTCGATGGACGCGATCTGCTCGCGGGACGAGTGGATGCTGTGGGGAACTCCGAACTGCGGCAAGGGGCAGCCGCAGCAGGTAGTGGGGACGGGGCACGGGGCGAGCCCGGCGCGGTTCCGTGGCGTGAAGGTCGGGACGGCTTACAAGGGGAGTTGATTCACCACAGAGACACAGAGGCACAGAGAGAAACAAATGCTGACGAAAGAACGAGCTGCGGAGATCTTCGATCGGATTCGCCGGTTTTCGGCCGCGGACGAGGTCGAGGTTTCGTTTACGGGCTCGCGCTTTGCTCTTACTCGTTTCGCCAACAACACCATTCATCAGAATGTGGAGGAAGAGAATTCGATCGCATCGATCCGGACAAATCTTGGCGGGAAGACGGCGCGGTCTTCAGCTAACAAGTTCGACGACGAGAGTTTGAAGCGGGCGGTTGCAGCCTCGGAGAATCTGGCGAAAGTGCAGGCGCCGGACCCGGACTTGTTGCCGATGCCGACGGCGGAAGAAGCAACGGCGGCGGGCAAGAGTGCCCGCCCCACACGATTCTTTGAGCAGACTGCCGCGATTGCGCCCGGCGAACGGGCGGAGGTGGTGGGGAAGATTGTCGCCGTCGCGGACCGGCACAAGTTGACCACGGCGGGGATTTACTCTTCCGCGGAATCGGCGGAAGGGATCTTCAACTCGCGCGGGCTGGCAGACTGGCACGCGCAAACGCTGGCGGAGGTCTCGATCACCATGTTGGGGGAGGACTCTTCCGGCTGGCAGAAATTGAATTCTCCCGACGTGCGCAACCTGGATGCCGTGCTGCTGGCCGAGACGGCGGCTCGGAAGGCGGTTGACTCGGCGCATCCGCGGGAGATTGCGCCGGGGAAGTACACGGTGATCCTGGAGCCGGCCGCGGTGCTCGACATCACCGGGTTCATGTTCTGGGATTTTGGCGGCATGGCGATTCTTGACCAGCGATCGTTCCTCAACGACCGGATCGGGAAGAAGCTGTTCGGAGAAAATATCAACATCTGGGACGATGGGACGCATCCGTTGCAGGCGGGCTCGCCGTTTGATGGCGAAGGCATGCAGCGACGGCGCATGCCGCTGGTCGAAAACGGTGTGGTGAAGCGCGTCGTCTATGCACGGGGGACGGCTGCGAAGATGAAAACGTCGGAGTACGCGGGCAAGGTTGGCCCGATCGAGGCGACCGGTCACGGCTTCCCTTTGCCGAACGAGATGGGCGAGATGCCGATGAACATCGTTTTCGGAGCGCCAGAAAATCCGCAAACGGTTGAACAGATGATTGAGTCAACCGAGCGGGGAATTCTGGTGACGCGGCTGTGGTACATCCGGGAAGTGGACCCTTACGAAAAGATTCTTACCGGGATGACGCGGGATGGGACGTTTCTGGTAGAGAACGGAAAGGTGCAGTGCGGGCTTCGTAACTTCCGCTTCAATGAGAGTCTGATTTCCATGCTGTCGAATGTTGAGGCGATGAGCGTACCGCTTCGCGCCAGCGGGGAGGAGTCGTTCGATATGGTGGTGCCGGCGATGAAGGTGAAGGAGTTTAACTTCACGGAAGCCACGAAGTTTTAGCACTTGGCATTTGGCACCTAGCACTTGGCAACAGATCGACCTGCGTCCACCTCCTGCAACAAAGCGCTCACGCCAATTGCCAATTGCCAAGTGCGCTGTGACCGTGCACACCGCACCTTTGGCCGCCCCTAAGTCCCTGTCCCTCTGGCACTTCGCCGCCTTTGTTCCATGACTTCCGTAACTTTGCGTTGCTGGGGCCGGGGTGTAATCTCGGCCTGAAATGGGCACACCGATCGGTCCGGCGGAGTCGAGCACGAGCCGGAAGGAAGGTTGTCGGAACCGTGACTGAAGCAGCCAAAGAACACGTTGCCGAGACGAGCAAGGCCCGCAAGGGATACACCGATGTGCAAGGCGCTCCGCGCTTTCCCATCAAGCTGCCGGTTTCCATGAAGACGGGAGCCAATGGGAAAACGGTGGAGACGGAAAACATCTCGGCCAACGGAGTGCTGTTCCGAATGGACGTGGATGTACCGGTGGGGTCGGCCGTTGATTTCACGATCTCGCTGCCCGCTGATGTAGTGGGCGCCGAAGCCGATGTGCAGGTGGACTGTCGCGGGCGAGTGGTCCGCAGTTTTGCGGACGGTGGCCGGCGCGGTGTAGGCGTGGTCATTGACGAGTACCGGTTCGAGCGCAGGTAAGAGGCGCGAAGAGGGCGGATGGGTAGCACTCCAATCAGCGTCGAAGAAAATTTCGAAGGCGCGCACATCGAGGATGGCAAGGGCACGATCCGGGTGATCGTGGCCGATACGCAGGCCATTTTCCGGGCGGGGCTGCGCAAGATTTTTGCGCTCGAAGACGATCTCCGTGTGGTTGGCCAGGCGGAAACACTGCCGCAAACGATTTCAGCGATTCAGAAATTCTCCGCGGACATTCTGATTCTCGAAGCTGCACTCACTCCGAATCCCAGCGATACGGTTGCCGATCTGCTCCGCCAGAACGCGAAATGCCGCCTGGTGGTGGTGCTGCAGGAACCGGACCAGGAAATGACCCTGGAACTGTTCCGGCGCGGCGCGCACGCCATCGTTTCCCGGGAAATCGAACCGGAGATGCTGGTGGAATGCCTGCGCAAAGTGGCGCAGGGCGAGCCCTGGCTGGATCTGCGGGGGGTGGCGTGGGTGCTGGAGGCATATCGTACCCAGGGACTACGTCCGGTGGGATCGCGGCCCAAGGTGCAACTCACGCCAAAAGAGTCGCTGATTGTTTCCTGCGTGACCCAGGGCATGAAGAACAAGGAAATTGCGCTGCGCGTGGGCACCACGGAACAGGTCGTCAAGAATTACCTGCGCAAGGTTTATGACAAACTGGGGGTCGCGGACCGGTTGGAACTGGCGCTGTACTGCCTGAATCACCGCGTCACCGACGTTGAGGCCAAACCCAAACCGGCCCAGCCGGCGAACGGGGCTGCTGCTCCGGACGCGCCCGCGGAGAATGCCAACGCTGCCGCCGCGACGGCGGGAAGCAATTCCTGATTTCCTTCTTCTAGTACAATCAACTCGCAACTGCATCCCAGAGGCTAGCCATGTGCCCGGCCTCGGAACGTTTTGATGCGTTGATTCTTCATCCTCGAGAGGTAAACCGTGAAAGGCGACGCGAAAGTTATTGCGCTTTTGAACGAAGTGTTGAAAGCGGAGCTGACCGCCATCAACCAGTATTTCCTGCACTCTGAAATGTGCGAGAACTGGGGCTACATCAAGATGGCGAAACTCATGCGCAAGGAATCCATCGAAGAGATGCAGCATGCGGAGAAGTGCATGGAGCGCATCCTGCTGCTGGATGGAGCCCCCAACATGACCGACTACTTCAAGATCAACATCGGGCAAACCCTGAAGCAGCAGCTGCAAAACGACCTGGAGTTGGAGTACACGGCAGTCAAGCGGCTGAACGACGGAATCAAGACCTGCGTCGCCGCCGGCGATAACGGGTCACGCGAACTGATGGAGAAGATCCTGGTGGACGAAGAGCACCACATCGACTTCCTGGAAGGGCAGTTGCACGCCATCAAGGAAATGACGTACGAGAATTATCTGGCGCAGCAACTGGAGGACTAGTTCTCAGTTCCCGGTTCTCAGTTCTCAGAGTTAGAGCGCGACAGCGGCGGTTGAACTGGAAGGCGTTTTCGACTGCTAGAATCAAAAGAGCCGCTTCGTGCGGTGCGGGAGAGATGGCCGAGTGGCTGAAGGCGCACGCTTGGAAAGCGTGTTTACTCGAAAGGGTAACGTGGGTTCGAATCCCACTCTCTCC
>PMCH01000038.1 GCA_003154055.1 Acidobacteriaceae bacterium
GCGCTCGCGGAGAGTTGCGGCGCCGGCGGGCGGGTCGAGAGCGTCTCCAGAAAATGGCGCGACAATTCCGCCAGATCTTCCGGACGATCGCGCAGCGGTGGAATCTCCAGCGGAAAAGCAGACAAGCGGTAGAAGAGATCTTCGCGGAATCTCCCTTGGCGAACCAAGCCCGGAAGATGCGCGTTGGTGGCGGCGACGATCCGGGCATCCACCCGCACTACCTCGTAGCTGCCCAGCCGCTGGAGCTCCTTCCGTTCCAGAAAACGCAGCAGCTTGGGCTGCAGACTCAGCGGCATTTCGCCAATCTCGTCGAGGAAAAGCGTGCCCCCTTGGGCCGCCTGGATGCGTCCGCTATAGGACTGCAGGGCGCCGGTGAATGCGCCCCGGGTGTGCCCGAACAGCTCCGACTCGAGCAGCGCTTCCGGGATCGCGGCGCAGTTCACCACCACGAAGGAGCGTCCCGCCCGCGCGCTCATCTGGTGGATGGCGCGAGCCACCAGTTCCTTGCCGCATCCCGTGGGCCCGGTAATCAGCACGGTAGTATTCCGCCGCGCCAGCAGCCGCGCCACGCGATACACCGGCTGCATCGCCGGAGAAGTTCCGATCATCCCCGGAAGAGGGGCCTGCAGGGTGAAGTCGAGGGCGTTTTCACAAGCCCCGGGCGTGGTGCCCGCCACCTCAAGCCGGCTCGTCGAATCGGGCGTTTCTTCGCCGCCAGATGGCCCGCTGCCAGCCTCTGCCTCGAGCAGAATGATTTCCGTTTCCGGAAACCGCTGGCGAACAGTCTCTGCCAGTTCATCGGTATTGAGGTCGGGCAGACGGCGGTCGAGAAAAAGTGTTTGCCACGGCCCCGCTTCCAACTGAAGCAGCGCATCCGCACCTCCGGTGGCCTGCTCCACACTGCAACTGCCCGAACGCAAGTTCTCCAGGATGCGGCGCCGCACCACACTATTGGAGCTGGCCACCAGTACGCGGCTGGCACGATTCGGCATGAACGGCAGGCTGGTCATGTCGATCATTTGAAGCGCTGGTGATTAGAACGAGATTAGACGAAGATGAGAAGGCTCTCGTACCGGGCAAACTATCGTGTGGCGGGAACGTCGGGTTTTTCTTTACAAGCGCGGCAGGTTTTGCCGCCCTGTTGCACCGCGCTCGCGTTACATCGCGCGCAATCCACTATTTCGGTACAAACACCAACTCCCCATTCTCAACTTTGATGTCCTTGACGTTGTCGGGAAGCTTCAGCTGGTCACGCTGTTCGGCCAGCTTCTTCTGCAAGGCGTCATTCACCAGTGAAGGCGGCACGCTCAGATCGCCGAGCTTAACCTCCGTCGCCTCAAAAGTCGCGTAACCGTCCTTGGAACTCAGGTGCCCGGCCAGCGTCAACCAGACGTCTTTCCCGGCTACCTGGGTCAGGAACTGCCCGCGCAGCGTGTCGCCATCCATTGAAACCTGATAGTCCTTCACGTTCGGAACCGCGCCCGGGAATTCCAGCGACCCGCCGGAAGCGGGAGCGCCCCCAGGACTATTCGGGGAGCCGTTGGTATTCGAAACTGTCGCAGCCGCCGCCGGGAGCATGGCTGTCGCTTGGGACAAGGCAGCCGTCAACTCACCCGCATTCATGCGGACTTCGCTATCACCGCCCCCGGCCGTTCGGGGCTGCTCCAGCCGGTTCACCTTTTCCTGGAATGACTGCGCATTGGCGGCAGTGGCCGCCGGGGAAGCCGGAGGTGCGACCGGGGCCGGCTTCCGCAAAACCATGATCAACGTGAATACCGAGATTCCCAGCGTCGCCAAACTGATCCATCGCTGCCACTTCAACACACACCTCCACCGCTGCAGCTATGGTATCCGCACCGAAGGAGGAATTTGAGATGACGGAGGTGCTGGGACCGGGTGACCGTGCTTTGGGCTTTAGGTTCTAAGGGTTAAGGCTCTTGCCTTTGCCCTTTTGGCTCTGCTGGTTCAGTCATTGCGGCGAAGCTCGGTCCGAATGCAAAAAACTGAGGGCTGAGAGCTAAGTCCTATTCAACAATCGCCAGCACGTCGCCTGCATTCACCGTTGCACCGGGAGTGGCCATCAACTTCTGTACCACGCCTTTTTTCGGCGACTTGATTTCGTTCTGCATCTTCATCGCCTCCACCACCACGATGCCCTGTCCAGCCTCGACCTCAGCCCCCTCGCCCACGAGCAACCGCACCACCCGGCCCGGCATGGATGCCACAACTTTCTTCGGACCTTTTTCGTCTCCGGCGCCATCCCGGCGCGAACGTAGCGACCGAGGATCGCGCACCTCGACTCCATAGCGCGTGCTGCCCACCCACAGATGCAGGTCGGTCGCGGTTTGCTCACGCTTCACTTCGTAGGAACGCCCATCTACCAGCAGCGAAAGCACGTCGCGGCGGGCCAGGATCGCATCCACCCTGATCTCCTGTCCGTCCAGTCGGCACATCCACGCGTCTTCGGCTTTTTCAATCTCCAGCCGATGCGGCTTGCCGTCCACTGTGACTTCGTAAGTCATAAGGCAATTAGCGCAGCGCTTCGGAACGTCCCTTCTGCTTCCAGGCGGATGAATTGGATGGAGCCGCACCCGAAGCCCCGCTTCCGTTCTTGCCCGGTACAGACTGGGGATCGAGAATCGAAAATAGTCCCGCCGCGATCGCCGCCATCGTGGGCCCGGCTTCGGCGGCTGAATCGTCGCTTCTTCCCCGGGCCAGCAGGCGATCCAGGTAACCGGTATCGAAGGTTCCAGCCTGGAAGTCGGGATCGCGCAAGATGCGCTGGAAGAGCGAAATATTAGTCTTGATTCCGGCAACAAAGTATTCGTACAGCGCCCGTTGCAGCCGCATGATCGCCTGTTGCCGGTCGGTTCCGTATCCAACCAGTTTCGCCAGCAGCGGATCATAATCAATCGGCACCGTCCAGCCTTCGTACATCCCGCTGTCGCGGCGGATTCCCGGCCCGGAAGGCGCCAGCAGCAGCGTGATCTTCCCCGGGCTTGGAAAATAATTGTTGTCGGGATCTTCCGCGTAGATGCGGCACTCGATCGCATGCCCGCGAATCTTCACTTCCTGCTGGGCGAAAGGCAGCTTTTCTCCGTTTGCAATCCGGATCTGGAGGTGAACCAGATCGAGCCCGGTGATCAGTTCGGTGACCGGATGCTCCACCTGCAAGCGGGTGTTCATCTCCAGAAAATAGAAATTCTTCTGCTGATCGACCAGGAACTCAACCGTGCCGGCGTTGGTGTAGCGCGCCGCCCGCGCCACTCGCACCGCGACTTCGCCCATCCGCCGCCGCATGTCAGGATCGACAATCGGCGACGGCGACTCCTCCAGCACTTTCTGGTGACGGCGCTGGATGGAACATTCGCGCTCTCCCAGCCAGACCGTGTTGCCGCGTTCATCGGCCAGCACCTGCATCTCGATGTGCCGGGGGTTGACGATTGCCTTCTCCACGTACACTTCGCTGTCTCCGAACGAGCGCTGGGCCTCGCTCTGGGCCGCTTCCAGCGCGGAACGCAATTCTTCCCGCGTGTGCACCACCCGCATGCCTTTTCCGCCGCCGCCCGCCGCCGCTTTCAACATCACCGGATACCCGATGCGCTCGGCTACCTGCTCGCCTTCTTCCGGCGACTTGAGGCCGCGTGCTGTTCCGGGCACCATGGGAACGCCGGCCTTTTCCATCTCCTG
>PMCH01000142.1 GCA_003154055.1 Acidobacteriaceae bacterium
CCGGATCCACCGTCATGTCGCTGTAGTCCCCCCAACGGGTGGGGCTGGTCTGCGAGCCCGATCCGTTCACGACGACTTGCTCGGTTTCCATCGAGCCCAACGGATCGCCGGGTACGCGTCCAGTGATGAAGACGGAGGGGAATACCGTGCTGCTGCCCTCGGTGTAACCCAGAGCAATATCGCCGAAGTGGTCCATCGCAATACTGCCCATCCAGCGTGTGTTGGAGTCTGGAGCCCAAGTACCCTGCTGAAAGATGGTGGGCGTTCCGTTGGGGTCCTGGATTTCGTACCAGCGCAGGCCGGCGCTGATGGAGTGGTTGGTCACCAGAGATTCGTGCCCGTCGGCGAACTTGCGGTATGCCAACCGGTACATCATGCGGTCGCCAAGCATATCCAGCCGGTTGGTGGTATTGGGTTGCGCCACGCAGGTGCGATTGCATCCCGGGGTGAAGTTCGCGACCGCCAGAGTCGTCGGGCCGGTGAAAGTGGAATTGGCAGGGGTGGTGAAGTCCACATGGAACTTCCACAGCCTCAGCGAATTGGTACCGAAATCTACGAAAAATGCCGGCTCGCCAGCGGCCGGTTGAATGGTCCCGTCCATGTCCGAAGGCAGCATGCCGAGACCGGACGCGGTGGTCTGCTGGAAGCACTGGATGGTTGCCGCCTGACCCGCCAGCATCTTGGCCCGGTCCATGGCGCAGGCATTCACGCCGCTGAAGTTCCCAAAGTTGGGGAATGTATTTGCGGTCATGTAATAGGCATCCGGCCACACCCCGAATTTCGGATAGTCGGGGAAGTTAATGCCGAAGGAGAACGCATACCGGTTGTAGGTGCCGGTGGCGTCGCTGGTGGTCGAGACCGCGACGCACTGCGTGTACGGAACCGAACTGGCCACGAACTGACTAAAAAACCAACGGTTCGCGATCTTGTCGTACTGCACGATCGGGTCGCCGTCGTTCGAATTCTGGCAGGCGCCGCCAAAGCCGGCCCAGATGGTGTTGCCGGGGTGGGGCGTGCCAATGATCGCTCCGGTGCTCTTGTCAAACACAGCAAACTCGAGATTCACCCACTGCACGTACTGAGTCAAACCGACTGTTCCGTTGGTATCGGGTGGAGCGGCCTGGAGATTGAAACCGTACTGTCCGAGGCCCAGGCCCTCAAAGTTCAGACCCAGCGTCGCAGCGACGGGCGGCAGAACCTGCTGTTGCAGGGCGGCGTCGGGCGCTTCGTACTGAGGGCGAATGGGTTCAGGTCCGGTGAGCACATTCAACAAGCGCGGAGAAAATGGATTCGGCTGGAGCGGCGTCATTCTCACCAACTCAGACAGCGGAGGAGAGACGTCGTGTTTCACTTCCTTCATGACGGACATCGTGCTCTGCGCCAAGGCGGAGGTTGGGAAAATCATGAACAACATGGCGGCGACACAAAATACCGCGCCGAAACAGCGGGAAACCCTACCATTCATAGCAAGCTCCGAGAACCGAAAATTTGAACCTGGTGAACGTGCCCGTCTAGACGGAACCCGCCAAACTGAGCGCGGGGGTGGGGGAATGGAACTACTATCGGGCGGTAGTATATACAAGCTCTCCGGGAAACTCACGTCAAAAAACGCTAATTTTTCTGCCGCCAGTCCCATCTCACTCACCAAACACTGGAATGGCACTTTTCCTGATCTTGAGAGGGTATTTCCGAGTTCTATGACTGAATTACCTTTCACAGTGTTCAGGACTTTGACTCTTTGAGCGAGCCACGAAGCAGTCGCCGCGGACCGAGCCGCGGGGGCACTGCTGTTGAGGAGCGTCCGGGGGCGAATCTACGGGGAGTCGACCGAAGCGGTTGAAACTCGAACCAGAGCAACCCGGATCCGTTGCGGAAAATTCAAAGGCGTCCAGAGTGGCGGTTCCTGGACGCCTGCACATTCAAAGAGCGTCAAAAGACGCGCTGGAGTCAAGGTAGCCCGAACCCATATCGGAGGCAAGATTCCTTGCGTCACTCGCTGCTGGATTACGAAGGGTATCTCCCCTCTCAATCTGTTTCGTGGGAGCGAAATACGGATGCGACAGACTGCCGCTTCCTCTTCCTCTGGGGTATCGCCGCCGGTTGCCCGGTACGGTGCGCTCTGGTCGCAGGGCAACTGGCATTGGCTCAGGCGCCAAAGAAGCCCCGCCTCAAACCCAACATCGTGCCGATTGCGCATCGCGGATTCGACGTCATACGATGCCGGATTTGGCGTCGTATATCTTGGGGATTCGGGTTCACACTGGCGCACACAAAGTGCAAACTCTTGCATGATGTACGGCGCACAAATGAAACTCGGTTCATTCACTCACAGGTTTTCCACAAAAAACTCATTTGCTACTTGACAACACAATTGCCCTATAACATCATGCTCTCCAACCAACACGGGTTTGCCCCAGGCCCGTGGTCAAGGAAACTAGATTCCCCATCCGTACAGTCAGTACAACTTGAACCCTAACTTCCAGGAGAACACGTCGATGAAAAAAATGTTGATCGCCTTAAGTGCGCTCGTGCTGATCAGTGCGGCTGCGAGTGCGCAGATGAACCCGACGGCACGCGGAATTGTCGTTCAACCCGCCGCCAATAACACGGCTCCGACCGGGATACCGGGAGCTTGTAGTCCTTGCTTGTGGTACTCGGGCGACAGCGACCCGGCCAATCCTTTCTTTGATGGATTATTCAACGCCGATGCCTTGGGGCTTTCCATTAAGGCGCAGACTTGGGTCCCGTTCATAGCGGCGTCCGATGGCAACCCCTTACACAAACACGTTTTGATAAGCGCGGTCACGTTTAACGAGCTCACGACCACACCCAACACCAATCCGCCCGCCGACTTCGCCGGCATGACTTACGCCTTCCGCACTGTCGTCTTGTCCGGCAATGGCGGAAAGTTGGGTAAGCATGGTACCTGCCCGGCGACGTCAGTTGTGTATACAGGCCAGTCTCCTAGCGGCTTTAACGAGTACTCCTACACGTGCAACCTCGCGTTGAAGCCGTTCAAGGTCACTGTGGGAACGATCTACTGGGTCAATGTGACGCCCACGTTTAGCGTAAGTAATTACGCATATCTGTCCAATGCCATAGACGTTCCGGGGCTCAACCAATTTGGGTGGAGCGATGATTTCTACAACTCGTTCTTCGATTCCACGTATTTTGGAGCCACCTTTGAGCCGACGCAAAATGTCGACTTCAATGGTCTCGGTGAATTCTCGGTCGCAATTGCCGGTACTTACACACTCTAAAACAGGTTCAGATGAAGAATGCGGACCGGTTCCCCCTCCTCTGGGGTAGCCGGGCCTGAAGCTGATGATTCCCCGGCAGTAGCTCCGTTGCTTGTGATCAAGGCCATGCTGTAATTCGCAGCATGGCCTTTTCTTGTTTGTAGAAAGACAAATGATTCGTTGCTCGCTCGGTGTTGCGTTCCTTGCTGCTCTTCTGTCAGTCAATGCTCCAGCCCAGAAGACACCAGCCAAACCTGCCGGTGCCCAGCACCCTCTCGCCCTCTTCACGCATTTCTCCGCCACCATGACCGGTGGGTTGCTTAAGGACGAAGTCAGAAGGGTCTATCGATCCGGCAATCTGATGCGAGTGGATCTGGACAACGAGTTCCATGTGACAGATTTGGCCAGCGGGACTACGTGGGTGGTTCGCCCGGAGCGCTGCACTCACGTCCCAGGACCCGATGCGCGCAGTTATCCATTCTCCGCCTACCGCGACGCCAAGTTTGAACTGTTGCCCGGTGACGAAAGGGAGGCGATCGACGGGCACCCCTGCAAAATTGGGACCGCCAGCGTCACGCCAAAAGACATGCACCTGACAATGAAGATGAAGATCTGGTACGCCGAAGATCTCCAAGGCTTTCCCGTCAAGGTTGAGGTTGCCCACCCCGCCCACACGATCACGGTCAGTTACAAGGATGTGAGTGTGGAACCGCCCGACGCCAAGCTGTTCACGCTTCCTGCCAAATGTCCAGACTTCCGCACCGGAGAACCAAACGGCGGCAAGAAACCCGCGGTAAAGAAACCAGCGGCCAAGCCCACGGCGCCCCCTGCTCAGAAACCCCCGCAGCGGTAGAGAGACAGAAGGCAGCCGAGGAAACAGGCGAACGCAAGCGAGCCGCAACGGACGGGTAAACGAGCAGCCCCGCCGGTCGTTTTCTCGTTGCGCGTTGTTCGCGTTCTACAATGAGGCGTGGCGCTCCTGCCCGTAGCCGCGATGTTGCGGAGTTCACGCCGTGTTCTCGTTCTGGCCGTGTGTTGGCCGTTGCTGGTCGCTTCCGCGCGGGCTCAATCAGCCGCGCCCGCGCTGCGTTCCGCGGTCCCACTGCTTTGCACGGAGAACCGCATGGCCGCACGCACTCGAGTCCGGGGCACCGGCGTGATCGCCGATTCCGGAGGAACGCTCCTCACCGCCGCGCACGTGATTCAGGAGGCGCGCTCCAACTGCACCCTCAGCGTGATGGTTCCCGACCAGGAATGGAGCCAGTTCC
>PMCH01000368.1 GCA_003154055.1 Acidobacteriaceae bacterium
CCGCGCTGCGGAATCAAGTTCATTGAGCAGATATCTTTCCGTCATTTTTTGTCGAACCACTACTCCGTGGTCCATCGGCGGTCATTCCCCCTCTTAACAGTAGTGCAGTATTCCGTCTTCCCGTTTCAAATCCCTCGGGCTTCCCCAAACATGGGGGGCTCGTTTCCCATGTTCTTCAGGTAGAGCGATTTGAACGCGTTCTTCGCACGATGCAATAACACCCGCAAATATTCGCGATCCACGCCGAAGTCGCGGCAGACATCATCCTTGTCGCGTTCTTCAAGAAAAACCTCGCGCAGCAGTCTGCGGTCGCGCTCCGGGAGTTTGTCCAGGATCTCCCGGACTTTTTCTGCCGTCTGGGTGAACTCCAGGGCGTCCAGCGCGCTGATTCCCGGTGCCGGCAGGTCGTTCTCTTTTTCATCGTCGTCATCGTCCAAAGGCGTGTCGCGAACAGCGCTGCGATATTGCTCCTTCAGGACGTTATTGCAAATGGAATTGACGAACGATCCCAGGCGGTCCGGCTGAAGGATTTTCTCTTTGCGCAGGGCCACAAAGAAACGGGCAAAAGTTTCCTGGCGCGCGTCCTCAATCGCTTCCCGGGAAGGTAGCCGGGAACGCAACTTGATTTGAATCAGCTTGCTGAAATAGGCGACGAAATGCTGCTCCGTGCGCGAGTCTGCTGCGCGCAGACGTCCTACGTAATCCTCGTCAAAGGAGTGGAATTGCAAGATCCTACCCTGGGGGCCGAGAGGTGGCAGACAGTGTAGCACCGGCGGCGAGCACCCCGGCCCGTTTTCCACGAGTGTGGGTTTGGGCGGGTGCTTTGGAAAGGAGTGACTGCTACGGGTGCGAAGGGTGGGCGAGATGGATCGGGCCGGGCGCATTGGGAAGAACAAGACTCCTGAGAGCAGAACAGAATGGATCGACACCCGCTGGAGAAGAAAACCAAAAAGTGCCGGAGTCGCTTCCCCGTCGGCTCCGGCACTTAACGGCGAATCCCAGCCAGGAGTTTCCAAGTTGGGATCCAGAACTGTGGTGAATCGCCTTCCGGCGATGTCTTCCACTTGCTGAAATAGTGCAGAAGACCGGGAAACCGTTTCAAACAATTTTTGGGCACCTGAAGATGGCGTGCGAACGACGGCCGAGCACCCCCAGCGCCAGCGTGATTCCCGCGCGGGAGGGACCGCCCCGCCCCGCGCCTTCTTGCTACACCGCCCTGTGATGCAGGTCACTGCGTCAAGTTCATTGATCATCAAGAATCGCAGCATTTCGCCGACCCCGGTCGGCCTACCGCCTGCGCTGGAGGAGCCCTATGGCTGCGACCCCGGTCAACCCTGGAATTTCCAACCTGCTAGCCATTGAAGCCGAGTATCCTGCCCCAAAGATTGTGGCCGATCAGGTTCAGACCAAGAACTGGGCCGCCGAGTTCGAACGCTCCATGACCGACCCGGACGGGTTCTGGGAGGACGAGGCGCTCCGGTTTACCTGGAGCAAGCCCTGGACAAAGGTACTCGACTGGGATGGCGTGCATCACCAATGGTTCGTCGGCGCGAAAACGAATATCACCGTCAATGCGCTGGACCGCCATGCGAATTCCGAGCGCAAGAATCGTGCCGCCTACATCTGGTTGGGCGAGGACGGCACGGAGCGAATCGTCACCTACGGCCAGCTCTACCGCCTGGTATGCCGCTTCGCCAACGGCCTGAAGTCGCTGGGAGTCGGGAAGGGCGACCGCGTGGTGATTTATATGCCACTCACGCTGGAGGGCGTGATCGCCATGCTGGCCTGCGCGCGCATTGGGGCGATCCACTCCGTGGTTTATGCCGGACTGGGACATTCGGCGTTGCGCGACCGTATNNATTGTGGATGAGGCGCTCGACGGGTTGGAATTCGTGCAAAAAGTAGTGGTCTACTCGCGCCGCGCTGCCGAGTTGGTGAATGGCCGCGAGATTGACTACAACGAGCTGATGAAGTTCCCGCCCGAATGTCCCGCGGAGGAGATGGACTCCGAAGATCCGCTGTTCCTGCTCTANNATGGTGGGCACCACCTATCACCTGCGCAGCTTCTTCGACGTGGGCGAGCGCGACATTTTCTGGTGCACGTCAGACATTGGATGGGTAGTCGGGCATTCGTACATCGTGTATGCGCCCCTGTGCGCGGGCGTGACCACCATGTTCCGCGAGGGCGCGGTGGATTACCCGCATCCGGGCACAGCGTGGGAGATTGTTGAGCGCTACGGCGTGACCAAGATGTTCACCGCTCCCACGGCGTTGCGGATGTTCATGCGGTACGGCGAGCAGTATCCGCAGAAGTACGATCTGACAACTTTGCGCGTGATTGCCTGCGCCGGCGAGCCGCTGAATCCCGAGGCGTGGCGGTGGGCGCAAACCCATCTCGCGGGCGACGGCAAGTGGGGCTACGTGGTGGACAACTGGTGGCAAACGGAACTCGGCGGGCCGGCGATCGGGACTCCGCCGACCTACGCCATGCGTCCGGGAAAATGCGGCGTGTCCGTGCCCGGCTCAGAAGCCGATGTGGTAGACGAAGAAGGGAAGCCAGTCGCCCCGAACGTGGGTGGACGCCTGGTGCTGAGGCGGCCGTTTCCGCATATGTTTCGAACCATCTGGGGGAATGCGGCGCGCTATGAGCGCGATTGGCAAATGATCCCCGGCTGTTATGTGACCGGCGACGTGGCGGTCAAAGATAAAGACGGCTACATCTCGGTCTTGGGCCGAGCCGACGACGTCCTCAACGTGGCCGGGCATCGCATCGGGACGGCCGAAGTGGAAAGTGCTCTCGTCTCGCACCCAGCCGTGGCGGAAGCGGCGGCCATTGGTGTGCCGGATGCGCTGAAGGGCGAGAGCATCAAGTGTTTTGTGCAGTGTCGCGGGGATCACGCTCCATCGGAGGCACTTGCGGCCGCCTTGGTGGACCATGTGCGCAGGGAATTAGGTCCGATCGCGACGCCCTCGGCCATCGAGTTCGTGACGGCGCTGCCCAAGACGCGCTCGGGAAAAATCCTGCGGCGGTTCCTGAAGGCGAAAGAACTGGGCACCGACGTCGGAGATGTTTCGACGATGGAGGGCTGAAACCACTAACCACGGGGGACACAGAGGAACACAGGGAAACCGATCATCCTCTGTGCCCCCGTGGTTTTGGTCTTTACTCGCCCTCCACACAGCGTGCGGTCGGCTACGAGACTTCACTCCTCGCGGCGCGCGTCATCAAGTCTGAGATGGCCTGCTGTGGAGACTTGCCGTTTTCCAGAATTGCATACATCTGCTCGGTAATGGGCATCTCCACGCCCTTCTTCCGGGCAAGAGCTACGGCGACCCTGGCGGTGAACACACCTTCAGCAACCGCGCCGTGCATGCGGGCGATGATGTCGGCTAGCTTCTCGCCCTTGCCGAGTTCCACACCCACGGAGCGGTTACGAGAGAGATCGCCGGTGCAGGTCAGCACCAGATCGCCCAGTCCCGCAAGGCCAGCCATGGTGTCGAGGCGTCCCCCGCAAGCCACGGCCAGCCGGGCTATTTCCGCAAGACCTCGAGTGATGAGCGCGGCGACCGAATTGTGCCCGAGACCAAGGCCGTCGCAGACGCCAGCGGCAATGGCGATGATGTTCTTTAGCGCGCCACCGAGTTCCACGCCGATGACGTCGTCGTTGGTGTAGACGCGGAAGCGGGAGTCATTGAAGGCGCGTTGAATGGCCCGGGTCAGTTCAGCATCGTCGGAAGCGACGGTCACGGCGGTGGGATCGCCACGCGCCACTTCTTTTGCGAACGACGGACCGCTGAGTGCGGCGACCCTGGGCGTGAACGCGTGAGCCCTCAGGACGTCGGCGATCACCTCAGTCATGCGTAACAGCGTCCCTTCTTCCAAGCCCTTGGTGCAACTGACAAACAGCATCTCCGGGCGGAGCGCGGGAACCATGCGTTCAAAGAGCACCCGGCAATGCTGCGAGGGCATGACGCTGACGACGATCTCGGCGCCCTCCAGCGCGGAGTGGATGTCGGTGGTCGCCTCCACGGCGTCCGGCAGAGTAAAGCCAGGCAGGAAGCGTTCATTCACCCGCCGCGCCGCTATGCTCTGGCAGACCTCGGATTCATTCGCCCAGAGCCGGACAGAGTGGGTTCCATTGCGTGTCAGGACGATCGCCAATCCTGTGCCCCATGCTCCCGCGCCGATGATTGCAATGCGGCTCATGCTTTCCTGGCTCCGAGGCGCGGCTCAGTACCGGCGACGAGGCGGACAATGTTGGGCCAATGCCTCCAGACAACCAGCAGGGAACCAATCGCGATCAGCAGGATCTGCCGTGGTTCGGCATATTCATGCAGCGTCCAGACCAGCAACGGAAACAACCCGGCGGCCACCACCGAACCAAGGGAGACATAGCGCATCAGCGCCGCTACGATCAGAAAGACTCCTACCATGCAGAGCACTGATTTCGGCACGACCGCGGCAAATGCTCCCAGGCTGGTGGCGACACCCTTGCCGCCACGAAATTTCAGCCAGACGGGGAAGAGATGTCCCACGACAGCAAACAGTGCGGCGGTCGTCGCCAGTACCGGCCCGTTGCCGGGAAAAAGCGTGCGCACCAGGAGAACCGCGGCCAGACCTTTGCCGGCATCCAAAAGCAGCGTCACCACCCCGAGCGCCGGAGACTTGCGGGCGACATTGGTTGCGCCGATGTTCCCGCTGCCGCTTGACCGCACGTCCTCGCCATGAACAAGGCGCACCAGGACGTATCCGAACGGTATCGATCCCAGCAGATAGCTGAGGACCGCGGCGGTCAAGTAAGTATTCGTTGGCATCGGGAATGTTGCGCCACTACTTTAGCAGGCTGTGGAGCTACTCAAGGCTCGCATCGGCGTCGCTTCCACATGCCGCAAAAGGATTCCGAAGACTCGTATCAGGCATCTCTTCAGCGCAGCCGGAAGAGGATACTCAGGTCTCGTATCAGGGCATCGCTTTAGCGATGCCGCAAGCGCTCTTTTTCAATCGCCCCTTTAGGGGCCGATCAGAGGAAACCGTTCCAGCTTGGTGTACTTCGATCCTCCCCGCGAGAGCTGGCTCTGATAAAGATAAAACTCGCGGGCGGCCATTGTACCGAAATCGAGCTCGGACATTGCTGCCAGACGCGTTTCGAGTACGGCGAAGATGGCGTTGGGACCGTCGCCATTGCGCCATCGTGGAGATCCCGAACCACCTCCTGCGCGGGCCAGTGTCAGGTGCGGGCTGAAGGGCCGGTCTTCCCGCGGGATGCCGAGTTCGCCCATGGCCATGTCAATTCTGCCTGCGAGTTCGGCAAGGGGCGGGCCAGCTTGAATGCCAATCCAGAACACGCGCGGCGCTTTGGCGGTTGGGAAAAAACCGTGCCCGGCAAAACGAATCTCGATGGGGGCGTTTTGCACTTGTTGCAGGTGCTCCGTGATGTCCGCGAGGCTTTCTGGTTTCTGCTCACCGATAAATTTCAACGTGACGTGAAGCGACTCCGGGCGAACCCAACGCGCGTCGGGAGCGAATCCCTGGACACCCTCCAGGAATCGCGCAATCTTCGCGCGAATTTCCGGGTCTAGATCGATGCCGATGAAAATTCGCATGCAGAGTCCAACGCAACCACAGGGAGCACAGAGGATCACAGGGGAAGTCAGGTGTCCCCCGTGTCCCTCTGTGTACCCTGTGGTTCAAGCCTTTTGTATTCGCTCCACATCACAGCAGCGCCCGTCGCACCATCTCCAGCGCCTGCTGCGAGGCGAACCAGCGGATGCGCTTGCGGTCGCCGGGAAAGTTTCGTTCCACCACCTGCGTGCCTTCTTCTCCGGCGAGCGCGACGTACACCAGTCCGATCGGCTTCTGCTCGGTGCCGCCGGTGGGGCCCGCCACTCCAGTGATCCCGATCCCATAACTTGAGACGCAGCGCTTCCGGATTCCTTCCGCGAGCGCCTCAGCCACCTCGCGACTCACCGCCCCGTGCCGGTCGATCAGCGCTTTCGGGACATTGGCAAACTGTGTCTTCAGCGCGTTCGAGTACGCAATCGCACCACCCAGAAAGTAACGGGAACTTCCACTGAGCGAGGTGATGCGCTGGGCCAGCAGGCCTCCGGTACAGGACTCGGCCACCGCCAGCGTCATGCTGCGCATCTGCAGCAGGTAGCTGACAATTTGCTCGAGACTCTCTCCCTTGCGGGAAAAGATGGCGTCGCCCAGTTCGTCCTCGATCTTGTCCGCAAGTTCCTCGACCCGCGCTTCGGCGGCAGCCTGCGACTCATTGCGGGTACGCAGATGGAGCTGGATTTCTCCCGCGCCCGCCAGAATCGTGGTCTGCACGTCGGCGTATGTCTTGTAGATGGGAGCGACTCGCGCGTCCACCTGCGATTCTGGCATCAGCGCGATCCTCAGCATGCGGCTCGCGATGTGCTGAACTGGAATTCTCTCCCGCAGCCGCGAAATACACTCACCCTCAAAAACTGCCTTCAGCTCGTTGGGCGGCCCCGGCAGCAGGATCAGGATGCGTTCCTGCCCGTCATACTTTCCGCTGATCCACTGTCCGGGAGCGGTACCGGCGGGATTTTGGAGAACGTCGGCGCTGGTCAGAACGTCGGCCTGCTTCGAATTGTTCGCCGACATCTTCATGCCGCGCTTGGCAAATCGCTGCTCCAATTTGACGACAATCTCGGGATCGCGCTGGAGTTCCAGTCCCAGCGCATCGGCCACGGCTTCGCGCGTCAGATCATCTTCGGTCGGGCCCAAGCCGCCGCTGAAGAGAATGATGTCAGATCGCTTCATGGCGAGCTTGGCGGCGGCAGTCAAGTCGTCGCGGGAGTCGCCGACAATGCATTTGAAGCGCACTTCAACACCCAGGTCGTTCAGCTTTTCAGTGAGGTAGAGCGAGTTGGTGTCCTGCCGATGAGGGGTGAGCATTTCCGACCCCACGGCGATGATCTCAGCGTCCACGAGTAAAAGTGTAAATGAAGTAGCCAGTAGTCAGTGGCCGGTAGGTAATAGCCAGCAAGACCGGCGTGCAACCGACTACTGACTACCGGCTACTGGCTGCTGTTGTGTCATACAGTGCAGCGCGCCAAAGCCCCAGATCAGGTCGCCGGAATAGATGGGCACGATCTCGCGAGCAGGGAAGAGTTCGGCCAGCGTATTCAGCACGACCCGGTCATTCGGATCATCGAAGACGGGCACCAGCACCGCACCATTTGCGATGTAGAAATTCGCGTAGCTGGCGGGCAGTCGGCGGCCTTCGAAGACGACCGGGCGAGGCATCGGAAGTTCGATCACTTCGAGCTTGTGGCCCTCGGCGTTGCGGGCTGCTCTCAGTCGGCCGAGGTTGAGCTGCAAGGCGGAGTAATTTTCGTCCTGGGCGTTGGGTTCGATCATCGTGACGACGGTGTTGGGTGCAACGAAGCGGGCGAGGTCGTCCACGTGGCCGTGGGTGTCATCGCCGGCAATGCCCTCACCGAGCCAGATCACGGTCTGCACGCCGAAATAGTCCGTAAACATCTGCTCGTAGACGACGCGGTCCATGGGAGGGTTGCGCTGCTGAGTGGTCGAGAGCAGGCACTCTTCGGTGGTCAACAGCAGGCCCTTGCCGTTTACGTCGATTGACCCGCCTTCGAGAACGACGCGGTGTTTGCCAGACATCGGATGCAGCACGCGAGCGCCGGCAGCCTTCGCCATGCGCTTGCCGACCTTCTCGTCATGCTTGTAGTTGGGATACTTGGCCCAAGCGTTGAACTGGAAATGCAGCGCGAGCGCGCTGGTGTCTTTTTCAACGTCCGATGGCGTCAGAAAAATGCACCCAGAGTCGCGCGTCCAGACGCGGTCGGTCCGCCAGCGGTGGAATCGAACATTGTCGGAAAGCGCGTCTGCTTTTTCCAGGACCGCGCGGGCACGTTTCTCCAGAAGTTCGCTGTTGACGATCAGGTCGACGCGCTCGTGCCGCGCCAGGTTGCGGACGATTTCGGCATAGACCCACGGAATCGGCTCAAACTTGCCGGGCCAGTCATTGCGGAAATGAGGCCACGCCAGCCATGTGGATTCATGAGGCTCCCACTCTGCGGGCATCCGATATCCCAGCGCCGTGGGCAGGCTGGGCTTGCGGTGGGAAGATTTCTTGGTCATTTTCCATCGATCATGCGGCTGGTGATGGGAGCGTAGCTGTCGATGCGGCGGTCGCGCAGGAAGGGCCAGTTGCGCCGCACCTCCTCCATGTGGCGCAGATCAACCTCACCGATGAGAATTTCTTCCTTATCGTGCGAAGCCTCGGCCAGTACGCGTCCGAAAGGGTCGCAGAAGAAAGAACCGCCCCAGAACTCAAGGCCCTTTCCCGGCGCGGAATTGCCGCGGATGTTGCCGGTCTCGAAGCCCACCCGATTGACCACGCCGACGTACACTCCGTTGGCAATCGCGTGCGAGCGCTGGATGGTGCGCCACGCATCGTGCTGAGCCACTCCGAACTCAGCCTTCTCCGCCGGATGCCAGCCGATGGCGGTGGGGTAAAAGAGAATGCTCGCTCCCTGCAAGGCAGTAAGGCGGGCGCCTTCGGGATACCACTGGTCCCAGCAGACCAGCGTTCCCAGGCGTCCGGCAGCCGTGTCGAAGGCCTTGAATCCCAAATCACCCGGCGTGAAGTAATACTTCTCGTAATAGAGCGGATCGTCGGGGATGTGCATCTTGCGGTAAGTGCCGCGCAGTGTGCCATCGGAATCGAAGATGACGGCCGTGTTGTGATAGAGGCCGGGAGCGCGCTTCTCGAACAGCGACGCGATGAGTACGACTTTATTTTGCCGGGCGGCCGCGGCGAGTTTTTCTGTCCCTGGCCCGGGGATCGACTCGGCCAGGTCAAAGAGCGCGGGGTCTTCCCGCTGGCAGAAATACTGCGTCTGGAAAAGTTCGGGTAGGCAGACCACCTGTGCACCCTGCCGTGCGGCATCGGCAACGCGGTCGAGCGCCTTGGCCATGTTGTCCGACGGCTCGGGTCCGCACGACATCTGCACCAGCGCAACTGTGAATTTGTCTGGCAAATGTTCTCCTCAATCAGTGTAAGCAGATGCAGCAAGCTGCGTCTCAACCGAGCCATCCCTCCAACGAGTTGTCATCCCGAGCGAAGCGAGCGGATCTGCAGTTGAGCGCGGCCCTAGAATATCAAAATCACTCGTGCGGGTGCGCCGACGAACATCTAGCCTGAAACGAACTCGCCGCTCTCCCGTCACTTCTAGTAGATTAAGTCTTCCAGCAAAACTATTTTCATCCTTGGGGGCGTTCTTGAAACACAAAAACAATACAAAGCACAGCACTCATGAAGGCGCGGGAATCGATCGCGAACTGCACGATCCGGTGAGAGATCGGCTTGTTCCGCTCGAGCCGTTGGATTTGGGAAGGATCCATTCGATTGACGGTTTAGTGCGAGCGATGGCCAAGACAGCATTCACGGGACGCCAACTCGGAGAGGCTGCGGACGTACTGGAAGCCATGGCGCGCGATAAAGACTGTTTCGTGGTGATGACTCTCGCGGGCGCGATGACCGTCGCTAAGCAAGGCCTAGTCGTTGCTGAGTTAATCGACCGCGGCATCGTGAATGCGATCGTCTCGACCGGTGCGCTCATGGCCCACGGACTCGTCGAGGCCACCGGACGCGCGCACTTCCAGGTCAATCCAGAATTCACCGACGAGCAGATGTACGAAGCGGGCTACAACCGCGTGTATGACACCATCGAGCCGGAACAGAACCTCGACGATGTGGAGCGGGTGATGGCTGCAACCTTCTCGGGTTGGGACGCGAAGGAAGTGATGTGCTCCTACAAGCTGAACCGGGCCATCGGAGCGCACTTGGCGAAGACCGCCAAGGGGCAGCGGGGAATTTTGAAGTCCGCCTACGAGCAAAATGTCCCAGTATTCGTTCCGGCGTTTTCGGATTCCGAACTCGGCCTTGACTACGCCCTCACCAACCGTGAACGCGACAAGGAGGGTAAGGCACGTTTCCGCTTTGATCCGTTCGAAGACCTGGAATATTTTGCCGCGACATTGCTGAAACAGAAGCGGCTGGGAATTTTCACGATCGGTGGCGGAGTGCCCCGCAACTGGTCGCAGCAGTTCGGTCCCTTTATCGAATTGCGCCACCGCCGGGGAGGGGAAGACCTCCCGCTCAAGCGCTATCACTACGGCCTGCGTATCTGTCCGGAACCGGTGTACTGGGGCGGACTCTCGGGCAGTCCGTACAGCGAAGCGGTGTCCTGGGGCAAATTTGTGCCCCCTGCCGAAGGCGGAAAGTTCGGCGAAGTGTTCGTGGACGCCACCGTCGGACTGCCATTGATCGTGGCGGCGGTGCTGGAACGGCTGAAGAAGAAGCCGGCTCCGAAAAAGGCGCTTGCAGGAATGGAAACGAAGTAGAGACGCGGCAAGCCGCGTCTCTACGCGGACAATCTAGTCGAAGATCAGGACCGCCGACGCAATCACGGTGGTCCAAAGGCCCCGCTTGTCGCCAACCGCGGACTGGGTGACGTTTGCGGTGCGAACAATCTTGTTCGAGATGCGGTAGATCTCCTTTTTTTCATCCCAGGAGCGATCCGGATCGAACTCGACGTTGAGAGTGGTTGCCAGCATTTCCGCAGCGAGTTCTTCCGCGTAGTCCCCGGCCGAATCCTCGGTTTCTCCGAAGGAGTGGTGCTCGCTCAGATATCCGTAGGTGTTGCGGTCGGCGGGAATGGCAACGCCGATGGAAGATGCGAGCAGGCGATGAGGCTCGTGAGTGGAATTCTCGGCGACGACGGCGAAGACGACTTCGCCGGGATGAAGGTACTTCAGTCCCTGGGAGCGCGGGATCAATTTGCAGTTGGGCGGAAAGATGGAAGAGACGCG
>PMCH01000090.1:0-14531 GCA_003154055.1 Acidobacteriaceae bacterium
GCCGGCGCATCATCGGCCCGAGCGCGAAGACGTTTGCGGACTAGTTCCGCCTCGTGCTCTTCCAGTGAACTGGAGTGCGTTTTCTTCTCGGTAACGCCGACTTCCTGAAGGACGTCAAGAATCGACTTGCTCTTGACCTCTAGTTCCCTCGCCAGATCGTTAATTCGAACCTTGCTCATCCGCTCTCGTTTCCTCCGCCCTGTTCCCGCTAAGTTCTCATCTCAACCTCACGGATTCAGTGTGAATTGCTAATGTGATCTGTTACTTGGGCCGTAATCATCGCTCATCGTCCGCTATCGCTGATGCGACGGCCGATGGGCAACTCGTTCAGCCCTTCAGTTCTGTTTTTCTTCCCCGGCTGCCTCGGACGCAGGTTCAACCGCGTCCGGGTCTGTCGCGGCTTCTTCTACCGCGGCTTCTGCCACTTCGCCGGATTCCGGTTCGGCGGCTGACTCGACCGGCGCTTCAGGACTTTCAGCAGATGCCTCTTCGACAGGAGCCTCTTCCGCCCCCTCAAGCTCCGCGGCCGCTACCGCTTCCCCGCCTTCCAGGCTGGAGAAATAATTATTCACCGCAATACTGATTTTTTCCACCGTCTTGGGGCCGATGCCTTCAATCGCCTCAAGCTGTTCCGGCGTCATGTCGGCGAGCGACTCAACCGTCGTCACTCCCGCGGCCGTGAGTTTCTCGACCAGGCCCTCGCCTAGTCCGGGAACGCTCTCCAGCGGAGTAGCCGACTGGGGGACCAGCGCCGACATCTGCTGTTCCACTTCCTGCCGCTTCTCTTCCTCGCTCTTGATGTCGATCTTCCAGCCCAGCAACTTCGCCGCCAGCCTGACGTTCTGGCCCTTCTTGCCGATGGCGAGCGAGAGTTGCGTATCGTCCACCACCACTTCGAGTTGTTTGTCGGCGGCATCCACGACCGTCACGCGGCTGACCTTAGCCGGCTGCAGCGCCTTCTCGGCAAATGTGACCGAATCCTCGTGGTATTCGATGATGTCGATTTTCTCGCCGCGCAATTCGCGGATAATGGACTGCACCCGCATTCCCTTCATGCCGACGCAGGCGCCAACCGCGTCCACGTCCTTGTCCTTCGACATGACGGCAATCTTGGTGCGCTCGCCAGCCTCGCGCGCAATGGCGCGAATCACGACGGTCCCGTCATAAATCTCCGGCACCTCGGTCTGGAACAGATGCTGCACCAGTTCCGGAGCGGCCCGCGAAACCACCACGCCGGGACCCTTGGAGGCTCTCTCCACGCGCACGATGACCACTCGAACCCGCTCGCCAATCGCGAACGATTCCAGGCGCGACTGCTCTTTGCGCCCCATGCGGGCTTCCGCTTTGCCGATATCGAAGATCACGTCCGGACCTTCGATCCGCTTCACGGTGGCGTTCACGATCTCGCCGACGCGTCCGATGTACTCGTTGTAAACCGTGTCGCGCTCAGCCTCGCGCACCTTCTGAAAGATGACTTGCTTGGCAAGTTGCGCCGCGATCCGTCCCAGGATCCCCTCAGTAACTTTCGGAATCAGTAACTCTCCGCCAATTTCGGCGGCCGGATCTACCTTGCGTGCCTGCTCGACCGTGACCTGCAGGTTGGGATCTTCGATCTGTTCCGGGGTTTCTACGATCGCCTTCACCGCATAGGCGTTGATTTTGCCTGAATCCTTGTCCAGGACGGCACGCAGGTTTTCCTGCGTCTTGTAATACTTGCGGGTGGCGACGACGATGGCGTCTTCGACCGCGCTGACCACAATCTGCGGGTCGATGCCCTTTTCCCGGCTTACGCCTTCGATGATGTTGTAGAGCTCACTCGCCATTTTTGAACCTTGTAGTCAGTAGCCAGAAGTCAGGAGTCAGCGCTACTTCACTGACCACTGGCTACTGAATACTGCCTTCTAGATTTCCGGCACCAGATTGGCCTTCTCAACGTTAGCCAATTCAATTTCTACTTTTGGCGCCTGTCCTTCTTTCGGACGCATCTTGCGGCGCGCCGCGCTCAGGTCCAGCACCAGTTTGCCGTTTTCGAAGCTCTCGAGGTTCCCCTCGAAGTGCCGGTTGTTGTTCACCGGCTCGCGCGTCATCAGTTTCATTCGATGTCCGCGGAAGCGCTCGAAGTCCGCTGCCTTGGTCAGTTTTCGGTCGAGTCCCGGAGAGGAAACCTCCAGCACGTACGATCCGCCGGGCACGGCATCCTCAACTTCAACGATGGTCCCGAACTCGCGGCTGAAACTCGCGCAATCCTCGTGCGTCACGCCATCCGGATGCTCGCGCGTCGGCACCGCACCCGGGCGATCGATGAACACGCGCAACATGCGGTGCTTGCCCGCGCCGTGGAATTCGATGTCCGCCACTTCCAGTCCACTCGAAGCCGCTACGCGGTCCGCAATGCTCCGGACCTTCTGCTCATCAAAAGCCATCGTTTCAGCAACTTACATTCAGACCGCCGTACCGGCCTCAGCCCAAACTAAAAAGTGGGCTTGCGCCCACTGGTGTGCTTCGACATTCCTGAGACTACGACACAACAGTTTTCAGGTCTGAATATACGCTTGTGATACTGAAAACACAAACCAGCGGGGCGCGACCGGACTTGCAGGAGAGCCGCGGAACGAGCCGGAGAAGCCGGTGGCGGAGAGGAGCGCCCACAATCCCGTCTGAGTTACGGAGGTTCCTCTCGTAACCTTGCGAAGCCGTTACCTTTCCCCCAAACTTTCAATGAACATGCAATTTTCCCGCACCCATCTCGGGATTGCCGCCGGCGCCGGTGGATTGCTGATCCTGATTTTCCTGGGATTCCTGCATTGGCTCAGCAACCAGCCGCCGGTACTGGCGCGCTCCGACCAGCGTGATCCGCTCACGAACATGCCCATCACGATCACCATGAATCCGCTGCGGGACCGCACGATCGAACGCATCGCCAACAGTTTCGTCAAAGAGATGCGCGACGGCAACTGCCGCCAGGCGTTGGCGAGGTGGGAAAAGAAACGGGACTACCGCAAAAAGCGCGCGGACTTTATCTGCGACTCGGAAACCCAGCACCCGCTGATTTCCTGGAACCTGGTCGAATGGGAAGATGCTCCGCCACTCATCATTCTTCATTACAAAGGCGAGCGCTACAGCACTCCCAGCCAGGACTCGACTTATAAGGACTTGTTCTCAGTGACGCTGGAAGACAAAGACGCTGGCTGGGCGGTAACCAAGTACGACGCGTTCTATTGAAGCCAGTTCTCGGTTCCCAGAAAACCCTGCAACGGCCTCGACCGAGTTGACATCGGTCGTGTCCATCAATGGCTTCTACCGTGCGACGGGTCGGCGGATGCCGCCGTGTTCAGATCAACATGAAGGTGCTGGCGTGCGTCAGCACGTGGTGAATAACAATTCCCATCTGGGTTATATCCGGCACACGCGGCGGCAATGTCTCTCCGTTTGGGAGACTGTGCGAATTGCCAGATCTCCGCAAACGCGATTCCGCTCCCACTCGGTAAGGGTGGACGTTGCGGGAGCGCACAGCCGGGCGAAGGCGGACATCCATCGTTCGTCACCCAGTACGTGATGTTTCGCCCTCCTGCATTCTGGCGGATGTCCTCGGCAGTGACGATGCTGACACCACTTTCTTCTTTCGCCCCAATTCCAGAACAGTACACGCCCGCGTGAAATCCCGAGCGGCTCACTCCATCGATCCACGCAAATAGATACGCCTTCTGTTCGGGAAGCATGCGGCCCCCTTGCTCTTGGTCGAGAAAGATGATGGTCGCTGCGGGAAAACCCTCGCGGCGCGCTGCCCTGACTGCGGATTGCGCGTCGGATTCGCCGAGTTTAGTAGCGCTGGCGACAGTCTTCAGCCCCGAGTAGAGCCGTCCGTTGAACAGCACGAGGAAACCGAACCCAGCCGCTTGAAGCTTGGCGCGCTTCCCGACCCACGTGTTCGCTTCTGCACCGGGAGGATTGTTCAGCCAGTATCCGGTGTAATCGAAGGTGCTGCGGAGTTCGGTGAGACTGTTGTCACCGGGATAGTCGTTGCGGTCGAAGCCAAGGAAGGCGGAGGTTTGCCCGGCGGCTTTTACGACCGGTGGGGACAGAATGGATCGGACGCCGATCAACAGGATCAACAGCGCGAACCGAAAGTGGCAGCTTGCCAGCACTTAGCCCCCGATATGCACCATCGTCCGCGAAGCCGGCACGAACCCCGGCTCGCCGATGTGATGGCGCTCTTCTTTTTTCTCTACGACTTTCACAATGAATTCGGAAAGCTTTTCGTCCGAGGCGCCGCGCCGCATCAATTCGTGAAGGTCGTGGTCCCAGACGGAGAACAGGCAGGTCCGGAGCTTGCCATCGGAGGTGATGCGAATGCGGCTGCAGTGGCCGCAGAACGGGTGCGATACCGGCGCGATGATTCCGATCTCGCCGACGCCGTCTTCAAATAGGTAGCGCCGCGCCGTCTCGCTGCGTTGATGCTCGATCTCAACCAGCGGCTTGTACTCCGACATGCGCTTGACGATCTCATCGAGCGTGACGACGATCTCGGGCGTCCAGACGCGATCTTCTTCGAGCGGCATGAATTCGATGAAGCGCACCACCACGGCTTCTTCCCGGGCGAACTTGCCGAAGGGAATGATCTGGTCTTCGTTAAAGCCACGCAACAGAACACAATTCACTTTGACGGGTTCGAGCCCCGCGCGGCGTGACGCCCGGACACCCGCCAGCACGCTATCGAATCCGTTCGGCACGCGCGTGATGCGGGCGAACCGGTCGGGATCGACGGCATCCATGCTGACCGTGACGCGATCCAGTCCGGCGTCCTTCAGGGGTTGCGCGACCTCGGCCAGCAAATGGCCGTTGGTTGTCATGGCGATATCGGGCTTCTCGTTCGTCGTGGTCCGCAACTTCGCCAGTTCGCGGACGAATTCCACGACGCCCTTGCGCAGCAGCGGCTCGCCGCCGGTCAAACGAATCTTCGTGATCCCCAACCCGACTAGGATGCGCGCCATTCGCAGGTAATCGTCGAATGGAAGTTCCGCGTAGGCAGCGCCGTTTGTCCCAGTGCGGCAGTAGACGCAACGGTAGTTGCAGCGGTCCGTGATGGAGATCCGCAGGTCATGAATGCCACGACCGAATTTGTCAGTGAGAGGCAATTTGATTCCACAGCAAAGGGAAAAGAAACACAGGCGGGAGCAATCCAGCGTGCGTTTCCTTTCCAAACACGGGAGGCGCAGGCGTTTCCCCCTGCACCCTCGGATAGCGCAGTGAATCGGCGCAACCCTCGCTCCCAGAACCACAAATGTCAGCAGGCTCCGGGAATCGGAAACTGAACGTCATTATAGATGCTCACCCCTGGGCTTGGGGAGCAGCCTCTGCTGATAAACTTGCTGCATGAAAGCACTGGTTATCACGCGCTTTGGAGGGCCCGAGGTGCTCGAAGTGCAGGAAGCGCCCGATCCGCACCCTGGTCCCGAGCAGGTTGTAGTCAAAGTGGAAGCTTGCGGGCTGAATTTTGCCGATCTGTTAACCGCCCGCGGCGGATACGCCGGAACTCCCAAACCTCCCCTGATCGCCGGACGGGAATTTGCTGGCATCGACGTCGCGGCCGGGCGGCGGGTCATGGGATACACCCAATGGGCCGCGTTCGCCGAGAAGACGGTTGCGCAGCGCGCTCTGCTGTGGCCTGTCCCGGAGGGATGGACCGCGGAACAGGCCGCGGCGTTTCCCGTCAACTTCTTTACCGCCTATTTTGCGTTTTGGAAAGCGGGGCTGATTGAAAAGCCGGCAGGGGCGCGGGTGATGATTCATGCCGTGGCCGGCGGCGTTGGCACGGCGGCCGTGCAGATCGGCAAGATTCTGGGCGTCGAGATGTATGGCACTTCCTCATCCGAAGACAAACTGGCGCGCGTGCGTGAACTCGGCTTGCAGCACGGCATCAACTACAAGAAGCAGGATTATCGGGAAGCGATCAAAGATCTGACGCAGGGCGAAGGCGTTGACGCGGTATTTGAAATGCTGGGCGGCGAGCACGTCGCCAAGAGCGTGAAATGTCTGCGCGAGTTCGGGCGCGTCATCGTGTACGGCGCGGCCACGGGAGAAACTCCGCAACTGGACACGCGCCTGCTGTATGCAAAAGGCGCAAGCGTTCACGGGCTGTGGCTGACTTATCTAAGTCAGAACCGGTCGCTGATGGCCGCGGCGTGGCAGCAACTATCGGAGTGGGTGACCGCGGGCAAGTTGCATCCGGTGATCGGGAAAGTGTTCCCGCTGGAACAGGCGCGGGAAGCGTTCACCCTGATGCAGGAGGGGAAGAACTACGGAAAGATTGTTCTGAAAGTCGGCTGACACGCGGCCCTCGACGCATTGGGCAATTCCAGTGTGCCACCAACCCATCTCATCATCCTCGGACTGTCATTCTGGCCGCAGCGAGGGATTCCTTTCCTTGCTGCGAATCGGGCGCGATAGGGGTTGCTTCGCTTCACTCTGCAGGACAAGTTCATTTGCGAGATACCTGGCACACAAAACAAATCTAACTTGTTGCGATCGGCGGGAAGTAAGCAGTCTTGCTAACGCGGCCCGCCGCGGCGCGTCCAAAACAGCAAGTTCGCAACGAAATCGGGAACTTCCTATAACCGGGAATCGTACCCTTAAGCGAACTGAAGTGGGGTGAGGAGAGGAAGTCCCTCGACTTACTGAGACAAGAAAATTCGCAGGGTGACGGGACTGGCTCACGCTTGGTTTGGCGGCCCAGATGAGCCGGTCCGGGCAAAGAGTGCGAGCTCGCGGCCCACATTTCTTTGTGTCACCCTGGCATTCGCATTGTAGGGCTTTGTTTTGAAAACACAAGTCCTGCGTGAAACCGAACCAGCCGCCCTTGGGTCCCGGCCGCGTGCCGGGCAGAAAAGGTGCCTATGAAGTCGAACAATTTCGCAAAAGTCATGGTGCTCGGGCTGGCCGTACTGCTCGCCACGGGTGCGTTCGCGAGCAACAAGGGTTCGCTGCACGTACAGGAAACACTCCAGGTCAACGGGCAACAGCTTCCGGCCGGTGACTACCAGATCCGCTGGGAAGGTACCGGATCCAACGTCGAGCTAAGCGTCATGCAGGGGAAGAAGGTGGTAACGAAGACCCCGGCAAAGCTGGTCGACCTGCCGAACGCTTCCGCCAACGACGCGACCGTGGTGGACCGCAGCAGTGGCTCACCGGCCCTTTCGGAAGTGCGTTTCGCGGGCAAGAAATATGTGCTGTCCCTGGGTGGCGGCGAGAAGGCCGAGATGAATGCGGGCTCGACCAAGTAAGAATCCATCTCCTGAACCACTGAACCGGCGGGGGAGCGGAGTACGCTCTCCCGCCCTTTTTTAGTTCGACGCCAGCACATCATCGTTGTAGTTCACCAGCGCCCGCTTGGGAGCTGTTTTTAGTCCGCGGATGGGTATCTTCTGCTCGACCGAAGTATTCCCGACGAGGCGCACACGGCCCAGCATAATGGTGCGGTCTGGAAGCTCGAAATACAACGGCACCAGCATGCGGAAGCTGCTGTCCACTCCGGACTGAGTCAGCTTGAAACCGAAGACCACGTCGCCATTTGCATCTTTGTCGAACGTTGAACCCATCTGGTAGCTTGGTAACGAGGTTCCGTAAACATACTCGTTGAAGAACCAGTCCATACTATGGTTGCCCTCGAGGTCCATTTCAGNNCGGTCCCACATCATCATGCGGATCATGTGCAGGATGTACGCGCCTTTGGGGTAGATAAGGTCGCGGGTGATATTAAAACCGGCTCTGCTGTTGTTGAGCCGGTAACCCATGGTGACCGCGCCGGCGTCGATCGCGCGAAATCCCTCCTTGTTGCGTTCGGTCAATGACTTTTTTTCGTCCTCCCAGAACTCGAGGAACTTTTTCGGGTTTTTCTCGATCAGTTGAATATAGAGAGAAGCGGACATCTCGGCAAAACCCTCGCTCATCCACTGGTCGCGATAGGAATTGAACCCCACCATGTGGCCCCACCATTGGTGGGCCACTTCGTGCGGCGCCACAATCTTCCAGTAGCCGCGGTCTCCCCAATCGAGCCCGAGATTGTGCCGCACCGTGCTGTCAAAGAATGAGCAGATCGGCAGGTAGACGAGAGCGGGCCAGGACTGTCCGAAATTACATGCGGTTTGCTGGGTCATCGCCAGCCGTTTGTAGGGGAGCGGGCCGAAGTAGTCGGAATAGAGTTGGACCGAGACCTGCCCCTCCGCCAGGGCGTGCTTGATCATGCTGGTCGTGTTCATGGTGCCCATGGCCACCGGCGCTCCCATGTGAGTCCCCTGGGAAGGCATATCGTCATTGATTGCATGCTGCAGGCTCTGCACCCAATCGGGTGGCTCTTCATTGGCGTAGGACTGCACCAGGTACTCGGGTGCGGTCAGTTTCGCTTCTTGCATTTTGAATCTGCCCAGAGTGAACCCTGCGACGGTCTGCGGCACTTCGCTTTTCCACGCGGTGACATTCTGGCCCCCGTCATTGCTCTCGCTGATCAGGCTGCCCGTGGCGGCCATCTTCATCCCTTTGGGGATACGAAAGATCATTTCGTAGGCCGTGTACTCTCCCAGGGAAGAGCTGGCGTTATTGGGATACCAGTTCTCGCGGGCCACGGGAAAGTAGTTGCCGTTTCCCTCATTCGAAACAGCTTCCTTACCGCTGTAGCTCGTGGTGATCGTGTATTTTTCCCCGGCGGCCAGGGCTTTGGGGAGAATCACCGCGAAGTCGGCGTCGTCCTTCTTATCTTCCTGCACGAACGAAAGGGGTTGTCCGCCCTCCGCCGTGACGCTCTGAACCCGCAGTGATCGGAAAAGATCGAACGGTACGACGCGGAGTCCGTTCACGCGCGAGACAAACGTGGTTGTGGACTTGCCAATCAGGTTCGCGCTCTTCTCAATCGTTGTGTCGAGTTGCTGGCGCTCGATGTGAATCACGCCGTTCGTTTCTGAACCACGAGCCTTGCCGCTTTTGTACTCGTCCGAATTGTGAAATGCCGCCCACACCCCGAGCTTGCTTTCGTCGTAGGTGATGAACTCCACTTCTTCCGGATCCAGGGGCATGATCAGCGGGGGCGCGCCATGAGGATCAATCGCGAAGATCTCTTTGCTGTTGTACTTCTTGCCGTGGATAAATGCCAGGAAGAAGCCGCCCGGCTCCGAACTGAGAACGTCCTGCAGCACGCGCCCGTCCAGGTTCCACTTCAAGATGCGATTGTGGCGCATCGCGTCCTGGCTATCGCGGAGCAGGCCGGCATCGCAGCCCCCAGACGCCGGACTTCCTGCCTTCTTGATCTCGTCGTAAGTCGAGTCGGTGAAGCGGAAGACGGCCTGGCTGAAGTTCTCGCTGAACTCGTTCTCCCTGGTCAGCAACTTGAGACTGGCAACTTCCGACGGCAAGGGCGGGGCGAGGACAAAATTGCCGTCTCCGCCGAAAACGGCTCCGGTCACTTTGCCTTGAACCGGAGAGACAAAGCAGATTGTCCCGGAACGTAAATGGAAGGTGGCGGCATCGCGATGCAGATCCAAATTGCTGACCGTGACGGCCTCACCGCCCAGCGTGAGGGCACGCAACTGCTGATAGGCGGGGTCGGAGTTGTGGCCAACGGGGTTATCGGCGGAGAAGAGCGGGAGAGACAGGATAAGCAGGAGCAGCCCAGGCAATGAGATAGAACGGACGATGGCAGGCACGGGACCTCCTTTGAGGAAGCCAGAAAGTATGCCCGATTCCCAGTGGCCTGCAAAGGGCGGATATCACCGTGAAAGGTGACGCGCCGGACCCCGATGTCAGGGGACAGAGTAACTTTGGTCAGGCGGCATTATGGCTCCCGGTTTTCTCCAAATCGGTACTTAGGTGAACGTTGCCCTCCGGACCCTGGCTGCGGCGCTTCCACGACGAGCAGGAGTGTCGCCGGATAGATCCGGGGCTTCCGTCCGCAGTTACAATCAGTTCGCCTTGCCGAGCACGCGAGTCCGCTGGCAGATGGAATCGGGGACTTTCCACGCCACCTTTCCTTCTTTGTCCCGAATTCGAACCACCAGTTCGGCTTCCGTAGCGGTGTCTGCGAAGAGCGGCTTGCCATCGGAACGCGAAAGCGGGAACACGACCCAGAAACGGTCGTAATCGTAATTCCTCTGCATGACTCCTTGCAGAGCCTGAAGCTTCCGGAGGTCGGGTGTATCCACTCCGCGCACTCCTTGCAATGGGTTTGCCGACGCACCCTTGGGCTGTAGAAACGCTTCCCAATCGCTGGGAATGACGCCGGACCCTTCGCGGGGATCGATCTCAACCATCACCACAGTGGGGCCCGCACTCTCCGCTTCCCGGACCAGCGCCCGGGTTTCGTCATCACTGAGCCGGTTCCTGAGCTGGGCGTGGCGAGCGGATGCGCGGATGACCTCCGGTGTGAACCAGGTCGCGCGAATCTTGAAATTGATGGCACGCTCAGTTTTGAGGAGGCGTCCGTCCCAGCGGCTTCCCACCTTGCCGTTTTCGTATGTACTTTTTCCTATGGTATCCGCCTGCGGAGCAGACCACTGGAGGTACGCTTCCTGCGCGGCATCCGCGGCTGGGACAGCCTGGGCCAAGGCAACCGCCGCCGTCATCAAACACACGTCCGCAAAATGTCGCGCGCGAAACATCATTTCCCTACCCGGCGCAGAATGCTAACTACCTCAGTTCCACCCATCGCCGTATCCGCAACCGTCACACCAACAAACTCAAAGCCCTCCGCCCCTGCTTCCTGTAGTTCCTTTTGCATGGTCGAGGTCTTCTTCGTAGCCAGAAGGCGGTATTCATACCGAGGCCGGTTCTTCAGCGTGCGATCGAGTTCCAGGATGGTTACTACTTCCTTGCCACCGAATGTCGACTTGTAAACTGTTTGCCCCTTGTATTCGAAGCCTTCGTCACCCGCCTCCTGCAATTCTTTCTGCATGGTTGACGTCTTGCTTGTAGCCAGCAGCTTGTAGGCGAACCGGCCCTTTTCCGAAGATGGTTTGCGATACATGATCGTCACCACCTCAGATCCTCCGAAACTGGTTTCGCCTCCCATGACTCCGCCAAATTGAAACCCGGCTTCGGAGGCCTCGTTCATCTCTTTTTGCGAGGTGGAGGTCTTGTTCGTCGCCAGCACCCGGTATTCGATGGTTTGAGCCGATGCCGCTACGGATGCGACGAAGAAGACCAGGCCTGAGATCGCCAATCGTGAACTAAGTATCATGTGGGCTCTCCCTGTTTCAGAGGTTCGTGAACTTATGCCAGTCTAGTGGAAGTCGGGGGCAGGCGCTGGCGCTCGCGGTTGTCAACACGAGTACTCCACCTGCCTGCGCCACAATGGCCTTACAACTAATCACGAATCACCAACCACGGCCATCAGTACTTCGGCATCTTAGTATCGATCTTATCGGCCCACTCGAGGATTCCGCCCGTCAGGTTGTAGACCTTCTTGAATCCAGAGCGGCGCAAAAAGTTGACTGCCCTTGCGCTACGCACGCCGGAGCGGCAATGAGCGATGATCTCGCGACTTGAATCAAGCTCATGTACGCGCTTGGGCAGATCGCCGACCGGGATGAGGTACCCATTGAGGTGGCAGATCTGGTATTCGTGGGGCTCGCGGACGTCGAGGATGAAGATGTCGGCCTTGGCGTCGAGCTTCTTCTTTAATTCTTGCACGGAGATGGTGGGCACGTCGTTTCCCGCGGGCTCTTCCTCGCCGCGGATTCCGCAAAATTCGTTGTAGTCGATCAGCGAAGTAACCGTCGGATTCTTCCCGCAGACGGGGCAGTCGGGATTCTTCCGCAGCTTGAGTTCGCGGAATTTCATGCCAAGTGCGTCCACCAGCAGCAGGCGCCCGGCGAGTGAATCGCCCTGGCCGAGGATCAGCTTGATCGTCTCGGTAGCTTGAATCACTCCAACTAATCCGGGGAGAATACCCAGCACGCCTCCCTCGGCGCATGATGGAACCAGTCCGGGCGGTGGCGGCTCGGGATAGAGGCAGCGGTAGCAGGGGCCATCTTCGGTAGCGAAGACGCTGGCCTGCCCTTCGAAACGGAAAATGGATCCGTAGACGTTGGGCTTCCCGGTGAGCACGCAGGCGTCATTGACCAGGTAGCGGGTGGGAAAGTTATCTGTTCCATCCGCGACGATGTCGAACTCTCGAAACAGATCGAGCGCGTTCGCGCTGGTGAGTTTCGTGTCGAAGGTGCGCAGGTTCACAAACGGGTTAATGGCCTTCAGCTTGTCGGCGGCGGAGTCGAGCTTCTTACGGCCCACGTCGGCCGTCGTGTGGATGATCTGGCGCTGGAGGTTGGTGTAGTCCACCACGTCGAAGTCCACGATGCCCAGCGTGCCGACGCCCGCCGCCGTCAGGTAGAGAGCCAGCGGCGATCCCAGCCCACCCGCGCCGATACACAGCACCTTCGCGGCCTTCAGCTTCTGCTGCCCTTCCATGCCGACCTCGGGCATGATCAGGTGGCGGGAGTAGCGCAGAATCTCGTCGTTCGTTAGAACGGCTTCGGGTTTGGCTTCGGTAAGGGTGGCCATAAAGTCCTCTTGGATTTTCGTTGGATGAACGGCGGATTACTGACAACAACAGCAGCGTGGGCAGGACATTCGGCAGTGTGTCATTCCGCAATCCATTATATCGGGAGCGCGCGAGCGCGCAACGGCGGCCAGAGTCCACCCGTAGCGGGGCCGAAGGCGCCGGCGCTACAGTTTCAACTCGGCCTGGATGGTCCCGTCCTGCAGGTCAGCCTTCAACTCGAAGCCCAGCTTGCGGCAGATCGCCTGCATCTCGCGATTTTCGGTAAGGATCGTCGAGACCACGCGCGTCAGTTTCTCCTCGTGCGCCACCTCAATGAGGCGGCGGTAGAGTTCGGTTCCCAGTCCCTGATGCTGGAAGCGGTCATCCACCAGGACGGCCATCTCGCCTTCGTTCAGCCCACGAACCTGGCTCAGCCGCCCGATGCCGATGATCTCCGGGTTCCCGTCCTCTTTCTTGTGCTCGACCACCAACGCCATTTCGCGGTCGTAATCAATAAAACAGATGCGCGTCAGCCGCTCGTGGGCGGTGCGCTGGCTCAGTTTCAGCGGCTGAAAATAGCGGAGATAGACCGTCCGCTCGGACAGTGCCTGGTGCAGTTTGATGAGTAAAGGTTCGTCTTCCGGACGAATTGGGCGATAAATGACCCCCTCGCCATTTTTCATCGTACCCGCGCGAACGTACTTGGTGGGATACGGCCGGATGGCTAGCCGCGGCAGTTGCTCCGGCCTGGTCTCCTGCGGATAGACAATGATCCGCGCATCGAGCGCGGTCAGTCGGTCGGATGACGCGAGCAGAGGATTGATGTCAATTTCCTTGATCCACCGTTGTTCCACCACCAACTGGCTGAACCGCACCAGCAGATCTTCGAGCGCGGCGAGATCCACGGCTTTGCGGCCGCGCACCCCCAGCAGCGCCTGAAAGATCCTGGTGTGCTCCATGAAGCGCCGCGCCAGCGTCGTATTCAGCGGAGGTAGCGACAAAGCGCGGTCGCGGAAGACCTCTACCAGTTGTCCGCCGGTTCCGAACAGCAGCACCGGGCCGAACTGGGCGTCCACGCTGCTGCCGAGAATCAGCTCGTAGCCTTCCGCCCGCAAGAAAGGCTGCACCGTCACGCCGAGAAAATGACCCGCCCCGGCTTTCTCTCTGACCGCCACTTCGATTTCGCGCCAGGCAGCGCGCACCGCGGCAGCATTGCTAAGGTTGAGCTTGACCCCGCCCACATCCGTTTTGTGGGTGATGGTGTACGAAAGCAGTTTGAGCACCACCGGATAACCCAACTCTTCCGCTTTACCGACAGCTTCCTCTTCGCTGTGCGCTTCCAGCGTGGGGACGGTGGGAATCCCGTAGCAGGCCAGCAGTTCCTTGGACTCGGGCTCAGTCAGAATTGTGCGTCCACCCTGGCGAACCTTCTGCACGATCGCATCCGCGCGTCCGCGATCGGGACCGTCGGCACTATGCGGAAGTACGGGAGTTTCGTACAAGCCGCGCAGCAGGTAGGTGTAGCGCCACATGGAATGGAAAATTCGGGCGGCGGTATCGGGATACGAAAAGGTCGGGATTCCTGCCCGGTTGAGAATCTCGATCCCAGCAGTCATCTCGGCGCCGCCCATCCAGCAGGCCAGCACAGGTTTGCCCAGCCCCTTGGCGAAAGGGACGAGGCGCTCCGCGGTCAGGGTGGGGTGCGACATGCCTTGCGGACAAGTCACCGCCAGCAAACCATCATTGCCGGGATCATTGGCGACAATTTCGACGACCTTGGCGTACGTGTCCGGCAGCGCATCTCCCAGGATATCGACCGGGTTGTTGTGGCTCCAGTGCGGTGGAAGCAACTGGTTGAGCTGTTCCATCGTAGCCGGCGACAGCTCGCCCAGCTCGCCTCCCGCCGCGATGATGGAATCCGCTGCCAACACGCCCGGACCGCCTGCGTTGGTCACGACTGCCAGGCGGGGTCCCTTCGGACGCGGCTGCTTGGAGAGCACTTCCGCCA
>PMCH01000090.1:14541-25041 GCA_003154055.1 Acidobacteriaceae bacterium
GAACGACCGCGCGTCCCCTACCGACTCCATGTAAATGACGATTGAATGCGTGCGCGGATCGTTGCCGAAGTAGTCGATCAGGTCGCCCCAGCCCACATCGAGCATGGATCCCACCGACACAAACCCGCTGAAGCCCACCAGTTCCTGCTGCGCCCAGTCCAGAATTGCGGTACAGAGCGCGCCGCTCTGGCTGATGAAGGCCACGTTGCCCGCCCGCGCCATGCTGTTCGACGCAAACGTGGCATTGAGACCGCTGACCGGATTCATCACGCCCAGGCAGTTCGGCCCAATCAATCGCATCCCTCTTTCGCGCAATTGCTCCAGGACTTGCCGTTCCAGTTCCAGGCCGCGCTCGCCGTGCTCCTTGAATCCCGCCGAGATGACGATCGCACCCCGCACTCCGGCGGCGACGCACTGTCCGATTACCACCGGCACGCTGTCGGCGGGAGTGACGATCACCGCCAGATCCACCTGCTCGGGGATTTCCTCAACCGTGCGGTACGCCTTGATGCCGAGCACGCTGGCGCGCTTTTCGCTGACCGGATACACCGTCCCACCGAACGGGCTGCTCACCAGGCTCCACAGCACGGCGCGGCCCACGCTGCCTTGCCGCTCGCTGGCTCCGATTACGGCCACCGTGCGGGGGCTGAAGATGGCATCCAGTGGGTGCCCCTCGGAGCGCAACACGTCGTGTGCCTTGTCGTGCGCTGGACGCGCCTTCGGTGCCTTGGGCTTGGTCGTGCTCATGGACAGTAAGTTTAACCCCGCCGGCTCCAGCAGGCTGTGACGGAGGTCGCACCCCTGTTCCGCAAGCGCGACAGGCTCCATTCTCCGACCGCCGCGCGCCCGCTCCGGCCTCAATCCCGGACGTGCTAGAATTTGATGCGCCGAAACGATTTCTCCGGCCCGGCGCACCAGATCTTCCCACTCGGCAACGACGGACTGAAAAGTGGCTCAGAACCCCAACCCCCAAGGCGACTCGATCACCTACGCCGATGCCGGCGTCAACATCGACCGCGCCAACAAGACCAAGCAGCGAATCAAGTACCTCGCCCACAAGACCTTCACCCGGGGTGTGCTGAGCGAGATTGGCGGTTTCGGGGGCCTGTTTTCCGTGGACAAGAAATACCTCGACCCCGTGCTTGTTTCCAGTGTGGACGGCGTGGGCACGAAGCTGAAAGTCGCCTTTGAGATGAAGGTGCATCACACCGTGGGTGGCGACCTGGTGAACCACTGCGTCAACGACATTGCCGTGCAGGGCGCGGCCCCCATGTTTTTCATGGACTATCTGGCCACCGGCACGCTCGAACCCGAAGTTGCAGAGAAGGTCGTGGAAGGAATCGCCGAAGCCTGCAAACACAATGGCTGCGCCCTGATCGGTGGCGAGACCGCGGAAATGCCCGGGTTCTATCCCAGTGGCGAGTACGACCTCGCCGGATTTATCGTGGGCGTGGTCGAACGCGAGCGCATCATTACGGGCAAAGACGTTCAGGTCGGCGACATCGTTCTTGGCTTGCCCTCCAACGGTCTTCACACCAACGGATATTCGCTGGCCCGCAAGCTGCTGTTCGAGATCGGACACTACTCGCCGGAAACCTACGTCAACGAGATCAAGAACAAAGTCGGCAATGAGCTGATGCGCACCCATCGCAGCTACTGGCCCATTATCAAGAAAATGGTCGCCGGTGAGAGTGTAGTGGCAATGGCCCACATCACCGGCGGCGGCATCACCGAAAACCTGCCCCGCGTGTTGCCCCGCGGAACGGCGGCCATCATCGAGCGAGGCACCTGGCCGATCCTGCCCATCTTCGAGCACTTGCAGCAACTGGGGAATGTTTCCGCGGAAGAGATGCTGCGCACCTTCAACATGGGGCTCGGCATGCTCCTGGTGGTTCCCGCCAAGAAATTCAAGAAAGCGCAAACCCTGCTTGAGCGCGCCGGAGAGAAGTTCTACAGCGTCGGCCGGATCGTGAAGGGCGACCGCAAGGTGATGTACAGCTAGAAAACCGATTGCAGAAGTAAGAAGTCAGATTGCAGAAGTGAAACCCAAACCATGGCGGGGTTTTGCTTTTTACTTCTTCAATCTGACATCTTAATTCTGCAACTTCCTGGGAATAATGCAGCCGGAATGAAAAACCTCGGCATCCTCCTCTCCGGACGCGGTTCGAATTTTGTCGCCATCGCTGATAGCGTCGACGCAGGCCGGATTCCCAACGCGCAGATTTCCATCGTCATCTCGAATCGCGCCGACGCCCCCGGGATCGAAACGGCCAAAGAGCGCGGCCTGAAGACGCTCGTCATTCCATCCAAGGGGAAACCGCGCGAGGCGCACGACCAAGAAGTGGTCGCCGCGCTCCAGGACCACAAAGTCGATCTCGTCTGCCTTGCCGGATACATGCGTCTGCTTTCGCCCTGGTTTGTGCAGCAGTTCCCGCAGCGAATCCTGAACATCCACCCTTCATTGTTGCCGTCCTTCCCCGGCCTCGAAGCCCAGGAACAGGCTTTTGCCTATGGCGTGAAAGTGTCCGGCTGCACCGTCCATTTTGTGGATGAAGAGCTCGACCACGGCGCCATCATCGTGCAGAAGACGGTGCCAGTGCTGGATTCAGACGATGAGCACACCCTGGCAGCACGCATCCTCGAACAGGAACACATCGCGTATACAGAAGCGATCAAGATCTTGCTGGAGGGAAAATATGAAGTGGCGGGGCGGCGGCTGGTCGGATTGCAGAAGTCAGAAGTCAGAATGCAGAAGTGAACCCTCAATTGCAGAAGCCAGAAGTCAAATTGCAGACGTTAAAACCGACCATTCCCAGTGTGAGGGCGGTCACTGCGGATCGCGTACGTCAGAAGCTAATTCCCAACGTGAAACAGTTCGAGGAACTGCAGGAGCGGACAAGACGCTTTGCGTTGCGAATCATCAAACTGTATCGTTCGCTCCCCAAGACTGACGAGGCTCGGATCGTGGGCAAGCAGGTCCTACGCTCGGGCACTTCGATTGGTGCAAACTACAGGGCGGCTTGCGGGGCTCGCTCCCGCGCAGAGTTCGTGGCGAAACTCGGCATTGTCCTGAAAGAAGCCGACGAAACAGCTTTTTGGCTGGAATTGATGAAGGATGCCGGAATCTTCCCTGAGGCCAAACTTCGGCAGATCGTTCAGGAAGCAAAAGAACTCGTTTCGATTTTTGTCACTTCCGCCCGCACCGCGAAGGGTTTTACTTCTTCAATTTGACTTCTGACTTCTGACTTCTGACTTACATCAGCAGTTCTCCGGTGCGCCGCACAATCGGGTGCTGCATCTCCTGCAAGTCGTTCTTCACCATGTTCAGGCCGTATACACACTGTTCGAACTTGTTGGAGAGTTGCGCGAACAGCGGCGCCACCTTCGCGTACTCGAAATGCTCAAACTTCGAGACGATGTAGTAGCTCTCCTTACCCGCCTTCACCCAGTCAACGAAACCTTCCAGTCGCTGGCGGCGCAGGCGGTAGTGATTGATGCTCTCCGGAAACATCCCGGCAAAGAACAATGTGTAATCGCCAATGTGTTTGCGCACCTGGCGCTCGCGGTCAAATGACGGCGCAGGGCCGTAGACGGGATCGGACTCGATCAGCATCTCGCCCACGTCGCTCAGCGGCTTCCCCGCCGCATCGCGGATGCCGAACAACTGCTCGGCATCGCAGAATTCCGCAAGCAGATGGGCCACATAGCCCACGACCTGGGGATCGCGAATCCCAATCTCATGGGCGTAGTGCCGCCCTACCAGTTCCATGAACAACTGCTGCAGCGGATGCGTCTCAGGAATCATGGTCGGGCCCCCACTTNNAATCCAACGCAAGTAACTTTCGATTGCCGCACCTTTCATAACAGTTAGAACCCCTTGCCGCCACAGAAGTTTGCCTGGGCATTATTGGCACCCCGACCCGCTGGCTGCTAATTCCTCATCCCGCGAGCCATTTGCGGCATCTACCTGTCATGGAAAAGCAACCACGCAGTAGCGCTGGAGGCACGGTGAAACGCATCAACATTTCAGGCAATGCTCCCTGGGAGCCGATTGTGGGATACTCCCGCGCGGTGCGGGTCGGCAATCATGTTCATGTCGCCGGAACAACCGCCACTGGCAGCGATGGCAAGATCGTCGGCATTGGCGATCCCCACGCACAAGCGGTGCAGGCACTGAAGAACATTGCATCTGCTCTCGAGAAGGCCGGAGCCTCGCTCAAAGACGTGGTGCGCACTCGCACCTTCGTTACCAACATTGCTGACTGGGAAACAATCGGAAGAGCGCACGGAGAATTTTTCCGCGACATCCGCCCGGTGGCCACTCTGGTGGCTGTCGTCGCGCTGGTTTCACCGGAGATGCTGGTGGAAATTGAAGCGGAGGCAATCGTGCAGAACGGAAACTAGGCGGGATGGCGCAGGCGGAGACGGAAAGCCTCCGCCACCCCAAAACTACTAACGGCGGCGTCCGCCTTTTTTCCGCGCGACTTTCTTCTTCGAACTCTTCTTCGCTGGTTTCTTGCCAGCTTTTTTCTTGGCTGCCTTTTTCGCCGGCTTCCGGGCGGCCTTCTTGGCAGCCTTCTTCTTGGCTTTCTTTGCCGGCTTCTTCGCAGCTTTTTTCGCGGGCTTTTTTGCCGCCTTCTTCTTCTTCGCAGGCGCTTTCTTGGCGGGGGCTTTCTTGGGTGCCGGACGGCTTCCACCGCCACCTCCACCCGAGATCACAGGCGCCGGCGGGGCAACAGGCTGCGGCGGCCTCGGTGGAAGCTCGCTCTCGCCTTCTTCTAGCATGGTGGGTTCTTCTTCCTCTTCTTCCTCTTCGTCAAAGTCCTCTTCCAGCGATTCGCCATAGGCGCCGCTGTCACCGAACTCGTCCGTTTCATCATCCCGACCGTAGAGGGTCAGATCATCAAAGGGCATGTTTCCTCCTGCGTATTTGCGGCCTGCACGCGCGTGCGATGGCCCAGGGAATTAGTAAGACAACTTTCACGAACTGAACTTCCGCGCAATGGCGCGCGATTATAGCACGGCCAGATTCTCCGGCAGTATCGGGCATTCCCCCCGGTTTGGCGAGGAAAATTGTGGGCCCGAAAGGGCCGGCTGCAAATGGGGCGAAATCAAGGCGAAAATATGTGACGAACCGCCGCCCTATTCGTACGCCAGGGCATCGATGGGGTCTTTCTGGGCAGCTTTGAATGCGGGGTACAGCGCTCCGGCGATGGCTCCAACAACGGCAATGATGGCGGCATTCAGGATCCAGTCTCCCGTCACCACCACCCGCAGCAGTGGCAGCTTATGGACCAGGGCGGCGCGGGCGGCCAGACTCACCCCAATGCCAAGGATTATGCCGCAGAGGGCCAGCAGGACCGTTTCCCGCAGCACAACGTTCACGATGTAGAACTTCGAGGCGCCCATCGACTTCAAAATCCCGATTTCCCGGGTCCGCTCCATCACCGCCGTGTACATTGCCTGGAAAATCACGATAAAGCCGATCACCACCGAGATGCCGATGACCACATTGATAAAGGTCCTCATTCCCGGGTAGTTGCTGGGCGTCATCATCGAAAGGTAGGTGGCCATGGAGGTGGCCACGTAACGTTCCATGCCTGGAACCTTCTTGATCTCATCCACCACGATGTCGGCGTTGGCGGGATTGTCCAGCTTCAGATAAAAAATTGAGGCTTTCTCCTTCGCACCCAGCAGGTCCTGCAGGGTGCTGAGGGGGAGAAACTTGCGTGCGCCTTTGCCCTGCGCGACGATGCCCGAAATCCGGAAGTTATTGTTCAGGATCTCGATCGTGTCCCCGACTTTGGCATGTTTTGCCTTGGCAAAAAGCTCGTCCACCAGGGCATCGTTGGGTCCCTGAAACGGACCGCCTTGCAGGTAGTGAAAGCCGCCCGACAGGCCCTCATAAGTCTGCAAGTCGATGCCCGCGATGATCTCCAGCGATCCGGCAGTCGAAATCTGGGTGATGACCGGGGCGACGATCTCGACATGCGGCAGCTTGGCAAGAACGCTCCCCACCTTCACCGGCATGGGCGCTCCAGTCAGGCCCGCAATGAACGAGGACCCCGGCGGCATGACGAGCACATCCGCCCCGATCCCGGCCTGCCGCTGGCGGGTGTCATTCAGAATCCCCATGGACAGCCCCACGATCAGCAGGATCAGCGTGACTTCCAGCGCCACCGCCACGATGCTGATCACCGAGCGGATCGGCCGGTGCACCAGGTTGCCAAGGATCATTCGGTTCATCATGATGTTTTCGGAAACCTATTTCGGCCCAACGCCATCGCCACCCTTGCTGGGATTGGAACTGGGCTGGTCCAGGTGGATGACCTCGGCGCCAGCGGGTTGCTCCAGCGCGAACTGCTCATTGGTCAGCGCGCGGTTCAACTCCAGCTTCACCATGGAGAGCGTGATGTCGTAGTCCTCCAGGGGCATCTCGATCTCGATTGTGTTCGGGAACTGGTTGCCGCCGTAATCTGCGTATGTCTGGTAGTGTGCGTCGGTGACGACGCTGCCCTGCTCGTTGTAAATCTGCTGTCGGTGGGGCATGAGGTCGGTGCGGCTGAACGAGATTTTCCGCGACAGGAACCAGCCATTCGGCCCTTGGCGAATCACCGCCATCTCGTAACTCGGCTGCTCGACGCGGTGCCTTTTGGCGTCCAGAACCGTTTCGTAGCCGTTTTCCAGCACCGCGATTTCGTCCGCCCCGATTTCCCGCAGCAAAAGCGCGTCATAAATGTGCTGCGGGCGCAGGTTCTCCAGCCGCTGCTCGGGCCGGTAGCTCTGTACGCTGTTCGTGCCCATCACGAATTTGTTCCTGGGGGGAATCCAGAGCTTGAATTCCCGCCCATCGCTGACCATGTCAAAGGCCGTGTTCCGCACCAGCGGCAGTAGGCCCTTCATCCGCAGCATGGCCGGCTTCCGCGCCAAAACGTACCCGCGAATCTCGTTGTAGTCGGTGATCCGGCCGTTCTTCCGGTCTCCCACCGAGGCGTTGATGTCCACCGTTGCCTGCATGGACTGAATTTTCCCAGCTTGCGAATTGAGGTACTGGATCAGTTCCTGCTGGGTGGCGCTCTTCAGCGGAGCGTTGGATAGGTGGGCTTCCACCTTGCGGGTACGAAACAGGCACCCACCCAGAGGGAAAACGACGGCGGCCAATAAAAGAACGGAAGCCAGCCTCATCTGAAGCCGGTGCATTCCTTGACCCGAGCTGGGAGAGACTTCCGTCACGCGTATCTGATGAGTATAAAGCAGCGGAAGCTTCGCCGCTCAGCGCAGGCCAAGCGCGTGGCGATAGGCCGCGACGTTCCGGTTGTGTTCTTCCAGATTCCGGGCGAAACAGTGATGCCCGTTCCCATTGCTAACGAAATAAAGGAAATGGGTGGTTGCCGGGTGCAGGGCCGCTTCGAGCGCGCCACGTCCTGGGTTGGCGATTGGCCCGGGCGGCAATCCCGGATAGCGATAGGTGTTGTAGGGCGAGGCGACCGCCAGATCGGCATGGTGGAGGCTGCCCGTGTACGTGCCCGCCAGCAGCTCAGCATAGATCACGCTGGGATCGGCATCGAGCGCCATCTTTAGCCTGAGGCGGTTGTAGTACACGCTGGCGACCTGCGGCCGCTCTTCGGGCGCCGCGGTTTCCTTCTCCACAATCGAGGCCATGGTTACCGTGCGCTGTACGTCCGCATTCAGTCCGATCTGCTGGGCTACCTGCCGGAACTGGTGGACCATTTCCGCCGCCATCTCTTCGAGGGTCTGCGTGCGCGTGAACTGGTACGTGTTCGGAAAAAGATACCCTTCCAGCGACTTCGCTTCCGGGGCCAGATCGGCGATCAACTGCGTCCGCGTTTGCGCCACCTGTAAAAAATCCTGCGCCGATCCCAGTCCGGCGTCTTCGATCGCCTTGGCAATGTCGAAGATCGTGTAGCCCTCCGGAATCGTGACCACGTGAAAGTAGATATCGCCGCGGGCAATGCGCTCCTCCACCTGGGGCAGAGTCGCGGGGTGGTCAAACAGGTATTCTCCGGCCTTCAAGGATCGATTGTGACGCACGGCCTGCCACAGCCGAAACGCGAACACACTCCGGATCACGCCTGCCTTCTTCAGTTCCACTGCGATGCGGCGGGTGGAATACCCAGAACGCAACAGGAGAGACGTGTTGGAAGGGGGCGTCACCAGCGCATAGAACTGCCAAGCCGCCCAGCCGGCAGCGCCCAATACCACGATCAGAAGAAGTGAAATCAGTTTGCGCAAAGTTCAGTTTAGATGCTCTAAAGAGATTGCCTCAAAAGCTAGAAGAGAGGGAAGTTCCCGGAGTAACAGGAAGCCTTCCCCTGTGTCCCCCGTGGTCTCTGTGGCAAAGAAGTGTGTCGCCGTCTCAACGGAGGAAGAGGGGTCTATTCCCCCAGCCACGCCGCGAACGGCTTGAGCGTCTCCACGTGATCGAACACGATCTTCATGGCGGCGGTAATCGGCACCGCGAGCACCAGTCCGACGGCCCCCCACACTACACCCCAGAACAGCAGGGCAATGGTGACCGCCAGCGGATTCAATTTCAGCCGGCTGCCCAGAAACTTGGGGTAAAGGACATTCAAAGCGAACAGGTGCAGTCCGACGACCGAAACAACAACAAACAGCAGGTCGGGCGACTCGAGTTGCCCCAGGCCGACCAGCAGCGGCGGCAGCATGGCCAGAATCACTCCCAGGTAGGGGACCAGGCTCAGGAACCCGCTGAGAATCCCGATGAAATAGAAGAAGGGAACATGCAGCAGCCCGAAGATCGCCACGCTCAACGCCGACACGAACAGCCCCACCAGCAGGTTGCCGACGATGAAACTGCGCAGCATCTTCGCGATCAGACCCAGGGTGACGAAGGCGGTGTGCCGGTGTTCCAGCTTAAACAGCATGACGGTCGCCGACCGGGCATGATGCTTCCAGGTCAGCAGGAAATACACCAGGAACGGAATAAACGAGGCTGCCAGCAGGTCGTCGGTAATGGATCCGAAACCGTGTGTCAGCATGTCCGTCCAACTGGTGGCTGGTCGAACTCGGATGACGTCCTTGCTGTCCGGTCCCTGCATCTCTTCGGACGTCCTCTCCAGCCTTTCCGCCTGTTGCCGGAAAGGTTTCAGCAGGGAGCGGATTTTCTGCGAATACTTGGGCAGATTGTCGGCAAAAATCTCCGCCCGGTTGTAGGAGACCGAGGTGATCCCGTAAAGCAAACCGAGAAGCAGGACAACGGCGATGAACGACGCCACGGCGCGCGGCAGGCGCATCAACTCCAGCGCTTCCGCAACCGGGGACAGCATAAAACTCAGCAGGATGGCGAAGAACAGAACCGCCAGCACCAGCTCGCCGTAGTACACGAAGCCCAGAATCAGGGCGATCCCCAGCAAGGTGAGCGACCAGTGATGTTTCTGGGCCGCTTTCCCTGGCGTCTCAATCGTTGGTACCTCGCGCTCGCTCATCAGGATCGGGTCACCATTCTGCCTCAGGCGGACGAGATTTACCAATGCAGAAGTCAGAAGTTAGAATGCGGAAGTAGAACCCCGATTACAGAAGTCAGATTGCAGAAGTGAACCCCAAGATCGCGCGAACACCGATTGTGGGAGTTGCCAGTTTTCGGGGTAGGTCTAACTTCTGCATTCTGGCTTCTAACTTCTGACTTCTCATTGACGCAGCCGCTCCAACAGTCAATCATCATCCTGTGACCGAAGCCACTGCCCCTTCCCCCGGCCGTACTCTTGCCCTCGATGTCGGCGCGAGACGGATTGGGGTCGCCGTCTCCGACCCCTTGGGCATTACCGCCCAGGGGCTTCCCACCCTCCAGCGGCAGAACAAACGCCGCGATCTGGAGGCTCTGCGGCGTCTGTTCAACGACTATCAGGTTCGAGAGGTCGTGATCGGCCTGCCGCTGCGCCTGAGCGGTGCCGAGGGCACGCAGTCGGAAAAGATGCGCCGCTTCGCCGAGGACCTGCACACTCACTTCGGCTTGCCCGTCCACCTCTGGGATGAGCGCTGGACCTCCACCCAGGCCAATCGCCTGCTCCGGGAAGCCGAACTTTCCATCGAGAAGCGGGCCCAAGCCGTGGATCGCATGGCTGCGATTCTGATCCTGCAATCCTGGATGGAAGCGCACCCGCGCTGAGACTCCCAGGTGGATTCGGCGTCAACGGCGGGAAGTCAAAAGTGAGAAGTCAGATTGCAGAAGTAGACCGGCCACGAACCGTTGGCCAATGCCTGGAGCTCGCAGCTTTTCTACGAAGCCAGTTCCGTCAGTTCGGGGAACCGGAGGTTGCACTTCGTCAGGGCCTTCGCGAGCACCTGCTCAATCTCGGGCTCGTCGCAGTTCCTGGAGATCGCCATTTCGCTGACCAGCAGGTAGCGGGCCCGCTCCAGCATCTTCTTTTCCCGGAAGGATAGCGACTTGCTGCTGTTCAGGGTGAGCAGGCTTTTCAGCACTGCGGCCACGTCCAGCAGGGAACCGGTCCGCATCCGGTC
>PMCH01000088.1 GCA_003154055.1 Acidobacteriaceae bacterium
TGAAGTACTACAAGGAAAAGAGCAAGACGAAGCACGGCGCGCCGACCGGCGAGGTCGGACTGACGATGCAGGGTGAAATTATCGTGGGGAAGTTCGTGGATCGCGACCGTCCGGATTACGGCTCGCTTTTGAAGGCGCAGATGCACGAGAGCCTGGGCGACAAGTACGTGGACTACGACGACGAACAAGGCTATGCGTGCGGTGACGGCGGTTGCGCGGAGGACTCATGCCACTAACGGAGATTCGGGTAGCGGGATTTGGCGGGCAGGGAGTGATCCTGTCGGCGATCGTGTTGGGCAAGGCCGCTTCGATTCATCAGGGCGAGTTCGCCACCATGACGCAGAACTTCGGTCCAGAGGCGCGGGGCGGAGCGTGCAGCGCGCAGTTGATGCTGTCGGATACCCCGGTGGCCTATCCGTATGTAACGCATCCGGACGTCATGGTGGTGATGTCGCAGGAGGCGTACTCGAAGTTTGCTCCGGAACTGAAAGAGGGCGGAACGCTGCTGATTGAGAGAGACCTGGTGCGCGTGACCGATCTACCGGCACAGACCAAGATCTACAGCGTGCCAGCCACGCGACTGGCCGAGGAACTTGGCAAGCGGATGGTACTGAATATCGTCATGGTCGGATTCTTCACGGCAGTGACGCAATTGCTGGAGGCCGATGCAGTGCGGAAAGCGGTGGCTGATTCGGTGCCGGCGAGCTTCAAGGAACTGAATCTGAAGGCCTTCGAAAAGGGATATGAGTACGGCAAGGCGGCGCTCGCTGCCGGGCCGGAAAAGCTCGAGGTGGAGCACGACGCGGTGCTGTCGCAGGAAGCGCAGTGAAGCAGTGGTTAGTGGTTAGTGACCAGTAGCCAGAAGAATCCCGCCGAGGTGGGGGGCGCCAGTACTCCTTGCTAGTCTTGAACCCTAGTCTTCCACGGCTTGGGTGGTGAGGATCTCCTGTTCCGGTTCGCCTCCGGCCAGGCCTTGCGCGATGATCAGGCGGCGGGCTTCGATGCGGAGTTCGGGCAACTCCCGGGCGAACCAGAGGGCTCCCATCATGCACGCGACACCTCCCACGGCGACGGTGATGGGGGCGCCGGCGCGTTGGGCGAGCGCTCCTCCGAAGAGTGCGCCGAAGGGCGCCATTCCCATGAACATCATCGAATAGAGNNGCCATCTGCAGCATCATGGAGTAGCCGGCGGGCAACAACAGGAGAGCGGAAAGCCAGAACATCCGCGAAAATGAAAACAGAAAGATGCTGACGCCGAAACCGGCGCAGGTGATCGCGACCCAGCGTCCCAGGCCCTTGACTCCGGTCTTGGAAGCCAGCGTTAGCGCGCCGAGCAGGGCCCCGACGCCGGTCGCACCCATCAGAATTCCCAGTGCGCGAGCGCCACCGTGCAAGATCTTGTCGGCGAAGACCGGCATCAGCACGGTGTAGGGCATGCCGACCAGGCTGACCAGGCCGATCAGAAGCAACAGCGACCGGATTACTTTTGTTTTGTTGGCCCAGCGGAACCCCTCGATGATGTCTTCGATGGGGGAATTTTTCCCGGCGCGGTGCACGCTGCGCACGTTCATCAGCAGCAGGCCGATGATCACCGCCACATAGCTGACGGCATTTACAGCGAAGCACGATCCCTCGCCAATCTTGGTGACCAAGATTGCCGCTACAGCCGGGCCCACAACGCGCGCGCCGTTGAACATGGAAGAATTGAGCGCGATGGCGTTCATCAGGTGATCCTTGCCAACCATGTCGACAAGGAAGGCCTGGCGCCCTGGGATGTCGAAGGCGTTCACCACGCCGAGCAGGGTTGCCAGGATGAAAATGTGCGATACATGGACGCGGTGGGTGAGGGTAAGCCAGGCCAGGATTGCTGCCAGAATCATGGATGCGGTTTGAGTAGCAATGATCAGGCGGTGGCGGTTGACCCGATCCACGACAGTACCGCCGAGGGGTGCCAGCAGAAAAACGGGAATCTGGCTGGCGAAACCGACCGCGCCCAGCAACAGAGAAGATTTCGTCAGGCTGTAGACGAGCCACGCCTGGGCCACGCTCTGCATCCACGTACCGGTGAGGGAGATGAGTTGCCCGCCGAAGAAAAGCTGGAAGTTACGGTGACGCAGGGCGCGCAGGGTCACCGCCCATTTGGACTGAGACGCGCTTTCGGATTTTGTTCCTTCTGGGATTGTAATGGAGTTCGGCGCCTCAGTGGCACTTTTAGAACCTTGGCACAAATTTATGATGAGGGCAACCGGGCGAAAGATGCAGCGGGGGGACGCTGCGATCGAGAGCGGCGGGCGATCTGCTGTTTACCAGGCGCACATATTTCCACAGGGCGGGAAAGTCACCAACTTGAGACTTCCACGAGGGGTCGAAGCAGGATAGAGTACTAGTCCCGCGGCACGCCTCTCCAATTGCCGCCGCCACCGGGAAGGAAAAGCAATGAGTACAGAGCCTTTTCGACTTGAGCGCCGGGCTGGCCAGCGATTCGAGGTTCACCTCCCCATCCTGATTCGAAGCGAGAACCGGACGATTTCCGGATTCAGCCAGGACGTCAGTTCGCGTGGGGTCTTTCTCTACACCGAAGCGGCGCTGGTGGAAGGCGACGGAGTGGAACTGACCTTCACCATGCCTTCGGAAATCACGCTGGGCGAGAGCATGAGGGTTCGCTGCCAGGGCCGGGTGTTACGTTCCCATGTTTCCGGTGCGGGACAAAGAAATGGAGTCGCCGTGCATCTGGATTCCTATGAGTATCTGCCTGCCGTTGAGGGCGAATCGGCATCGGGACTGGCGCCGGTGGCTCCCGCCGATTCGGAGACCGACAGACCGGGCGCGATTTCCCATTGAGTCAAGTACTTGCGGCTTCCGCTGCGGCTTTCCAAAGGCCGTGCCATGCCTTACAATTGCACTAAATCACTAGCTCAGCAGGATTGGGCGACGCGCCCGATTCCAGATTCCCTGCTGGCGAGCCTGCCATGTTTTTAATGCGTTCTTCGATTACGAAGGTCATTTGGCTCCGGCGCAGGAAGTTCGTAGCATGACTAAAGACACCGAGAACCGACTCATGCAGGGGATCGCCATCGCCCTCCTAACGGAGGATCGCGAACAATCCGCCACCCTGACCAACCGACTGGAGAGCACTCATCTGACCCGGATGGTGTTCAGCAACGTCGGTTTCCCTCAGGGTCCGAGCGATACCGTCCTGCGGCAACTGCAAGATCAGCGGGCCGACATCGTGCTGGTGGACATCGACCCGCAAAACCCGCAGCGAGCAATTCGTACCATCGAACTGATCCACGCCAATACCAGCGAGGCGACGATTTTTGCCGTGGGCGACATGAAGCAGCCCATGAATATCGTGTCAGCCATGAGGGCTGGGGCGCGCGAGTTTCTGGATCGCTCCGCGGGCGCCGAGGCGCTGATCGAGGCTTTTGGGCGTTTCTCGGCTTCGTTGAGCCGGGCACAGCGCAGCGCGGGTAAAGCGAGAATCTTTACATTTCTGAACGCCAAAGGCGGGGCGGGCGCGACCACCACGGCGGTGAACACCGCCGTCGCCCTGCAACAGACTCACGGCCGCGTGGTGCTGGTCGATCTTGCCAATCTCGGCCATTGCGCCCTGCAGCTGAACCTGCGCCCGCAATTCACCGTGATGGACGCGTTCCAGAACCTGCACCGCATGGACGGCGGGCTTCTGGATGGCCTGATGACACCTTTCAACAGCGGGCTGCATTTGCTGGCTGGTTCCCAACAGCCTCACAATACGATTGCGACCGCATCCGAGATTGCCAAGCTATTTGACCTGCTGGTAAGCCAGTACAACTTTGTGGTGGTGGATTGCTCCGGACGCCTGGATGCAGCCACCCAGATTGTTTGCGACCTCTCGAATGCCGTGCTCCTGGTCACGCAAACCGATGTGGTTTCGCTGTGGAGCGCGGGCCGGATTCAGACGTTCCTGCAAGAGGGATCTGGCCGCGACCGGCTGCGGGTGGTTCTCAACCGTTACAAGAAAATTCCGGGTTTCAGCGATGAGGATGTAGAAAAGGCAACCAACTGCAAAGTCCTGTGGAAGGTTCCCAACAACTTCCAGGTCGTTGGTCCTGCCATCGACAAGGGGAGTCCGGTAGCTTTGCAGGAACACCAGGAAATCGGTCGCTCATATCTGGGACTGGCGGCGGAACTGGCCGGCGCGTCGCCTTCCGCCGAAGGAACGCTGTCCCTGCTGTATCAGCACGACAAGGGCGAGAGCAAGAAGCGCAGCCCAGGCCGGCTGATCGTCTCGCCTGCGCGGGCAGGACAGTAGGGCGAAGGCAGAAGTTCGAAGTCAGATTGCAGAAGTNNTTCCCACCTTTGCTAGAATCAGAGATTCCTATGTCAGAAAGCTACGCGGAAATCGCATTCCAGATGATCGCGTTTCTGTTCGCCATCAGCGTGCACGAGTCCGCTCACGCGTGGACCGCGTCACGTTGCGGGGATCCGACCGCGCGCATGCTGGGACGGGTGTCGCTGAATCCGATCAAGCATATCGATCCGATCGGGACGGTGCTTCTACCGCTGGTGGCGGCGATCAGTCACATTCCATTGCTGGGGTGGGCGAAGCCGTGTCCGGTGGACCCGCGGAACTTCAGCAATCCCGTGCGCGACGACATCCTGACGTCGGTGGCCGGGCCGGTGAGCAACTTCATCGTGGCAACCGGGGCGCTGATTCTGCTGTGGATCATCTCCCTGACCTCGATGACCGGACACCTGCTGGTTCATGCGGTGGGCTCAGGGATCGGCGGCCTTTCGGGCTCGATTCTGGATCCGGCTGTTCTCTTGATTTATGAATTGATGATCATCAACATTGTATTGGCTGTATTCAATCTGATTCCGGTGCCACCTCTGGATGGGAGCCACGTGATCCGGCATTTCATGTCGGGTTCGGTACGCAGTGTCTATGACAGCATTGGCATCTTCGGCCTGCTCGCCCTGGTGTACCTGGGCGGCAACCTGCTTTCCAGCCTGATCCGGCCCTTCATTATTTTCTATCGGTCCATGATGGTGGCATTCTGAATGGGTAATCCTTCCAGCAAGAAACGGGTGTTGAGCGGGATGCGCTCGACCGGGAAGCTGCACCTGGGGAACTACGTGGGCGCGCTCGAGAACTGGGTGCGCATGCAAGAGCAGTACGAATGCTTCTTCTTTGTGGCGGACTGGCACGCCCTGACGACGGACTATGCCGACACGTCGCGCATCAAGGAGAACTCGGTTGAGGTGCTGCTGGACTGGCTGGCTGCGGGGCTCGATCCGGAAAAATGTGTGATGTTCATCCAGTCGCACGTGCCGTCACACGCGGAACTGCACCTGCTGCTTTCGATGATTACGCCGCTCGGCTGGCTGGAGCGCGTGCCGACCTACAAGGAGCAGCGCGAGAACATCAAGGAAAAAGACCTGGGAACGTACGGGTTTCTTGGCTACCCCGTGCTGCAGTCGGCGGACATTTTGATTTACAAGGCTGATTTTGTGCCGGTGGGCGAAGACCAGGTGGCGCACGTCGAGCTGACGCGGGAGATTGCGCGGCGGTTTAACGGGTTTTATGCCGGCAAGCGAGCGTACGTTTTCCCGGAACCTCAGTCGCTCTTGACGCCCACACCCAAGCTGCCCGGAACCGACGGGCGCAAGATGTCGAAATCCTACGGGAACACGATCCTGCTCACTGATCCCGAGCCGACGATCCGGCTGAAGCTCAAGACCATGGTGACCGATCCGGCGCGGGTGCGGCGCACCGACCCGGGCAATCCGGACGTTTGTCCGGTGGGAGATTTGCACAAAATATTCAGCGACAAAGAGACGATGGCGAAGGTGAACGAGGGTTGCCGTTCCGCTGGGATCGGCTGTATCGAGTGCAAGGGGTGGGCCGCCGACGCCCTGGTGAAGATACTGAACCCGATGCAGGAGCGGCGCAAGAAATACGAGGAGAATCCGCGCCTGGCCTGGGATATCCTTGAGGCAGGCTCGGCACGCGCCCAGAAAATATCGGGCGCAACAATGGATGAGGTCCGGGATTCGATGGGCATGTCGCTCAATTACGAGCCGCCGCGGGGTTCTTCGAAGTGACGGATTTGTCTCAACCGGTAGCGGAGCAAGCGGCGGTTCAGGCTCCTGCGCCTGGGCCGGGCGCCGCTCCGCCAAAAGCGACGCAGGGCGCGGAAAACGACTTCCCTTTCGCGGTCGCGCTCGGTGAACTCTACGAAGGACCGCTCGACCTGCTGCTGGACCTGATTCGCAAGCAGGACATCAATATCTACGACATTCCCATCGCAAAGATCACGGCACAGTACCTCATCTATGTGGAGCGAATCCGCGAGCTGGACGTGAACGTGGCGGCGGAATTCATCTACATGGCCGCGGTGCTGATCCATATCAAGTCGAAGATGCTGCTGCCGCGGGATCCGCTGGCCCCGGCGGATGCACTGGATGATCCGCGCAGCGAACTGGTCAACCGCCTGCTGGAGCATGAGAAATTCAAGTCGGCGGCGCAGATGCTGATGCAGAAGCAGCAGATTGAAGATGCGGTGCTCAGCAATCCCGCGCTGCGGGAATTCATGGACGCCGAGGGCACGGAACCTGAGTTGGCGGCCGACGTCATTGACCTGGTCAAGACTTTTCAGCAAGTGCTTGATCGCGCGCGGACGCGACCCATCCTGGAAGTGGATGAAGAGACGGTCACGGTGGGGCAGATGATTCAGTACCTGCACCGGCGGCTATCGTTGGAAGAGCGGCCGGTCCGGCTGAAGCAGATGCTGCGCAACATCCCGTCGCAACAGGCGCTGGTGTGCATGTTCCTGGCATTGCTGGAACTGGTCCGGTTGCAGGCCATCCAGGTGCGGCAGGACCACGTGTTCGGCGAAGTGCTGGTGCGGAAGCATTCCCACTTCGAGCAGGTGATTACGGAGCAGGCGGCGGTACGGGATGATTGGAGATGAGCAGTACCCAGTACCCAGTAGCCGGTTGTAAATCGAGCTCGCAGGATGACGGCGACTGGACATTTAACTGGCAACTGGGTACTGGCAACTGATTCTTATGAGTCTTAAAGCCCAACTCGAAGCGATCGTTTACGCGGCGGAGATGCCGATTACCTTGGACCAGATCATCCAGTTGGTCAAAGATGGGGTTCTTGCCGAGGGTGCTGCCGACGACAATGAAGTCAAGTCGCGGGTACGCGCGGCACTGGAAGAACTGATCACGGACTTCTCGGGCGCCGAACACGGCATTGAAGTCCGCCAGGTTGCGGGCGGGTACCGGATGTCCACCAAGCCGGAGCAGCATGACGTAATTCGCGCTTTCGCCAAGGGACTGAAGCCGCCCATCCGGCTTTCGCTGCCCGCGCTTGAGACGCTGGCCGTGATTGCCTACAAGCAACCGGTCACCGTGCCGGAGATCAGCGAGATCCGCGGCGTGGATTCCGGCGGAGTGATTGCGACTTTGCTGGACCGCAAACTCATCACGACCGCGGGAAGAAAGGCAGTGATCGGCCGCCCGATTCTTTATCGGACGAGCAAGGAATTCCTGCTGCGCTTCGGGCTGAAGGACGTCGGCGAACTGCCCAGCATGGAGGAGTTCGAGAAGTTGGTGGCGGAGTCGTTCCAGAGCGATCTACTGATGGAACCGGCTGCCGCCGAGAGCGCACCGGCGGAAGCTGCACAACCCTTGGACACCGTGGAAGCCGCGGTCGTGGACGACGAGGTGACGGCCGAGGTGGCGGTGGCTGGGGACATTGCGTCGGGGGACAAGAACCCGGCAGCTTGAATTTCGAAATGTTCTGCGGCGTTTAAGGCGCGGCCCTCGCATGAGGGGCAGCACGAGTCGATGGATGAGGCAGAGTGCCGTCCCTTGCGGGACTACCAAATCTTTCCTCATGCTACCTGGCGCCTACGCGCCGGGCTTTCCTGTTTCGCCGCGACGCGAGTGGACCTCTCGGCAGAGCCACACGGAGTCAAGCACCCTTCTGTTAGTCTGAATCTGATGCCCCCTGAGCGCTTACAAAAAATCATGGCCGCCGCCGGAGTCGCCTCGCGCCGCAAGGCTGAAGAACTCATCACTTCGGGACGCGTGAAGGTGAACGGACAGGTGGTCACCGAACTGGGCACGAAAGCGGACGCGGAGCAGGACCACATCCGCGTGGATGGCAAACTGCTGCAGGGGCCAGAGCGCTACACCTATATCGCGCTCAACAAGCCCAAGGGGTATGTCACCACGGTGAGCGACCCTGAAAAACGGCCGACCGTGATGGACCTGGTGCGCGGGGTCAAAGCGCGCGTGTATCCCGTGGGCCGACTGGACTGGGCGAGCGAAGGGCTGCTCCTTATGACGAATGACGGAGCGTTGGCCAACGGACTGATGAAAGCGGAATCGCACGTTCCGAAAGTCTATGTGGTGAAGGTTGCCGGGCAGCCCGAAGAGGGAAAACTCGAAAAGCTGCGCCGGGGAGTTTCGATTGCCGAAAAAGGCGGGCGGCGCATGCGCACGGCTCCGGCAAAAGTCCAACTCATACGGGAAGCGGATAATCCGTGGCTCGAAGTGACCCTGGTGGAAGGGCGCAACCGCCAGATCCGGAAAATGTTCGAAGAGGTGGGCCACCACGTGGAGAAGATCCGGCGGGTGAAATTCGGCCCGCTGTCGCTGGATGTGCCGCCCGGGGAATTCCGCAACCTGACATTGAAGGAAGTCGCGCAACTGAAAGCGGCGGCTTCAGGCCCGAAGACGCCGAAACCGCGCGCACCGAAGCCCAATCGCGAGCACAGAAACCGAGCCGCGACCGCCGCAACTAAAGCAACCGCTAGCGCTTCTCCGCGGCAATCATCGGCAAGCGGGCAGCGCCGTACAGGCCGGCGTCGCTTCCCAACAGAGCGCGCGTGATGATGGTCTTGCGGCCGGAACCTGGATCCACGTGCGCCGACGCGCCTCCGCTGGAAGCCAATGGATCGGGCGGGGCGGTGGCGGCATACACCATGCAGCGCTGGCGCAATTCCTCAAAAATGGTTGGCGAGAAGGCATCCCACGCGCTCGAAACTCCTCCGCCGATCACGTACATTGGCAGGTTGAGCGAGTTCACCATGCTGGAGAGCACAATCCCCAGGGCGCGCCCTACGCGCCGGTAGATGCGGCGCGCATCTTCGTCACCCTGAATGGCCAGGTTGTAAATGGACTTGGCGCTGAATTCAGGATCGGCGTGCGAGGCGCGGGCCAGGGCCGAAGCTGGATCGGCAGCAATCGCTTCCCGCGCCATGTGGACCACCGCCGTCGCCGAAGCATACTGCTCCAGACAGCCGCGGTTGCCGCATTTGCAGGGATAGCCCTCGGGCTCAACCGTGCTATGTCCGAATTCTCCAGCCATACCGTTCATGCCGTGCCAGATCTTGCCGCCCAGGACGAGCCCGCCGCCGACTCCGGTACCGAGCGTGAGCATTACCATGTCGGCGAAGGCCTTGGCGGCCCCCAGCCATTTCTCGCCAAGGGCGGCTACGTTGGCATCATTTTCGAGGATGACCATCGTGCTCAGCCGGCGCTCGATTTCCGCGCGCACGGGGTAGTCCGCCCAGCCGGGGAGGTTCGGCGATTCGCGGAGCAGTCCGCTCTCCATGTCGATGATGCCGGGCACGCCAATGCCGATGCCCAGCAGCGCGGCCGAATTCTTGTACTTTTCGGAGAGGCGCTGAATGGCATCGCACATGTCGTTGAGGACGTGATCGCGCCCCAGCGACACCTTGGTGCCCAGCGTAACTTTCTCCACAAGCAGGCCCTGCTCATCCACCGCCGCGATGCGCAGGTTGGTACCGCCTAAGTCCACACCGATCGAGAAGCTGTTCATAGGAAGAACTCTGCCGCCCTTACAATAGCCGATTTGCCCAACTTTTGTTTTTACAGGGCAGGCTTGGATTCGTCAATATTAAATCGTTATAGTAGCGCTATTTTTGACATTTTGGACAGTAATGACTGCTCCGCCCCAACAG
>PMCH01000210.1:0-1726 GCA_003154055.1 Acidobacteriaceae bacterium
ACGACACTTCGCGCGACCTGGACCAGGTTGAAGTGGCCGAGAGGCTGCCCAATGGAGACGTCAAGGTGATGGTCGGCATCGCGGATGTCGATGCCTTTGTGCCGAAGGCTTCCGCCATTGATACGCACGCTGCAAAAGAGACAACCACGGTTTATGCAGGCGTGCGCAATTTTCCGATGTTGCCGGAGGAACTATCCACCGGAGCGTCTTCCCTGCTTGAAAACGGAGATAAACTGAGCGTGGTGACCGAGTTTGTAGCCGGCGCCGACGGGGTCGTGACGTCCAGTTCCGTGTATCGGGCGCTGGTCCGCAACAAGGCACAACTCATGTACAACTCGGTGGGGGCGTGGCTGGAAGGCACGGGCGCGGCGCCGCCGAAGGTTGCTGCATCGGCCGATTTGCAAGCGCAACTCAAACTCCAGGACCAGGTCGCACAGGCCCTGATGAAACAACGCTACCTTCATGGAGCGCTGAATATTGAAACCAGCGAAGTGAACCCGGTCGTGGTCAACCAGCAGGTAGTTGACATCGTGCAGCACCAGAAAAATCGGGCGACCATGCTGATCGAAGATTTCATGATCGCCGCCAACGGCGTGGTGGCGCGCATGCTGGAGAAAGTCTCATCCTTGCGGCGCATCGTGAAGACGCCAGAACGATGGGACCGCATCGTACAACTGGCTGCCGCGCGCGGTGAGCAACTGCCGGCACAACCCGACTCCAAGGCACTCAACAATTTTCTGCTCAAGCGCAAAGCCGCCGACCCCGACCGCTTTGCCGACCTCTCGCTGGCCGTCATCAAGCTGATTGGACCGGGTGAATATGTTCTGGAGCGTCCCGGGGACCCGGAACAGGGCCACTTCGGGCTGGCCGTGCAGGACTACACCCACTCGACGGCGCCGAACCGGCGGTTTGCGGATGTTGTCACGCAACGGCTGATCAAAGCGTTTCTGTCCGGAACTCCTGGGCCGTACTCCGACGACGAACTGGGCGCAATCGCCCAGAACTGCACGGTGAAAGAAGATGCCGCTCGGAAAGTTGAGCGGGAGATGTCGAAACGCCTGGCGGCAGCCGCCATGAGCCAGCGGATTGGGGAGACATTCGACGCCATCGTCACCGGCGTAACCCCGCGCGGAACGTTTGTCCGCGTGATGCAGCCCCGCATTGAAGGACTACTAGCGCAAGGGCAGCAAGGCCTGGATGTCGGAGACAAGTTGCGGGCGCGCTTGACGCGGACGGATGTGCAGCGCGGATACATCGATTTCGCCCGCGCCTAGAAACGCTCCGGTCAGTGGGCCTGTTCCATCGCAATCGCACGCGGAAACAGAATGTTGTTCTCGAGATGAATGTGCTGGTGCAGGTCCGCTTCGAATTCAGCCAGAGCCCGGTAAAGCGTCTGGTAACTAACGCAGGCATCGGGCGGAGTCGTATAGCCGCTGCTGGCCTGGCGCATGGCCCGAAGTGCGTTGCCAGCAGATTCGTGCTCATGTTCCATCATCGAAACTGGACTCTGCACGCTCCCGAACGGCGGGGGTAGAACGGGCTCCTGCTGGATCACCGCTTCTTCCATCCGGACGATGTATGGGAACAGGACCTTTTCTTCCTTCATCATGTGCATGGTCAGTTCCTGGGAGAGGCCGGAGAAGCTTGCGCGGGCATCCAGAAGTTCGGGATGGTTCTTCCCATGGACGGAGCAGACCTTGTCAAATAGCGGGCCGAGGCGGGCAAG
>PMCH01000210.1:1738-6755 GCA_003154055.1 Acidobacteriaceae bacterium
CCGCCGCAGCAGTAGTCAATACCCAGCTTTTCAAACACCCGGGTTGCGGCAGGGTTTTCCAGGGCAAGTTCGCGGACAGTTTTCTCGGCGGTTACGCACATCGCATCCTCCTCGCGGTGGGGCTCCATGCCTTGCGACCGCGGATGATGTCCTGAAGTTAGCGGATGGGAAGTGGCCTGCCGATGACTTTTGTCACGGCCAGTGCGAGGTACTATTCGCTGGAGTTTAGCTCCGCTTCCAGGGCTTTCAGATCGCGGAGAACCACGCTGCGGCCATCGAGCTTCAGCATTCCCTCCGACTGGAAGCGGGAGAAATTACGGGAGACAAGTTCGCGAACCGTGCCGATCTGNNCCCACCAGCCGGCGCAGCCGCGCGCCAACAACGCGTAGAACTTTGAGCGCGACCTGGGGATGCGCCAGGCACAGCGCCTGAAAGTCCTGCTTGCTTACAAACAGCAGCGTGGTTTCGCCCACCGCGGCTACCGATGCCGGATAGTTTCCGCCGTCGAAGACCGGCAACTCAGCGACGGAACTGCCGGGTCCATCGATGCTGAGTACCTGCTCCCGTCCGCTGGCCGAACTCTTGAAGATCCGGATGTTCCCGGATTCAACTACATAAAGACCTGCGCACGGTTCCCCCTCGCTGAAAACGGTCTCGCCCCCCGAGAAATGACGTGGGACGGCACGTTGGGCGAGGAAACCCAGTTCGATTTCGGTGAGTCCAGAGAACATGGCAACCTTCGCCAGCGTCTGGCCGTGATTGACCTTGGTTTCCGGCACGGTGGTCATTGTACCGGAGTCAGTTCAGCGAGTGTTCGTGGGCTTCCAGTCGGTGTAGTGGACATCGCCGGCATCGCGCAGACGAGCAGCCGCGCTCTCGGCAGTAAGATCGCGCTGCGGCGACGCCAGCATTTCATATCCCACCATGAATTTCTGCACGGTTGCGGATCGCAACAGTGGCGGATAGTAGTGAGCATGAAAATGCCACTCCGGGTGAGGCTGCTGGTCGGTGGGGCGCTGGTGAAATCCCATGGAATACGGAAACGGAACTTCGAACAGGTTGTCGTAGCGAATCGTGAGCTGCTTGAGAATGTCTCCGAGCAAATCGCATTCCACGGAAGTGAGATCGTCCATGGCCGTGAGGTGGCGTTTGCTGAGCACCAGAGTTTCAAAAGGCCAGATCGCCCAGTAAGGAACCAGCGCGACGAAGGCCTCATTCTGGCAGACGATGCGGGCCTGCTCTCGCGATTCAAGCTTGAGGTAGTCGCACAGTAAACACGAGTTGTGAAGAGCGCGGTATTCAATCAGCGAGGCCTGTTCTGTGGCGGACTCGTTGGGCAAGTGCTCGTTGGCCCAGATCTGGCAGTGGGGATGCGGGTTGCTCGCGCCCATGNNGCCAATGATCGATACTGTTCGACCCAAACGTCAACCACCTGCCGCCGCTCGGCGGGACTCATGCGCGAAATGGTGAGATCGTGGCGCGGAGAGAAACAAACCACGCGGCAAATGCCGCGTTCCGTGGTCGCAACAATCAGGCCCGACTGGTCCAGGTCGATCTCGGACACTTCTGGCAATAGGGCCGGGTAGTCGTTATCGAAGGCAAAGACTCCGGAGTACTGCGGGTTTTGCACGCCTCCCGCTCGGGAGTTCCCCGGGCAGAGATAGCACGCCGGGTCGTAAGCAACCGACTGCTGGACATTGGCCTTCTCGACCTTCCCCAACCAGGGCCGCTCGGTACGCTGAGGAGACACCAAGACCCACTCACGCGTCAAAGGATTCAGCCGGCGGTGAGGTACCTTCTCCAAGTCTGACTGTTTCATTTCCCGTCCCGCTGCGAGGCCCACAACGACTGCACGCCTTGCGAAGCCTGGCACAGATAAAGCCTCGGCTCGTGTCCGGTCGCGGAATGATATGCATAAGCGACCTGCTTCTTAAACTCCGCGCTGTGTTCGCTGGCGACCAGGTTGATCGTACATCCGCCGAAACCGCCCCCGGTCATCCGCGCGCCATAAACGCCGGGCTGGCGACTGGCAATCTCGACCAAGACATCCAGTTCGCTGCAACTGACCTGGTAGTCATCGCGCAGGCTGCGGTGCGATTCGCCCATTAGTTCGCCGAAGGCGCCGGCATTCCCGGCCTGCAGCGCCACTGCCGCCGCCTGCACACGCTCGTTTTCAGTGACAATGTGTCGGGCGCGCTGATACAGGACTGGGGTAAGGCGGCCGCGATTTTCTTCCAGTTGCTTGACGGTCACGTCGCGCAGGGCGTGGACATCTGGCAAGACCTTCGCCAGCCGCCGCACAGACTCTTCACACTCGAAGCGGCGCAGATTGTACTCGTTGCTGGCCAGTTCGTGCTTCACCATCGTGTTGCAGATGATAAGGCTGACATGATCGGGCAAAGGCAGCAGCCGATAGTCCAGCGAGCGGCAATCCAACATGAGCGCGCGCCCTGCCTGCCCATGGCAGGCGGTGAACTGGTCCATGATGCCGCAGCGGGCGCCGACAAACTCATTTTCGGCGCGCTGGCAGAGCAGGGCCAACTGAACAAGATCGATGTCCTGGCCGGACGTTTCCAGAAGGGCGTAGCCTACGGAAACCTCGAGAGCTGCCGAAGAACTGAGGCCCGACCCCAGTGGAACTTCGCCTCGTATATAAAGGTTGGCCCCTCGCAGACGATGACCGGCCTGCTGGAGCAAAACCGCCACCCCGATGGGATAGTCGCTCCAAGTCCGAGTGGGGCGCACGGCTTCGCCGTCAAGATCCGCTTCGGCAGTAGCGTCAACGTCTTCTGAATAGATGACGAGCTTGCGATCGTCGCGTGGCCCAATGGCGACCCAACAGGAGAGGTCAATCGCTACCGGCATTACAAAGCCCTGGTTGTAGTCGGTGTGCTCGCCGATGAGGTTCACGCGACCGGGGGCGCGATAGAGGTTGGCGGGGCCGCCGAAGCGCTCCCGGAACTTGGTCTGCAATTCGTGTTGCATGTCCTTATTGAGAATACCTGCTGGAGCGCATTACCGCTTCCCAAGACTTACGAAATCCATAACTTGAGAGAGACCTCCCNNCTGTTCCTCTGTTTCGCACTCTTTGCGGGAGCCGCGGCCCAGTCGCAGCCCCGCGTCAACCTCATGCCCATGCCGGCGCACCTTCAGCCCGGGGCTGGCCAGTTGGTCATCCGTCAATCTTTTTCCGTTGCCATTGCCGGACACGATAGCGTAACGCTCGACCGCGCGGTTCAGCGGTTCGTGCACGATCTTTCGCGCACGACCGGCATGCCTTTGAACATGACGCAGGCGGGTCCGTCCACCGCTACCCTCGTAATCCAGGTCGATCGCGACCGCAAACCAATCCCCGCGCCGGGGGAAGATGAGTCCTACGAATTGAATGTAAGTTCCTCGGCGGCAAAGCTGACCGCAGCGAATACTCTCGGGGTCATGCACGGACTGCAAACCTTCCTCCAACTGGTCGAACTCGCGCCCGACGGCTTCGTCGTGCCCGCGATCTCGATCCAGGACCAGCCACGCTTTCCATGGCGGGGTGTACTTATCGACGTGAGCCGCCATTTCATCCCGCTCGACGTGCTGAAGCGCAACCTCGACGGCATGGCTGCGGTCAAGATGAACGTGTTGCACTGGCACCTTTCCGACAACGAGGGCTTCCGCGTCGAAAGCAAACGATTTCCCAAGCTGCACCAGGAGGGCTCGGAGGGATTGTTCTACACCCAGCAGGAAATTCGAGAATTTGTCGCGTACGCGGGGGACCGCGGGATCCGCGTTGTCCCGGAATTCGACATGCCCGGTCACACGCGGTCTTTTTTCGTGGGCTATCCAGAACTGGCCAGTGCGCCCGGCCCCTACAAGGTCGAACGCACGAAGGACGATCAAGATCCGGCGATGAACCCCACGCTGGACAAGACCTACCAGTTCCTGGACAAGTTCATCGGGGAGATGGCTGGACTGTTTCCCGACCCGTATTTTCATATCGGCGGTGACGAGTTGAACGGAACCGCGTGGGCCGGTAACGCGAAGATCCAGGAATTCATGCGCACGCACGGCATGAAGAACAATCAGGAGTTGCAGGCATACTTCAACGCGCGGTTGCAGAAGATTGTCAGCAAGCATGGCAAGACGATGATGGGCTGGGATGAAATCCTGCAACCCGATTTGCCATCCAGCGTAATGGTTCAATCCTGGCGAGGACAGGACTCTCTGGCTGCGGCGGCGAAGCTTGGGCATTCCGGAGTGCTCTCATTTGGTTATTACCTCGACTTGATGTGGCCGGCATCGCGCCACTACGCCATCGACCCGATGGCCGACAATGCCGCCACCCTTAGCCCCGAGGAGAAACAGCGGGTTTTGGGCGGCGAAACCTGCATGTGGGCTGAATTTATTACTCCTGAGAACATCGATTCCCGCATCTGGCCGCGGGCGGCGGCGATCGCCGAGCGGTTTTGGTCACCGCAGGACGTGCAGGACGTACCTTCCATGTACCGGCGCCTGGGCGAAATCAGTTGGCGACTGGAGGAACTCGGCCTCACCCACAACGCAAACGACATCGCGGGAATGCAGCGCATGGCGGGAACGAACGACATTGCATCGCTGCGCGTGCTGGCCGCCGTGGTGGAGCCGGTGAAGGACTACACCCGCATGGACAGTGCGACGGTCATTGTCACCAGCAAGACGCCACTCAACCGCCTGGTGGACGGAGTCCATCCGGAAAGCGACGAGGCGCGGAATTTTGCGGACCTGGTGAATGTATTCGCCGCCAGCGGATATAAAGATGCCGCCAGCGAGGCTCGAATTCGGGCGTCTCTGCTGGCCTGGCGCGATAACGACACACGGCTGCAGCCACTACTCCAGCAGTCGTTCTTACTAAAGGAGGTCGCTCCGATCTCCCAGGACCTCGCCGCCCTGGCCGATGCCGCACTCCGGGCGCTCGATTATCTTGGCCGAGGTGAAACTCCGCCCGCGCCGTGGAAAACCGATCAATTGGCCCGAATCGAGCAGGCGAAGAAAC
>PMCH01000371.1 GCA_003154055.1 Acidobacteriaceae bacterium
GGGCCAGCTGTACTTCCCGCGCCGGGTTGGTTCTCCGCGGTCACAGGCTGCCCCCACAACTCGGCAAGCTTTGGGCCGAGGGCGCGGGCTAGCACGCCAGGCCCGCCGCCAGCCCCGAACGGCTCGACCATACGTACGGGCTTCGTCGGATAGTTTTGTGAACTCTGCAGCATCAGTGCTAGTGAACAAACTATTCCCATCGCGATTCGAGTCAACATGCTTTACCCCTTACGGAACTCTGAGCGAGGACTATCTCACAAGTAAAGTTCTTCATTCTGCGCGCAGCAGCGGCCTGCGTCAAATGAGTGCCATTCGGACGATTGGTCGGCAATCGAGAAGTTGTCGAGAAGGGCTTGGGGGAGAACAATCGCGATCTCCTCGAAGCCGACTTCTGGAAAAACTTGTCGGAGTCCGCGTTAAACGTAACTTCCGGGTTGCCCGTTTTATGGACCATGGGCTGATGCCCTACGTGGTACCCTCTGTCTCGTTTGGGGAATTCGCTAACCAGATTCCAGCGACGAGAGATGGAGGAGCGAAAATATGGCGCTTATTACCCGGAGACACTTCGCTCGGCAAATGGCGTTTGCCGCTGCACTCTGCGGACGCCCGGTTTGGGCGATAGGTGAATCGTACCGGCTTTTCGACGCGGATAAACAGGATGGCGCTCCGCCGTACCCGCAGACGATCCGCAAGCTGGCTTCCCAAATTGTCGGTCAAGTAATCACGCCCGGAGCCGCCGATTACGACGCGGCGCGCTCAATCTTCAACCGTGCGTTTGATCGCCGTCCCGCGGTGATCGTGCGCTGCGGTAGCCCCTCCGATGTCGCGCGCTCGCTCGATTTTGCCAAGGCCCAGCATTTGCCACTGGCGGTGCGTGCCGGAGGACACAGCCGGCTCGGGTTCGGGATGTGCGATGGCGGCGTCGTAATCGACCTATCCGCGATGAAACGAGTCGAAGTAGACATCAGCAAACGAGTGGCCCGCGCAGAGGCTGGCGCCCTCGTGCGTGACCTCGACACTGCTACCCAGCACTTCGGGCTAGCCACAACCTCAGGCGGCTGCCCCACCGTCGGAATCGCCGGCTTTACGCTCGGAGGGGGAGAAGGTCGTTTGATGGAGAAGTACGGCGCCGCATGCGACAACCTGCTATCGGCGCAAGTGGTGACAGTGGACGGGAGACAGGTCGAAGCCAGCCCGAAGTCCAATCCAGATCTTTTTTGGGCCATTCGTGGGGGCGGCGGCAACTTTGGTGTGGTCACGGCGCTGGAGTACCAGCTTCATCCGGTCGACCAGGTTCTGTCGGGAGCCCTCACCTATCCGCCCGGACGCATTCCAGATCTCCTGCAGGCTTTCGTCAAGTTTCTTGCTGGGGCCCCGGATGAAATGGACGCGTTTGCCCAGCTGTTGCCATCCGAACAGGGCCGAAGACTCAAAGTCGATGTCTGCTATTGCGGCGATCCCCGAATGGGAAATGACTTCCTCCGGCCGCTGCGCGCTTTCAAGCCGCAGGATGACAGTGTCAAGATCATGCCCTACCTGGAAGCTCAGGCGGCCGGTGGATTTCTTGCAGCGCCGGTTGCGCACTTCCAAACAAATCTCTTTCTTCGAGAACTCAGCGGAGCCGCCATTGCGGCAATTACAACCGCGATCAACGATGCGCCAGCCACATGCAAGGCGATCATTGTGCCGTTGCGTGGGGCTGTTAGCCGTGTAAGTGTGACCGATACCGCATTTGCTCTCCGGGAGCCGGGTTATGAAATAGACATGGCGGGTGTTTGGAATACTCCCGCAGTGAAGGCGGAAGTGGTGCGATGGGTCCAGGCTACGCGCGATAATTTACAGCCCTTTTCGCATGGAGTGTACGTCAACCAATTGGGCGACACGAGTGACCAACTGGTCCGCTCGGGCTATGGGCCGAACTATGCTCGCCTCGTGGAGATCAAGAAAAAGTACGACCCCAACAACGTGCTGCGACTCAACCAAAACATCAAGCCCGATAGCGCCTCGAACACTTAAAAAACCGTGCGTGCGTTGCTGAGGCCGAATTGTCGGCTAACTAGAGACTATCCGGAAACGGGCTTCGAGGAAGTTAGCGGGATCGGTACCGGTCAAGCCTAGCGACAATCCATCCAAAAGCGGGTCCCGATGCCGGCCGTGGTGGCTGAGCCACAGTCTGGTCTTGTGCCCGCTCTCTTCGAGGTCACCGGAAAGATTCGGTTGACACTGCTCCCAGTCGTTTTATAATCATTCTTATTCAATAATCATGCGCCTCACCCATGAACAGTTCCGTGAGCTGGCCTCGAAGCACGGTTTGGCGGTCACGCACCAGCGCCAGGTGGTCTATGAGGCCGTCATCGCTGTCCACGGACACCATTCTCCAGAAAACATTTACGCCGCGGTCCGGCGTCGCGTTCCGTCCATTTCTCTCGCCACGGTCTACAACAACCTGCGGCTTTTCATCGAGTGCGGGCTGTTGCGAGAGGTCACTCCTCATGCGTCCACGTTGCGCGTGGACGGCAATCTCGAACCTCATCACCATCTGGTCTGCTCCCGCTGCAAATCGGTGCAGGACATCGAAGGAGAGTTCATCGATTTCAAGCGGCTATCCCGGCAACTGCCGGCTGGCTTTGATCTGTCGCAGCCGCTGGTCGAGGTCTTTGGCCTCTGCCGCCGCTGCCGAACAAAAACCTGACGCGAGGGCAGTTTTGTAGCGTAGAGGAGATCTCTCTGTGGGCGCAAAAGAGAAAATGAGCTCAATTGGCCAACCAGTGCCGGAGTTGCCGGTCGCTGATGTCGAACGCGCACAACAGCATTACAGAGATGCACTCGGCTTTGAGATCGGATGGCTTTACCCAGGTAAAGAAATTGGGGCCGTGTCGCGCGGCAATGTGGCGATATTCTTTCGGAAGAGGACGCCGCCGTTCGAACCTGCCGTTCACTGGGTGTTCGCCGAAGATATCGATGCGTCGTACCAGGAACTGAAGTCGTCAGGTGCGAACATCGTGGATCCTCTGGAAAAAAAGCCTTGGGGATTACGGCAATTCACCGTACAGGATCCGGACGGGAACCTCTTCTATTTCCACCATGACTAACCAAACGCCGCAACAAATTAGGACACTACCGATAGCTGAAGTCTTGATAAGGATCGGCGATTGCGCGAACGGGAAAGTCAGGATGGGTTGGTAGTTCATCGAGTTTTCTTAAAATAAGGAGCAATCATGTCAACCGAAGCGAAGTGCCCGTTTAAACACACCGCAGCTGGGGCCGCGACGAATGCGGACTGGTGGCCGAATCAGCTGAACCTGAAGATCCTGCACCAGCACTCTCCCCTGTCCGATCCTATGGACAAGAAGTTCAATTACGCGGAAGAGTTCAAGAGCCTCGACCTGAATGCCGTGATCAAGGACCTGCATGCCTTGATGACGGACTCGCAGGATTGGTGGCCGGCCGACTTTGGCCACTATGGGCCACTTTTCATTCGTATGGCGTGGCACAGCGCGGGTACGTACCGCATCGGCGACGGCCGCGGTGGGGCCGGAGCCGGTCAGCAGCGCTTCGCGCCGCTCAATAGCTGGCCGGACAACGCAAATCTCGACAAGGCGCGCCGACTGCTGTGGCCGATCAAGCA
>PMCH01000317.1:0-6263 GCA_003154055.1 Acidobacteriaceae bacterium
CGCCGCGTCGAGGAAACGGTCGAGGCCCTCCAAGAGAGCGGTTTCGCGGCGGTTCCTTATCACGCGAAGATGGAATCGAGCCTGCGCCGCCAGAACCAGGAACGCTGGATGTCGGACGAAGTACGGATTCTGGTCGGTACCATCGCATTCGGTCTCGGAATCAACAAGCCTGCGGTACGCGCGGTGATTCATCTGTCGCTGCCGCAGTCGATTGAGCAGTACTACCAGGAGGCTGGGCGGGCTGGACGGGACGGCCGTCCCGCGGATTGCGTGCTGCTCTGGCAGAAGCAGGACCACATCCTTCTGAAGTACTTCATCGAGAAGATTTCCAATGATGCCGAACGCGAGCGCTCGCAGCAGCGGCACCGCATCATGAGCAATTTCGTGGCTTCCAGCCGCTGCCGTCATCGCCAAATCTGCCTGCATTTCGGCGAGACTCCCAAATGGGAGCGCTGCGAAAGTTGCGATAACTGCGGCACCGCGCCCCAGTGGCTGGGCGGAAAGGCGGAAGCGCCGCCGGACAAGCGAGCGCGGCGACGCAAGACCTACTCGCCGTTGCCCGCGATGCGAGAACTCCCGTCGCCGGGTTCCGGGGCGCGTGATTTCGATCCTGTCCTGGCGGAATATCTGCGCGACTGGCGACGGAACATCGCGCGCGAACAAAAAATTCCCGCCTACATCATTCTGCATGACAGCTCACTGGAAGAATTGTGCCGGCGCCGTCCCACCAACCTTGCCGAGTTGCAGCAGGTGCCAGGCATCGGCGAGCGCAAAGCGGGCGTCTATGGCGCCGAGATTCTTCAGGCATTGCGCAATTTCGGCGAGGGCGCGCGCGCCACACCCGTTTCCGACAGCGGATCCACTCCCGCCGAAGAGACTCTTCGCCTGCTCACCGAGGGCCGCACACTCGAAGAAATTGCCCAACTGCGCGCACGCCAGTATTCGACAGTGATTGGAACGGTGGCGAACCTCATCGAAACAGGCAGGCTCGCGTGGCGCCCGGAGTGGATCGCATCCCCGATGCTCGCGCAGATTGAGGCCGTTTGCGCGCAACTGGGCGTCGAGCAACTGAAAAAGATCAAAGACGCGCTGCCGGCCACCGTCAGTTTCGAGGACATCCGCCTGGTGGTGGCCCATCTGCGCGCACAGAATCGCGTGCGCGCCAAGAGCGCCTGACCCGCAGCTTCCCCACAAAAACGGAAGGCCCTGCCCTCTGCACGATGCCGCAAAGGGCCGGGCCTTCGGCCACTCAAACTATTCTTGCCTCCCGACTACAGCGAATTCAGGAACGTCAGCAGTTGCGATTGCTGTTGCGGCGTAAGTGTCACGTACTTTTGTCGAGTCACGGCGGCTTCCCCTTTGTGACGGAGGATCGCCTGTTCGCGCGAACCGGAGAGTCCGTCGTGCATCAGGCGATCGCGCGTACGCAGACCCCACAAAGGGGTAGTGCGGAGCTTGTTGGCGGTATCGGCAGGACCGTTCTGCACAATCCCGTCTCCCGTTGCAATGTTATGCAGCAGAAAATCACTGTACGGGTGGATGACCTTGCCCCCCAGCGCATCGGGGATGGTGAACGTTCCACCGTTGATCACGGTGCCGGTCGGGGCAGTGGTGATCGAGGCCACGTGACAGACGGCGCAACCGACCTGGGCGAAGATCTGTTGCCCGGCTTGCGCATCCCGAGTCGCCAGCAGCGTGGCATCCACCGGAGGCGCCATGGTGCCTCGGATGAACGTCGTGAAGTGATCGATATCGTCCATGCCGAGGTCGTCGGGGTGGTCCTCGGGATCGGTATTGGTTTTACAGACGGTGGTAGTGTCCACGGGGTTGAGACGGCTTGAGATCCCCTGCTCGTTCAGGTAAGCGTCCGCGGAGAACGAAAGCAGGCTGCCATGCTGGTCTTTCCAGCCAAAGCGTCCTATGCGGGTTAGTCCGGGAGCTTCTCCGATCGGTACCTGGATGACTTCTCCGTGGATCTTGCCCCGGCTCAGGGCCGGCTGTTGGTCCGCGATATTCTGCAGTGTGCTGTCGTCAATCGCCTCCACGAAACCATCGCCGAGAACGCTGAGAGACATGCGGAAGGTCCGGATGTTTTCGGACATGGGGACGCGTTCCTGGGCCTCAGGACAGACGGCCCGGTCGTTGGCTAGAGAACGATTTGGAATCGAGCTCTGACCGTTATTGATGGTAAGTGTGGGGCTGACAAAGTTTCCATTGCCGTCGAGGTGGCCGACACGGAATTCCGACACCTGGCTGCCGCCGCCGGTCACCGGATTCTGGTGGCAATCGGCGCAGGAGCGTGCGTTGTAAATGGGACCGAGGCCTTTGTCTACGCCTTCTGCTTCCTCGAAAACCGCTTGATCGTTCGCGAACGTGTCACCCGCGGGTTCAGGCAAACCGTTGCTGACGCTCTGGCTGCCGGGATTGTCGCTGAGCGTCGGCGTGCTGAATCCCGTGGGGGCTTCGTTGCCAGCCTGGGAATGCAATTGAATAACGGCAGCAGGCACGAGCAACAACGCTGCCACCAACGCTGGAGCAGTGAAGCGTTTCCAGTTTTTCATTTTTTCTCCATGCCGTGGGGAGGGCATGTCGTCCCCAAAGAAAGAACTTGCGTTGCGGTGCAGGGAGGGAGGCTGCGGAGCTTTCCATCCCAAGGATTTGGCGGCCCTGGCAAAGAGGCAGGACGATTGCCGGCAGGTGGGAGTCACTTCCGTGGCGGGGCCCACCCACACGTGATGCCCGTTCAGAGACTCGCCTAAGTTCCGAGCACTTTATGCAGGGGACGATCCGCGGTCAACAATCGGAAGTGCATACCGGAACGTGAAAAGGGCCGCTGGAAGCCGGGTTTGGGGCGAGCGTCGCGGATGTCCAACCGGCCAATGAGCACCGCGAACGCGGTGCACAGCAGGTACAGTAACTCTCATCTGCAGGTCTTCACCGGGCCTGTTAGGCTCCCTCTNNCTCCTTGGAGCGACGATCGGCAACGCTGCGCCTCCGCCCCAGTCGGAGACACCCTCCCCTTCGCCAGTACACACGGCACAATCAACCGAACGCCAGCCGGCACCTGCCGGTCTCCCGAACTTCAGCGAGGTGACCCCGGCCCTTTATCGCGGCGGGCAGCCCTCGAACCAGGGATTCGCTGCTCTGGCGAAGATGGGTATCGACATCGTGGTGGACTTGCGCGGATCCGGAGAACCCGAGCGGAAGGAAGTAACCAGACTCGGCATGCAGTACGTTCCCATTCCGTGGCACTGCTACCAGCCGAAAGACGAAATCTTCGCGCAATTTCTCACGTTGCTTCGAGAGAACCCCGGCAAGAAGGTCTTTGTGCATTGCCGCCTGGGCGACGACCGAACCGGAATGATGGTCGCGGCGTATCGTATGTCAGAGCAGGGCTGGTCGGCCGAGGAAGCCATGAACGACATGGAGATCCATGGTTATTCCTCCTTCCATCACATGATCTGTCCCAGACTGGCTTCCTATGAGGCCGAGTTTCCTCACGTGCTCAAGACCAGCCCGGCGTTCCAGAAATTACGCGACACGGCGACGCCTGCGCCAGATCACTAAGAACCTGCTGTCATTTTGAAGCCGCCATGAGGACGATCCGGCGATCTACTCGTAGCGCAGGCTTTCGACCGGATCCAGTTGCGCGGCGCGGGCGGCGGGAAGCGTTCCAAAAATAATGCCCACCAGCGAAGATACGATGATCGCGATGATGGCCGACAAGCCGGAGATGGGAATGCGATAGGCGGTCAGGTAGCGCAATGAGAACGGGATGGCCAGCCCGATCACAATGCCCAGAGTTCCCCCGATCAGAGAAATCAGAATCGCTTCCGAGAGGAACTGGAAACGAATTTCCCGTTTGGTGGCGCCGATCGCCTTGCGGATCCCGATTTCGCGAATGCGGGCGCTCACCGTCGCCAGCATGATGTTCATGATGCCAATCCCGCTCACCAGCAATACCACCAGGGCCACGCCCAGCAGCACCATGGTCAGCGCATTGGCGGTCTTGTCGGCGACGGCCACCAGTTGGGTCAGATTTTGCACGCGATACACCGACTCCGGGCGGTGCCGGGATCGAATCACCCGCTCGATCTGGGCCGTGACCGGCACGACCAGCGACGCGTCGGTGGTGGAAAAGTAAATCTGCTTCACGGTGGGCGTGTCCTGGAAATAGCGGATCACGGTGTAGGGAATCAGCATCGTGTTGTCGGTCACTTCCGACTGCCCGAATGTGTCCACCCGTTCCCGGAAGATGCCGACGATAGTGAATGGCAACCCGCTCAGCTTGATGGTTTTTCCCAACGCTCCTTGCGCTGAACCGTAGAGGTCTTCGGCTAACTTTTGTGTAACCACACCCACTTTGTTGTGCGCTTGCGAGTCCTGCTTGTCGAAAAAACGGCCGCCGGGCACCACCAGGTTGCGCACCTGAAGATACTCGGGGTAAACCCCCATGACCTGCAGGTCGCGCTCTTTCCCATCGCCCACCGGCACACGCTCAAACATGGGCACAACCGGAGAGGCGGCGGCAATGCCGGAAACCTGCTGCAGGACGGCCTGCATGTCATCGATGGTGAGCGGGTCAAAGGCAGTGTTGGTGATGCGCTGCCCGCCACTCTCATATTCGGCGTCGATCAGGTTGGCGCCGATCGCCTGAATCTGATTCAGGATGTACTGCTTCCCGGTGAGCCCGATGGTGGTGACCAGGATCAACGAGGCGGTACCGATCACCATGCCCAGCGCCGTCAGGGCGAAGCGGACCTTGTTGCCCAGGAAAGTATCGTAGGCGAAGGTGAAGATCTCACCCAGAGCCAGATGGGCGCGCGCCGGCTTGGGGGTGGCTCCATTCATCTGCAAGATTAGATGCTACGGCCTGTGGCGATGGCCTGCAAGCCAGGGCGAAAGTTATCTCGCCGTGCGGCATGCCCGTCTGGAGCGGCTACTCAATCCGGCAAACCAGCACAGCGTCATTCTGATAGGGGCAGGACAAATCCGGTGCGCGAGGGCGCTCGACCACGATCCAGTTCACTCCGTATTCGGCGCGCAAACGGTCAAAGTCCGCCTTTTGGAAATGTTCCCAGCCCACCTGGGCTTGAACCTCCCGCTGCCAGCGCGGGGCGAGGCGGGGAACCTGGGTGGCAACCGACGCGTCCTTCACGGCATCGGCCAGGGCGCTGCGTTCCGCCCAGGCGCGGAAACTGTAGACGTCTTCTCCCGGACGCTGCAGGTAATAGGAGCCCACGGCAAACAGGCTGCCCTGTGGTGTGTTCTGCTGGATCCACAGGAAGGCCTGCAGCCACTGATTGCGGGGAACCGCACCCGGCCACTCGATGTGATCCGAGGCGGGAAAAGTCTGCCGCTGCGCCACGAACATCCCCACGCTTAGAGGCAAGAACAGCGCTAACCAGCGAATCCAAGACGTACGAAGGACGCGCTGTCCCACCAACCCGCCAGCCATGAGAAACATGAGCAGATACAAGAGGTGGAGGTAGCGCATGGGCTGGAAGGGTTTCAGGCGGTCCAGTTGGGGCGGCAAAATCATGATGAGCGCGACCGCAAACTGAAACAGGCCGTACAACAAAAGCCTGGAACTGAGGCGGGCGAACACCGGAAGCCGCGCGGCCCGGCCAAGGCGTCCGAACCACCACAGGATGAGCAATGGAGCAAATATTCCGATCCACTCATACCAATGCCAGGCGGAGAGATAGAAATAGTCCCGCGTGTGGGCAGCCTGTTGCCATGCGGCCGAGGTCGGTTCAAACACCCAGCCGATGGGCATGGCCAGCGTCATCCATGCAGTAGCGGGAATCTTCAGCTCAGTCGATTTCCAAAGAAGGAAAACACAGCAGGACACCCCGAAGCTCCCCATGAGGGGATGCATCACGCAAGCCACCGCGAGAAACGCGGCTACCGTCCAGATTCTTCTTTCCATCGCGGCAGCGACTGCGCCAAGAATCGCCGCCGTGGCTAGGGCGCGGGGATGCAGGTTCTGGTCCACCAGGTAGAGCGCCGTGCCCGCCACGGGGAGGGTGAGAAGAGCAGCCACCGTGCACACTGCCGCCCACCGGGCATGTTGTTCAGGAAAACAAAGACAACTGATGCGCCAGCATCCCCACAAAATCAAGAAGATCGTCAACAAGTGCCAGGCCAGAACAACCACAGGGAGCGGCAAATGGCTCAGCCGAACTGAGCCGGCCACCAACTTGTCGAAGACGGTGGCCTGCAGTTGCAGCGCGAAGAAATCGGAGTCGTGGGGATAAAGG
>PMCH01000317.1:6306-14352 GCA_003154055.1 Acidobacteriaceae bacterium
GAAGGAGTTCCTCTCCCTGCGGCGAAGCTCGCTCTGGTTGTACCTACGCTTCATGAGGTGGCGAACATTGAGAAGGTGCTGCAGCGCATTCGAACCAGCCTTGATCCGCTTGGAATCCCCTACGAACTCATTGTAGTAGACGATGACAGCGGAGACGGCACCGCCGAAGTTGTGCAGAAAATCAGCGACTCCGACCCTCGGGTGCGGCTACTGGTGCGCAGAAATGCCCGCGGTCTGGGAGGAGCCGTTGTGCATGGCTGGGAGCGAAGCGAGTCCGAAATCGTCGGCGTGGTGGACGCCGACCTGCAACATCCCCCCGAACTGCTGCCCCAGTTGTGGAAGGCGATCGAGTCGGGAGTGGATGTGGCCTTGGCGAGCCGCTACGCGGAGGAGGGCAGGGTTCGCAACTGGCACCCCGTGCGGCATGGGGTATCACGGCTGGCGATATGGCTCACCTGGCCGCTGCAGAAGCCGGCCATCCACGTCCAGGACCCGATGTCCGGTTTTTTTCTGGTGCGGAGGGCCTGCCTGCGCAATGTCCACCTGGAAACGCAGGGGTTCAAGATTCTGCTGGAAATCCTGGTAAGGGGAAACGTGAAGTCTGTGACCGAGGTGCCCTTTTCCTTCGGCCGGCGCGAGGCGGGTAACAGCAAGGCCGGAATCAAGGAAGGGTTGGACTATCTTTTCCTGCTGGGTCGCCTGTGCCGGGTTGTTGGGCTGAGGCGCTCCGCCACGAAGAGGCAAGCCGGCACTCCGGAATCTCGCTGAAACCAACACTGATAAACTGGATTCACAATTACAGAAGCCAGATTGCAGAACTGAAATACTCCCGGTGCTGGCCGCAAAGCTGAAGGGTTGGGCTTTCACTTCTGCAATCTGACTTCTAACTTCTGCAATCGGTTTTCTATGCCTGCGCGCACTCTATTCGAAAAGGTCTGGGACGCCCACCTGGTCGCCGCGTCTGATGGGCAGTTGCCGCTCCTTTATATCGACCTGCACCTGGTGCATGAAGTCACTTCGCCGCAAGCATTCGACGGCCTGCGCGCCAACGGACGCCGCGTCCGCCAGCCGCTGCGCACGGTTGCAACGGTCGATCATAATATCCCAACTACTCCGCGGGGGCTTCCTCTGACCGACCCGATCGCGGCCCGGCAGATCGAAGCGCTGCAGAAAAACTGCCGCGAGTTCGGCATTCCATTTTTCGACATGGACTCGCCCGACCAAGGCATCGTTCACGTCATCGGCCCGGAACTGGGTATCACGCTTCCGGGAATGACCATCGTCTGTGGTGACAGCCATACCTCCACCCACGGTGCCTTCGGCTCGCTGGCCTTCGGTATCGGGACGTCGGAGGTCGAGCACGTGCTGGCTACGCAGTGTCTGCCGAAGAAGAAGCCGAAGACCATGCAGATCGCGGTGCGCGGCAAATTGCCGGAGGGCGTCACCGCGAAAGATCTGGCGCTCGGCATCATCGGCCAGATCGGTACTGACGGCGCCACTGGGCACGTCATGGAGTACACCGGCGAGTCCGTCCGCGCGCTTTCCATGGAAGGCCGGATGACGCTGTGCAATATGAGCATCGAAGCCGGAGCCCGCGCCGGCATGGTCGCTCCCGACGAAACAACATTCGCGTACGTCGCCGGCCGCCGCTTCGCCCCCAAAGGCAAAGACTGGGAAGATTCGGTCGCTCTCTGGCGTTCGCTCGCAACGGATGCGGGTGCGAAATACGACCACGTCGTCAACATCGATGCGGCCTCGCTCACGCCCTTCGTTACCTGGGGCACGAATCCCGGAATGGTGGTACAGGTCGGCGCGAAGGTTCCGGAGTTGAGCAGCTTCCCGCAGGAGGCCGATCGCCGCGCCGCCGAACAGGCACTCGCCTATATGGGATTGCAGCCCGGAACCCCCATCGAGCAGATTGCGGTGGACCGCGTGTTTATTGGATCGTGCACGAATTCGCGGATCGAAGACCTGCGCGCCGCCGCTCGCGTCGCCAAAGGCTACCACGTGAATTCGAAAGTGCGCGCCATGGTGGTGCCAGGATCACAGGCGATCAAGCTCGCGGCGGAACGGGAAGGCCTGCATCGCATTTTTCTCGACGCCGGTTTCGAGTGGCGCGAGTCCGGGTGCTCGATGTGCCTGGGCATGAATCCCGACATCCTGCAGCCCGGCGAACGTTGCGCCTCGACCAGCAATCGCAATTTCGAAGGCCGCCAGGGCCGCGGTGGAAGAACCCACCTGGTCAGCCCGATGATGGCCGCCGCTGCCGCGATTACCGGGCACTTCACGGACATCCGGAATTGGCGGTTTGATGAGTAGCGAGTAACGAGTCATGCAACCATTTCGCAAACATACTGGCATCGTGGTCCCGCTCGATCGGGTCAATGTCGACACCGATCAAATCATTCCCAAGCAATTCCTGAAGAGGATTGAGCGCACCGGCTTCGGGGAGTTCCTGTTTTACGACTGGCGATTCGCGGGCGACGGGAAGAAGAGCGATTTCGTTCTCCACGATCCGCGCTACGCCAAAGCAAGCATCCTGGTGGCCGGCAAGAATTTCGGCTGCGGCTCCTCGCGTGAGCACGCCGTTTGGGCGCTCGCCGACTATGGCTTCCGCGCGGTGGTCTCCTCTTCGTTTGCCGACATCTTCGCCAACAATAGCCTGAAGAATGGANNGACAATCAGGGTTTCTCAGAGACGTTTGCCATCGACGAGTTCTCCCGGCATTGTCTCCTCAACGGCCTCGACGACATCGGGCTAACCCTGCAACAGGAAGCGGCGATTGCGGAATACGAAGCAAAACACCCCGCGCGAACGGCCATGAAAACAGTGCTGGCGAATAGCTGATTCTGGCGGGTGCGACGCTCTCGATAGACTGCCGTCCGTTCGCAATGAACTTAGTCACCCCGGCTAACGTGCCTGCCGGATCACTTCTTCCATGTTCCCCAAATATTGATCGAAGGCACGCCGTCCCGCCGCCGACAGGCGATACTCCGTCCGCGGAATCCGCCCTTCAAAAAACTTGTGGCAGGAAATGTAGCCCGCCTCTTCCAGCTTGCGCGCATGCACGCTCAGGTTGCCGTCGGTCGTCTTCAAGAGCCTTTTCAGATCGTTGAAGCTCAGAGAATCGTTGACCGCCAGCGCACTGACGATGCCCAGCCGCGCGCGCTCATGAATCAGGCGATCCAGTTCCGGAATCTCCCCCGCCACCCGCCGCCCGCGGACTTTGCTGGCCGGAGCCGGCGAATCCGCACCCGCCTTGGCCCTTGCTGCCTGACGTCTAGCCACCGTACCTCCTCGCAATCCACATCCCGAACCCGATATGCAATCCGCCAAAACCCGCCGCCATGGCCCAGTTTCCCGGCAGGGTCACGAACAGTGCCGCCGCCCCCAGCGCCATGAAGCTCGCGCCCATCACGGGCACGACTGAAACCGAATAGGCGCCTCCGGTAATCACGCCCACGCCATATAACAGCAGCCACATGCCCGGCAGCACCGATCCCAAGTGCCCCCGGAACAACGGAATCGTAAGCAGCGCTGCCGCTGCTAACGGAGGCGCGAAGCTCGACAGGACTTTCCGTCCCGGCCCGCTCGTCCAGGGCAGCCCGCTCCGGGTCGCTTTGCGCTGGATTGCAACCACGGCCACGCTGACCGCAAGCACGGCTTCCGTAATCCAAATCTCCAGCCAGCGCGCATCGAACGCGTGGCGTGACGCCAGCCACGCCGCCGGCAACGCAGTGGCGCCCGCCGCCACCATTCCCCATCCCGGCACAGCCGTGAACGCCGCCGAGCGCTCCATGGTCTGACGGATGAAACGGAGATCGTCCACTGCCCGGACGTCCAGCGGAGGGGTATCGCCGGGGGCAACCTCGCGGGGTCTCGACCGGAATCTGCGCGGGCGGTGCTCGGGCATGGGGAAACAGTAGCCGGGAACAGAAACAACTGTCAAGTGCTTTGCGTTACAAAGATCCGCTCGGTGTGATCCGCCATGCAGCCGACGCGCTTACCGTCCCGGCCCATCTTCCACGATCGTCTGTACTACCTGATCGATGGTGTCGGTCACGCGTTTGGTGGGGAGATTGAGGTTGTTCGAGAGGATGGAAAAGGCGACCGTCTCGCCGCGATCGGTGGTGGCGTATCCGGAGAGGGTTTTCACTCCGCCCAGCGACCCGGTCTTTCCAAAAACGCGCCCCTGCATGCGGGGAGCGTTCAGACGGTCGGAGAGCGAGCCGTCCACGCCGGAAACAGGGAAGGTGTTCTTGAACGCTGCGCCCCAGGGCTGGTTTGCAGCATAGCGCAGTAACTGCACAATGGCATGCGGCGTCACCAGGTTCTGGCGCGAGAGTCCGGAACCGTCGTAGAACACGTACTGGTCGGCGGAGACACCGGCCTGAGTCAAGAATCCGCGAAGCACCTCGAGCCCGCCTTCGATGGTTCCGGCGGTGCCGCGCTCGCGTCCCAGCAGCCGCAACAGGATTTCCGCGTGCAGGTTCTGGCTGACTTTATTGATGACGCGAACATCCTGCAGCAGCGGTTGCGACTCGTAGCTGGCCAGCACCACCGATTGGTCGCTTTTCAGAGGACGAGGATCGTTGCTCCCTCCGCGCGACGGCGCAAGGGCGGTCACGGTGAAGGTGGAGAGCGTGGCCAGTTCCGTGTGGCGCGTGCGCTGGCGGCCGTAGACCACGATGCCGCGCTTTTCGAGCAACTGGCGGAAGAGGGCCGCCGCGAATTCTGCGGGATCTTCGATGGCGAGCGCTTCGTTGGCCCCGGCATCGTCGAGCGGCATGTTGCCCCAGAGCGTCAGGACGGTGGAGCCGGGCTCGCGATTCACGAAGAACTTGCGTCCCGTGCCCGCCGGCGTGGTGATGATGCGGTTATCGAGGCGGTAATAGTCCGCGAACGGAGTAACCGTGACGAAAGCCTTTTCGCCCGGACGGTCCGCCGGGAGGATGTTCACGAAGACGACGTTGTCGTTAATCGTCAGCGCCGAAACCGGAGCGCCATCGGCCCAGACCAGATCATCCTGGCTCCAGCCTTCGCCGTAGCGCTCGAAGGCGAAGTAGGAGTCGTCGGCGACAATGTCGCCGTCCACATACTTCACGCCTTTCTGCACCAGCGCGTCGGCGAGAGTCTCGAGCACTTGAATGGGATGGTCGTTACGCTGCGTGCGCAGATCGTAGGGCAACTCGCGCCCGGAGAGATTGGGGTCGCCGTGCCCGACCAGGACAAGATCGCCGTTAAGACGGCCATAGCGGTCCAGCGTGCCGATTGTTTCAACCGATGTGCGGAACTTGTAGTCTGGGCCAATCAGGGCGAGCGCTGCCGCGGTGGTAAAGAGCTTGGTGTTCGAGGCGGGAGTGAAAAGCTTGTCGGAGCCCCCGGCGTACAGAGTCTTGCCCGAGGTAAGCGAGACGACCTCGATGCCCCAGAAGCCGCGTTCCAAATCGGGCGAGCTGAGAATGGCGGCGATGCGTTCCGGCAGGGACTTGACGGGAGCAGCCCAGGCAGACGCCACCATCAGCAAGAGCACGAATAACTGCGATATCGGCCGCGAACGGGGCATTAACTAGATTCTAACACTCCGAAAAAACGCCGGACGTTTAGAATAGCGGCTCCATGCGTGCCATCTTTCACTGGAATCTCGGATCGCGAACCCTGGAACTGGGCCGGCGCACCCTGATCATGGGCGTGGTCAACGTGACACCCGACTCCTTTTCCGACGGCGGCCAATATCTCGACCTGCAGAACCACGATCCAGAGAAAGCGGTTGCCCGAGCTGAGCGGTTGCTGGCAGAAGGCGCGGTCATAATTGATGTAGGCGGCGAGTCCACCCGGCCGGGAGCGGCAGTGGTCGCTGCTCCAGGGAAATCCGCCCCAACCGACACCGTGCCGCGCACTCGTACTCCGGTCTCCGAAGACGAGGAACAAGCAAGGGTGCTGCCCGTAATCCGGGAGATCAAGCGCCGAAAGCCCGACGCCATCATCAGTGTTGATACTTACAAGGCGAGTGTGGCGCGCGCCGCGGTTGAGGCAGGCGCGGAAATCGTAAACGACATCAGCGGCTTCCGCTGGGATCCAAAGATGCTCAAAACGCTCGCCGAACTCAAGGTGGGCGCGGTGCTGATGCACACTCGCGGAAAGCCAGAGGAATGGCGTTCGCTCCCCCCCATCGGCGATCCGGTTCTGCTGGTGAAGCGGGAGTTGCGGGAGTGGGCGGAGGCGGCCACGTTGGCGGGTATCAAGCGCGACCACCTGGTGCTCGATCCGGGCTTCGGTTTCGGCAAGAATTTCGCGGAAAACTACCCGCTGCTGGCGCACTTCCAGGAGTTGCAGCAGCTCGGGTATCCGCTGCTGGCGGGGACTTCCCGGAAATCCTTCATCGGCCGGACACTGGGCCGGAACGGCAAAGACGCGCCGGTCGAGGAACGGCGCTACGGGACGCTGGCCACCGAAACGGCGCTGGTTTTGAAGGGCGCTCACATCCTGCGCACCCATGACGTCCTGGCGGCAGCGGAGGCGGCGCGCGTTTCCGACGCGATCGTGGCCAGTGGGGGGTAACGGGAAAACCGATCAGGCGCGAACGGCCGCTTCAGCGAGGGCGGCGCCGGTCTTGAGCATGGGCAGGCGAATTTCAAACACCGCTCCCCCTTCGGCACGGTTGTAGCAGGAGATCTGTCCCTTGTGATCCTGGATCACTCCATAGGTGGCGCTCAGTCCAAGTCCGGTGCCCTTGCCGATGGGCTTGGTGGTGTAAAAAGGATCGAAGACGCGTTCCGGGTCTTTCAACCCCGGGCCGGTGTCGGCAAATTCCAAAACTACTTCCTTGTCTTCCCGCCACAGCGAGACCAGCAGCCGCCCGCCCCCGGCCTCGTGCAACACCTCCACCGCGTTCTCCACAATCTGCAGGAAGGCCTGCAGCAACTGGTTTGAGTTGCCCAGCACGCGCGGCAACGGATCCTCACTCTGCACCGTGAGCGCGATCTCCCGGCCCTCCAGCTTGAATCCTTCCATCTGCACCGCGCGCTGGATCAGGGGCTTCAATTCCAGCGGGATTTTTTCCCCGGGGGTTTGTTGCGCGAAGCTGAGCAGATCGGTGACCAGGTCGCGAGTGCGGCGGGCCTGCTGGCCGATTTTCTGCGCGGTCGACAACTGTTCCGTGCGCAGATTGCTGCTGGCGGCCAGACTCTCCGAGCTTTCGAGAATGGCCGAAAGCGGATAGTCGAGTTCGCTGGCGGCCAGGGCGACCAACTCTCCCAGCGAAGCCAGCTTTTCCTGCTGGATCGCTCGTCCGTGCAGACGCTGGAGGTTGCTCAGGCTTTGCCGCGATTGCTGCAGCAGCTGCACCAGCCTGCGGTCCAGTAATTGCTGTTTCATAAAAACCACAAATGCCAGGGCGGCCACGCCTCCCATCGCCACCCCAAAGCGCACCTGCCGCAAGTAGGGCGGCGCGTTGCTGACGTAGAGCGCCCAGTACCCCATGAGGGGAAGAGAAAACAGGGCTGTCTTGGTGAGGTAAGGAGTGAGCGAACCACGGGCGGGCGTAATTGCCGGCATGGCCTGCGTCTCGCGCAAATGCCGCCGCCCATAGAGCGCCGCCGAGAAGAAACAAAGCAGCGAGGCCAGGAAGGGCACATCGTAGATGCTGCCGGTCACGTAGGTTCCCCGGGTGATCGCGATATTCATCCCTTCCGAGGCGACGCTGTACACAACACACGCCACGAAGAGATTGCGGTACAGCCCTCGCCACGGCCCTTGACTGCTGAAAAACGCCCATCCCGATAGAGCAATCAGAATCAGCCCTTCCAGCAAATACAACAGGTCCCAGTTCCGGCTGTAGACGGCAGAATTCAGGATGATGTACTCATCGGGAAAGATCACGAAGGCATACACCACCACCCACCACACCAGCAGGATCACCATGTTCACCCCGCTGCCCAGCATCCCCTCACTCTCGGAACCCTGCTGCGGGCGAAGGGCCATCGCCGCCATGAGCGGAACCGCATGCAGAAACAACACCACATCGCCGAAGTAAGGATCGGGCAC
>PMCH01000241.1 GCA_003154055.1 Acidobacteriaceae bacterium
AGCAGGGAACCGGTCCGCATCCGGTCCGAATTCTCTTTGAACCGGTCTTTCCAGTCGGCGGCGCTATTGCATTCCCCCGACGAGAGGTAGTCCACGATCTTCTGCGCCTCTCCATTGCGCACCACCCGCCGCAGCCCAACGCTGATCGCGTTGTGAAACGGAATCATCACCTTCAAGCTGCTGGAGTGGATTTTCAGCAGGTAGAACTTTTCCACCGTGGCGCCGATGGTACGGCTGCTGATCTGCTCGATAACCCCCACGCCATGGTTGGGGTAAACGACCTTGTCGCCGATGTGGTAAACGCCGTCAATACTCATGGAGGGGGCCTCACCCGGACGAGCCAGCACCGTTTCCAGTCTAGCCGAGCATCCAACTAAAGGCAATCGCAGAAGGAGTTTCCGCCGATCCAGCCTGGGGCGACCTACGAAATTTCGCGGCCCAATCTAAACCTCTATAAATGAGCTGTATGCGCGGTGGAACCGTACCCCCATGGACTGCCGGGAACCTGGCCCAGGACTCCTCACCGGGGCAGACCAGACACCCCCAAGAGCTGCGGCACAATCATGCCACGACCGGGGGATGCCCGGCCGCCAGCTTGACCCGGGGTTAAATGCCCAATATCGGGCCCCCTGAGCTGGACTCTCGCCGCATCTTCAATCTCGCCGGTCGCCGCCTGCGAATTAGCCCTGCCCGGGACAAAGCTCAGCCCCGTGACCGCAGTCTATAATGCCGTAAACATGACCGAGCACATCAAGAAGAAGTTGAAGGACGAGTTGACCATTCTGGAATACGAACTGTCGCATGACATCCCGAAGGAGTTGAAGAAAGCTGTTGCCATGGGCGATCTCAGCGAGAACGCCGAGTACCACATGGCCAAGCAGCGGCAGGAGTTCCTCAAGGCGCGCATCCGCCAGCTCGGCAAACGCCTCGCTGATCTTTCGCTGATCAATATGAACAACATTCCCCGGGACAAAGTCGGCCTGGGCTCGACCGTCAAGGTTTTTGACAGTACCAAGAACGAGGAGATGGAATACAAGCTCGTTACCAGCGAAGAATCCGACGTCGCCGCGGGCAAGATCTCCACCACTTCACCCATCGGACGCTGCCTCTTGAACAAGAAAGTCGGGGACAGTGTCGTCGTCGTGTCGCCGGGCGGCAACCGCGAACTGGAAATCCTGAAGTTGAGCACCATCCACGACGAAATCGCGCCGGAAACAGGGGTCCCATGAGAATGAGCTGGACCAGCGCAGTCGGACGGGCCTGCGGTGTTCTGCTCGATGCCATCGTGCGGCTGCTGGCCCTCACCCGCATCAACCCCAACTTCCTGACCCTCATGGGACTGGTGGTCAATACCTACGCTGCGTTTCTGTTTGGCAAAGCCGGCGGAGACGACCAGCGCCGCATGTTCTTCTATGCGGGACTGGTCATCATCGGCTCGGGATTCTTTGACCTGGTGGATGGCCGCGTAGCCCGCGCCTCCAACCAGGTGACCCGCTTTGGCGGCTTTTTCGATTCCGTGGTGGACCGGTACAGCGACGCTTCGCTCTTTTTCGGCCTGCTGGTCTTCTATGCCCGCGGCAATCGCTTCTTCTATGTCGTCCTCACCGCGCTGGTGATGATCAGCGCCATCATGGTGAGTTACGCCCGCGCCCGCGCTGAGTCGCTAATCGGTACCTGCCGCGTCGGCTTCATGGAACGTCCCGAGCGCCTGGTACTGGTCATTATCGGAGCGCTGTTCAACGTGATGGCGCCCGTGCTGTGGGTGATTGCGGTCTTGTCGACCATCACTGTCATTCATCGAATCCACTACACCTGGCAGCGCACGAACGCAATGGATACTCCCGCGACCGGCCGCGCCGCCTGAATCACGTAGGGACAGCCGCCCTCGGCTGTCCAGCGGGCGAAGCCCGGAAGGTCTCCGCGTTCCTCTCCAATCTGTCAACTGCGCAATGCTAGACTAGACGGCGCAAATTCCTGCGAGGGCTGAACGTTGCCAAGCAATCCTGTTCTGGTCGTCCACGGTGGGGCGTGGGCGATTCCCGACGACATGGTGGACGCGCACCTCAGCGGCGTCCGCAACGCGCTGGCTGCCGGATGGCGTGTGCTCGAACGTGGCGGCTCGTCGCTCGACGCGGTGGAAGAAGCGGTTGTCGTCATGGAAGACGACGAAACCTTCGACGCCGGCCGCGGCAGTTTTCTGAACCGTGACGGCAAGGTGCAAATGGACGCGCTCATCATGGACGGCGGCACGCTCCGTGCCGGAGGCGTCGGTTGTGTTGAGCGCCTGCGCAATCCGGTTCGCGCCGCCCGCAAGATCCTGAGCGAAAGCCCGCACGTCTATTTTGTCGCCGAAGGGGCGGAGCGTTTTGCTGCTGAGCACGGCATCCCGCTTTGCAAGAATGAAGACCTGATCATTCCCCGCGAAGTCGAGCGCCTGCGGGAATATCAGTCCCACCTGGAAGAGCACCGCGCCGACCTGTTTGCTCCCACCATTTCGCATGACACGGTTGGGGCCGTTGCCCTCGACCGCGATGGCAATACTGCTGCCGCCACTTCCACCGGGGGCACGCTCGACAAAGCTCCCGGACGCCTCGGCGACTCTTCTCTGATCGGCTGCGGCTGCTACGCCAACAATGAGAGCGGCGCCGCCTCCACCACCGGCTGGGGCGAGCCCATCATGAAGTTAGTGCTCGCCAAGTGGGCCGCCGACCGCGTTGAGTCAGGCAACATGCCCGAGTGGGTCGCCCAGGAAGCCATGAACTACCTGAAGCAGCGCCTAAACGGACACGGCGGAATCATTCTGCTGGATGCCACCGGCCGCTTCGGCATCGCTCACAACACCCCGCGCATGGCCTGGGCATTTCAGAACACCCAGGCGCAGGAAGCGGGAATCCAGCGCAACAAATGAAGATTGCAGAAGCAAAAGCTCGAGATTGGGCAAAGTAAAAGGACAGCCTGGAGCCCCCCAAGGCTGTCCCGATAAACCCTCCCGGTTAGAAGGGCGATCTGTTGCCAAGTTAGCCTCCCCACATTGCAGGATTGTTGCGATTTCATGAAAATCCGGTGAAATCCTCGCCTTCAGGGCGCTGGCGGCGCCCATCTCCCCTGTGCCGGATGTCACAAAACAGTGTGACTGGTCACGCTGCGGACCCACCCGGAGGCGCTGCTATATTGAAAGGAAGTCCCAGGATTGGGTATTCCTGCCTGTGGAGGAGTTATGGCCCGGAAAACCGAACAGTCCCGCAAGCTGCAAAAGCGCGCCGAGCAGTTGATCCCCGGAGGCGTGAATTCTCCGGTGCGTGCCTTCCGCGCGGTGGGAGGCGATCCCCTTTACATTGTGCGCGGCCAGGGTTCCCACATGTGGGACGCCGACGGCAACGAGTATGTGGACTACGTCGGCTCCTGGGGACCGCTGATCCTTGGACACGCCGCCCCTACGGTCCTGGAAGCCCTGAT
>PMCH01000117.1 GCA_003154055.1 Acidobacteriaceae bacterium
GAGCCGACATTGTTATGGAATCAATTACACCAACTATGTCCACCTACACCCCGGATTTCTCGATCGCATATACGTAGTGGCGCAAACCGCGCCACTCGATCTCCTTCCAGATTGTCATTCCGTTGCGCTCGGCGACGCGCTGTGAAGGGACGTTCTCGGGACGAATGAGCGAGATCAGACGGTTAACTCCGAGGTGCGCGAATCCCCCGTCGCGGCATGCAGTTGCTGCTTCCGTCGCCAAGCCTTGTCCCCAGAGATCGCGCCGCAGGTGATATCCGATCTCGTACAAGGACTCGCCTTCAATTTCCTGCCGGATGATGCCGCAGTCGCCGACCATCTCGCCGGTCGCTTTCAGCACGAGCGCCCAGAGGCCGACACCATCGCGCACATAGCGCTGACGGTTGCGCTCAATCCATTGCTCGACGCCGGCGCGATCGTAGGGAGCGGGGTAGTAGCGCATAGTTTCTGCGTCGGAAATCACTAACGCCAGGGCATCGGCATCGTCGGGAACAAATTCGCGGAGCACGAGGCGGACGGTTTCGAGGATTTTTGCCACGAAATTCAGTCTAGCAAGTGTGTGGAGCGGACACTCTTGTCCGCTGCCGTTGCTCTTCTTGCACTGTCCGGAATAATCAAGGGTGGCGGGCAGGAGTGCCCGCCCCACACAACGCGTCTTCGGGAACCAGGGAGCAGGGTAAACTGAAAAGCTCATGGAGATGAGCGACCAGCTCGGATTCCACTTTCGCCCGCCGGAGCGCCGCATCTGGACGGTGCGTGCGCTCGTGTCCGCGGTGCGTTCGCACATCGAGCGCGAATATTCCGACTGTTGGGTAGAGGGCGAAATTTCGAACTTGCGGTCGCCGGACTCCGGCCATCTCTATTTCACGCTGAAAGAAGAAAGTGCGCAGATCCCGGTCGTGATGTTCCGGTCTTCGGCGAAGCTGCTGCGGTTTCGTCCGGAAAACGGCATGCATGTGACGGTGCGCGGCCGGATCACCGTGTATGAAGAGAAGGGGCAGCTGCAAATTTCGGCGGAATTCATGGAGCCGCAAGGGGCGGGCGCGCTTCAGTTGGCGTTTGAACAACTGAAGGCCCGATTGCAGGCGGAAGGACTGTTTGACGAATCGCGCAAGAAACAAATTCCTCCGCTGCCTCGCCGGATTGGAGTCATTACCTCTCCGCAGGGAGCTGCGCTGCGGGATATTCTGAACATTCTTGCCCGCCGGCATCATTCGGCGAACGTGCTGATCTACCCGGTGCAGGTGCAGGGAGACGCGGCTCCGGCCGAAGTAACTGCCGGTGTGCGCCACTTCAACCAGGCGCGATCCGTCGAGGTCATCATCATCGCGCGCGGGGGCGGCTCGGTCGAAGACCTCGCTGCCTTCAATGATGAGGGTCTGGCCCGCGCGGTGGTGGCTTCGGAGATCCCCGTGATCTCCGCCATTGGCCACGAGACGGACTTCACCATCGTGGATTTTGTCGCCGACCTACGCGCGCCGACGCCGTCGGCAGCCGCCGAACTGGTCATCCGCTCGCGCCAGGAGATTGAAGCTCAGACCGAGGAGATGCACCGCCGCCTGGAACGCGCCATGCGCTACCGACTTCTGATGGCCCGGCAGGAACTAACGGAGCGGGCGCAACACGGAGCTTTTGCCCGCATGATGGACGGAATCAACCGTCGGCAGCAGCGTCTGGACGATTTCCGTTTCCGGATGGAGAAAGCCGAGCGCCAGCTTCTCGAACGCTGTCACCGTCGCTGGGAGATGGCTTCGGCCACCGTCCGCCACTATGACGCGCGCCGCCGCCTCGCTGCCCTGCGCCAGCAATTGGACTCTCACACGGACACGCTGGCTTCCGCTGCTCGCGCCCGCCTGCTCGCAAGCCGTGCGCTGCTCGATCGCCGGACGGCCAGCCTGGAGGCCCTTTCGCCGGTTTCCATCCTGAACCGGGGATACGCCCTGGTATTCGATTCGACTGGCGTGCTGCTGAAAGATGCCGCACGCGTGAAGCCAGGAGACGAGGTTTCCGCCCGGCTGGCCCGGGGACGCGTCCGGGCTCGGGTCAGCGCAACCGAACCTGCTGAACCGGAATCGAAGGGCCCTGCATTAGAATGATCCAAACCTAGGTCGACACTTAGCTCTCGACGTGAGGACGTGTGAAGTTGCCTCTGGCCTGGCCCCACATCTCGGCCGTCTCGATCGTCGACATCCTCCTGGTCGCGATCCTGATCTATCAGTTCCTCATGCTGATCCGTGGCACACGCGCGGCTCCCATGCTGCTGGGGATTGCCGTGCTGGCGCTGGCGTTTTATCTGGCGCGGCTGGGAGAATTGCGCACCCTCAACTGGCTGCTCAGCACCTTGCTGCCCTACGTTGTTTTTGCAGGGATCGTCGTCTTTCAATCAGAGATCCGGCATGCCTTGGCGAACCTTGGCCGCCGGATCTCGCTCATTCGTTCTTCCGGAGCGGCGGCCGACTTGTATGACGACATCGTCCTGGCAGCCAACTTGTTTTCACAGAACCAGACCGGCGCTCTTATCGTGATCGAGCGCGAGATCGGCCTGCGCACTTACATCGAGAGCGGCGTTCCTTTGGATGCGCGGCTGTCCTATGATTTGCTGGCCACGCTGTTCCGTCCCAGTGCTCCCTTGCACGATGGCGCGGCCATCATTCAGGGAGACCGCCTCGCTGCGGCCGCCTGCTTCCTGCCTCTCTCGATGAACCCAGTGCTCTCCACTCAGATGGGCACCCGCCATCGCGCCGGGATCGGGATCACGGAGGAAACCGATGCCGTCGCCGTCATCGTCTCCGAAGAAACCGGAGCCATCAGCCTGGCGGTTGCGGGAAACATTGAACGCGACCTGACGGTCGAACGCCTGCGCGAACGCTTGAGCAGTCTGCTGCGCCGCTACGTTCCGTCGCCTACACTGCCCAATCCGGTGGAAGACAATTTTATCGAAGAGGAGCCTCCCAGTTCACTCCCTCCTCGCCGCCAGGATTCACCGCTTCGTCCGGGAGGGCGCGACTGACATGCCCGGATTCTTCCAGCGCTACTTTCTTCGCCACCTGGGCCTGAAAGTGATCTCGCTGCTGCTCGCGATCGGGCTGTGGGTGGTGGTCGCGCGAGATCCGATTGCCGAGGTGGAGATCAAGGTTCCCATCGAATTCCACAATCTGCCGGAGAATCTCGAAATCGATTCCGCCAGCTTCACCGAGGCGCAGGTCCGGGTGCGGGGCCCGGAGCGTCTGATTCACCGCCTGGAATCCGGAGACGTGCGGGCCGAAATCGACCTTTCGAGCATTCACCCGGGGGAGCGCACGTTTGATTTGACGTCCCACCAGATTCGTTTGCCGCAGGACCTCGAAGTAGTGCAGATAGTTCCCGGGCAGTTTCACCTCTCGTTCGACAGCAGAATGACGCGCAGCGTCGAAGTGCATCCGCGGGTAATTGGAACCTTCGCCCGCGGGATACGAGTCGCACAGTTAACCGCGGATCCGCCGAGCATCATGATTACGGGCCCGAAGCGGCGCGTCGAGGCGGTCGAGGCCGCAACCACCGATCCCGTGGATGCGACCGGGGCCATGACGCGCTCCTCGTTCGTGACTCAGGCCTATGTTCCCGATCCTCTGATCCAGGTGGTGCACCCCACGCCCATCCGCGTCACGGTTATCATGGAACACGCGGGAGAAGAGAAGAAGACGGAGTAAGTTTTCCTGCAGCGTCCAGTTCTTAGCCGTTAGCTCTCAGCCTTTAGCCACCCTTTCCGTTCAGCTAAAAGCCAAGAGCTAAAAGCTAATTGCATGACTCAAACCAGACAGCTTTTCGGCACCGACGGGATTCGTGGCGTGGCGGGAGAATTTCCGCTCAATCGAGAAAGCACCTACCTGATTGGCCGTGCGCTCGGCCATGACCTCATCCGGGTGAATTCCAACGCCCAGGTCGTGATTGGGCAGGACACCCGCGAGTCGAGCCGCTGGATCGCCGACCGGCTCTGGCAGGGGCTGGCGTCGGTCGGGGTAAAGGTGTGCAGCGCCGGGGTGCTTACCACGCCCGGGGTTGCTTACGTTGCCCGGTCAGGGCATTTTGACGCTGGCGTCGTGATCTCTGCTTCGCACAATCCCTGGACCGACAACGGGATCAAAGTTTTTTCCGGAGATGGCTACAAACTGCCCGATGCGCGGGAACTCGCGATAGAGAAAGAGATCTTCACGCAGCTGCAGAATCCCGAGGCAGCGGTTCAGGAATCCGCGCCGGACATTTCCAGCTTGCCGGGAGAAAAAGATCTGCGTGAGGCCTACATTCACTGGCTGGCTGCCGGTGTCTCCATCGGGTTGAAGAAGCTTCGCGCCGCGGTCGATTGCGCCAACGGCGCGGCCACTGCTGAGGCTCCGGAATTGTTCCGCGCTCTCGGGATTCAGACAACCTTTCTGCATTGTGCTCCCGACGGCCAGAACATCAACGAGGGATGCGGAGCGCTTCACGCGGAGGCAGTGGCCAATTTCGTCATCGAAAACAAGGGCAAGTTCGACCTGGGAGTCACTTTCGACGGCGATGCGGATCGATCCCTGTTTTGCGATGCCGCTGGCCGAGTCGTGAATGGAGATGCTGTGCTGCTGCTGGCGGGCCGTGACATGCAGGCGCGCGGCGTGTTGGCCAACTCCACCGTGGTCGCCACAACGATGTCGAATATGGGCCTGGAACTCGCGCTCAGGGGCGCAGGTATTCGCATGCTGCGGGCCAACGTGGGAGACAAGTACGTCCTCGAAGAGATGCAGCGAGTCGGCGCCACGCTGGGCGGCGAGCAGTCGGGGCACATCCTGTTCCGCGATGGCGATGCGACCACCGGCGATGGCCTGCTTACGGCGCTTCGAGTCATGGAGATCATGGTTCGCTCCGGCCGTTCGTTGGCCGAGTTAACCGCCGACCTTAAGGTTTTTCCGCAAATCATTCGCAACGTGCGTGTGCGGGAGAAAGTGCCCTTCGCTCAGATCCCGACCGTGCAACAGTCCATCACGGCGGCCGAACGCGAGCTGGACGGAGTTGGACGGGTCGTGGTCCGCTACTCGGGAACTGAGGCGCTTGCTCGCGTGATGATCGAGGCGGAATCGAAAGACACAATGAACCGGATCGCCGATTCCATCGTTAGCGCGATTCAGGCGGCTCTCGGCGCGTAGTAGTTCTGGACAACCGTCGGCGCGAGTCTCAGACACAAACATCGTTCCACCCCATTCTTCCACTGGTTGTTTTACGTCCGGCACGCACGTCCCTTCGTGCAGCCTCGTAATCTTGTCTCTTTCTGCCGTCACGCCGAGAATGAAAACCAGCTTACATTCGCTGACTAAGAAGAGACTCATGAGAATCCTGATTGTTGAAGACGATGCCGCCCTGGCCAGTTTTATCCGTAAGGGTCTTGAGGCCGAGCACTACGCGGTTGACTGCGTGACGGACGGAGAACAGGGCCGCTCCATGGCACTGGAGTTTGACTACGATTTGCTGGTTCTGGATCTCAACCTGCCGGGCGTGGATGGTATTTCAATACTGAAAAGTTTGCGGCAGCGCAAGCCCAGCGTTCCGGTGATGATCTTGAGCGCCCGCAGCCGTGTGGACGACCGGGTGCAGTGCCTGGACACGGGCGCCGACGACTATATGGTCAAACCCTTTTCATTTCTGGAACTCTCGGCGCGCGCCCGCGCTTTGCTGCGCCGGAGTCACCTGCCGTCTGAGTCGGTGCTGGCGGTTCGCGACCTGCGATTGGATCGTGTGGAACGAAGAGTCGAGCGGGGAGGGCGCCGCATTGATCTGACCACCAAGGAATTCGCGCTGCTCGAGTACCTGATGCGCAATGCCGGACGCCGCCTGACCCGGGCCATGATTATTGAGCATGTCTGGAATTTGACGTTCGACTCGACCACCAACGTGGTGGATGTTTACATCAACTACCTGCGCCGTAAGGTGGATGACGGCTTTTCCCCGTCCTTGATCCACACCGTCCGCGGAGTTGGATACCAGCTCAGTTCCGACGGGGCCGCGGCATGAGCACCGGCTCGCCGTCGCCGGAGCAGGAGGTGCTCGGGGAGCTCCTTCATTCCTTGAGCCAGCCGCTCACCGGTCTTCGCTGTTCCCTGGAAGTGGCGATCGACGAAGACGCCGCTCAATCGCACCAGACGGTGGCGGCCGCGCTCGAACAGACGGAACGGGTCATCGGCGTGGTTAAGTTGATGCAGGAGTTCCTGGACTTCGAACCCACCGAGGCCAGGTCACAGCCAGTTCCGTTTGCGCCGGTCATGCGCCGTGTGCTCGAACAGCTTTCCGTTCTCGCCGAGGCGCGCCAGGTGAGGCTCCACATCAAGGGCACGTGTGACGCGGCCATTCCTGTGTCCCAGTCTAGGCTGCTGCTTGCATTGCAGTACTTGATAGGCGCAATCATCGAAGCGCAGCCCCCGAACAGCGCAATCCGGTTCCTGCTCCAGGATCGAGAAGCCGAATCTCTCCTTACGGTTTACCCGCTCCCCGCGCTACGGCGAGGGACGGACGGAAACGTACAGACAAAATCAGATCCCGTTGGCGCCACCATGGGCCGTGTCCGGATGACAATTGCCCGCAGAGTATTTGAATCCGCCGGGGCTACTCTGCATTTCGACGATCGCGCCCGGCCGGGTTTTCACCTCCTGATTCCGCGCCGCTCCGCTCCCTCAGCCCCTAAAGGGGCCGGTAAAAAATGAATGGCTGGCGGCATCGCTAAAGCGATGCCCTGATACGAATCCCAATAACCACCTTCTAAGTTCAAGGTATACAATCCAGCCTTTCCGGGAGGTTCGGGTGAAGCGCTGGTTTGTCTTGCCGATCGTTCTTTACTTTTCTATTTGCGCTTGGGCGCAAACACTCGACGTATCGGATGCGCGAGCGTTCAACATCGTAAAAGTGATCCGCGCGGGCGTTCTGATTGACGGTGAATCCGGCTCTGCCCGCCGCAACCAGGTCATCATCGTCCGCGGCAGCCTCATTTCGTCCGTTTCGGACGTTGCCAGTGCGCACACTCCCGCGGGCGCCGAGATCATTGATCTCTCGCACGCCACCGTACTCCCGGGACTGATTGATGCCCACACCCACATCTTTCTGCAGGGCGAGGAACCCGACCAGGGCGGATACGACATTCAGCTCCTGAAACATCCGCTGGCGTTCCGCGCCGCCCGTGCGACGGTGTCGGTGCGTCGCGCCCT
>PMCH01000345.1:0-2492 GCA_003154055.1 Acidobacteriaceae bacterium
AACTGACAACTCGCGAGAGACAGGTTAGGCCGCAAGGGGTGACGGAGAGGCCCGTAGTACTAATGAAGCCGGGTAATGCCGGTGGAGGGAAGGGGCCTCAGTTGAAAGGAAACGCAAGAAGCGACGAAGACGGAGGGATTGGCGATGAGTCTATCAACCCCAGAAAGTGTTCAGAAGTTGCAGACGGCGTTGCACGACAAAGCGAAGGGATCGCCCAGCTTTCGCTTCTATGCGCTGTACGACAAGGTGTACCGCAAGGACGTTCTAGCGTTCGCCTACGAATGCTGCAAAGCCAATGGCGGAGCGGCAGGAGTGGACGGCCGAACGTTCGAGGACATCGAGGCATACGGCAAGGAGCGATGGTTGGACGAACTGGCGCAAGAGCTGAAGAACCGAACCTATCAACCACTTCCTGTCCGGCGAGTGTACATACCCAAACCAGATGGGAAACAGCGGCCGTTAGGAGTGCCCGCTATCCGCGACCGGGTAGCACAAATGGCAGCAGTTCTGGTTCTCGAGCCCATATTCGAAGCCGACCTGCAGCCGGAACAGTACGCCTATCGGAAAGACCACAGCGCACTGGACGCAGTAAGACACGTCCATAAGCTGATCAACACTGGCCATGGAGAAATCGTAGATGCAGATCTCAGCTCCTACTCTGACACTCTTCCCCATTCCGAGCTTCTAAAGTCGGTAGCTCGCCGGGTCGTAGACGGGAACATGCTCCATCTGATCAAGATGTGGCTGGAAGCTCCGGTCGAAGAAACGGATGAGCGGGGAAATAAGCGTCGAAGCACGCGAAATCGGGATGAAGGTCGGGGTAGTCCACAAGGCTCTCCGATCAGCCCGTTGCTGAGTAATCTGTACATGCGCCGGTTCGTGCTCGGGTGGAAGAAACTAGGGCACGAGAGACGTCTGAACGCGTACATCGTCAACTATGCCGATGATCTTGTGATCTGTTGTCGGAACAGGGCCGAGGAGGCCTTAGTCACGATGCGGAACATGATGTCGAAGCTGAAGCTGACGGTGAACGAGGAGAAGACGCGGGTCTGCAAGCTGCCGGGAGAGAAGTTTGACTTCTTAGGGTATACGTTCGGGCGATGCTACTCGCCGAAGACGGGACGGGTCCATCTAGGGGCAAAGCCGTCAACGAAACGGGTGCAGCGCATCTGCAAGGCGATCAGCCAGGAAACCGGACGGAACAAGACCCTGCTGGCCCAAGAAACAGTAATCACGACACTCAATCGAATGCTGATTGGGTGGGCTAATTATTTCTGTTTGGGGCCAGTCAGTAGTGCCTATCGAGCGGTCGAACAACATGCTCGCAAAAGGTTACGCCAGTGGCTGTGCGCCAAGCACAAGCTGCGTGGGCAGGCAACCAAGCAGTTTCCAATTACTGTCCTGCATCAGGTGCTGGGTCTTGTCGAACTTACCACTCGGACAAGCAGCTTTCCGTGGGCGAAATCGTGACACTTTCTCCGAGAGCCGGATGCGCGAGACGCGCCTGTCCGGTTCGATGAGCGGGAACAGGAAACAGAGCCATGCCCAACCGGACTGCGGCACGCCCTGCGAAAGCAGTGCTTACATATGCCACCGGGAGACTACCGCTACTGCGCCTGTTCTCGACTCCACTCCCAACCCCGACAGGAGGGGGCCCGGGGAGGCCCCAGGGGGTTGTAGTTGGCGTAATCACCCTCAAAACCGCAAGTACTTTCGTAATATGGCATGCTGATCCGGACGTGCCAAAATCGCACCTGAAGCTCGATAGTAATATGTGGCACTTGCTGTATGGCGGGTCAACCGATCCTCCTCCCTCCCCATTGTTTGCACAGGCGCGCTTGCGAAGAGATCTGTTTGGTTCTTCATGATCAAAATGGCCCGGGCTACGCTGAGAACCCTCAACCCACGATCTGGGAGTCTAGTCGCGCGTCCGAAATTGGCCTTTGTATTTGGTTTCCTCGCCACGGCCATCGCCGTCTTGGTTGCTCTCTCTTGGTTTCACAGGAATCAGGTCGACGAAGCCCGCTCCGCCCAAGTGATTCTCAATCAAATTACAGTTCGTACGCGAGAAATCAACAATCTTACGTGGACAGCCTTGCAAGAGCAGAACCTGACCCCGGAAGCGGACACCGAGATGCGGGCGGCAAGACAGGCAATGCCTACAGTAGTGCTGGCGGCACACCTTCATGCCTATCACACCTCTGCCGTAGAGAGAGTCTGGCCCGTGTTAGACAACTACATTATGTCGGCCGGCCGGCAATGGATCCTGATGAAAATTGGGGACTTTGATGAGGCAAAGCAGGTCGATTTCCAGGAGGTCAGCCCCCAGTTCGACTTGATGCAGCACCAAGTGCAGATTGCCATTGAAGCCGAGGGCAAATGGGCCGAAGGTGTTGCGCTGAGAGCTCGGAACGAATTGCTGGCGGCCGCAATATTGGCAGCGACTGCCATCCTGATACTTTTTCTCCGGCTCCAGAGACAAGAGCACATCG
>PMCH01000345.1:2544-2667 GCA_003154055.1 Acidobacteriaceae bacterium
CTGATACATCCGGACGATTTCGCGAAGACTATGAGCACGGGACCGCGATCGGTAGCGTATGGCCAGAATCCGATAGTTGAGTTCCGGCTACGACATGCAGACGGAAGGTGGCTCTATTTCGAG
>PMCH01000345.1:2678-4052 GCA_003154055.1 Acidobacteriaceae bacterium
GCTCAGGAACAATTGGTGTTTAACGCCACCCACGATGCGCTCACCGGACTTCCAGACCGGGTCTTGTTTCTGGGACGTTTGCAAAGCGTCGTGGATCGGATGAAAAGGCACCCACACGAGGCCGCTGCCGTCCTCTTCATCGATATTGACGACTTCAAGGTGGTCAATGACTGCTATGGCCACGCAATCGGGGACGTTCTAATCAAAGAAGTGAGCAATAGACTACGGGCATGCATGCGCAGCGACGGCACAATCGCCAGGATGGGTGGAGATGAGTTTACGGTTCTAGTGGAGGACATTGCTGACCCGAGCGATGCCATCCGTGTAGCCGAGAGAATCCAGGCTTCATTTGAACGGCCGTTCCTACTGGAGGGACTTGAGATCTTCAAGAGCACGTCAATTGGCGTCGCGATGACGTCACCAGTGACATCTGCGGAGGCGGTGCTTCAGAATGCCGATATCGCTATGTATCGTGCGAAAGACCAAGGCAAGGCTTGCAGTGAGCTCTTTGACCGCACGATGCACGAGCAAGTCATGAATCGACTCCTTCTAGAAGCCAAGCTGAGATATGCACTCCAGAATGAAGAACTGACACTTCACTACCAGCCAATTGTCGCGGTAGATACGGGGGCAGTACAGGGCTTCGAGGCACTCTTGCGATGGCAGCCCTCGGAATCGAATTCGATACCACCAAGCACTTTTGTGCCGGTAGCAGAACAGTGCGGCCTGATTGTTCCGATTAGTGCTTGGGTTTTAAAGACGGCGTGTTTAGAGGCGGCGAGTTGGCGGCAGCGCTATCCTGCTGACCCGCCGCTATATGTCGGCATCAACATCAGTTCAAAACACTTCTCTCACGCCGGTTTTATTGGGCACGTCAAAGACGCACTTGAACAGAGTGCGGTTGACCCGCAGTGTATAACCATCGAGCTCACCGAAAGCTTGGCCATGAACGACGTTGCGGCGACCGGCCAAACAATGTCGCAGCTACGGACATTAGGAGTGAAGCTGAGTATCGACGATTTTGGCACCGGATATTCCTCTCTGAGCTATCTCCGGCGTTTTCCAGTCGATACCCTGAAAATCGATCAGTCGTTCGTTAAGACAATGGATGCTGAAAACTATGCCATCGTTAAGACAATCGTCGGGCTGGCGCGTAATCTGGATCTTAAAGTGGTCGCTGAAGGGGTGGAAACTCCTAACCAACACCGACTGTTGGCGTTGGCCGGTTGTGGGTCAGCCCAGGGCTTCTTGTTTGCGGAACCCATGCCGGCAAACAGTGTTGGCGTTTTCATTGAGTCCAACCGGCGAAACTCCGGACAAACTGAACAGAAAGGTTTGGCACGCTCGACAGCGGGACTTTGATTTCTTCAGGGA
>PMCH01000051.1 GCA_003154055.1 Acidobacteriaceae bacterium
GACTGAAATCGGATGAGCCACTTTCCAACCTGGTGCTGAGGACCACATCATGAAACGCAGGTTCATCTATGACCGTGTGGTTGGGCCCATCGTCGCTCTTCTCACTCAAGGGATCACCCCCGAGAAGATTGCCCTGAGTCTGGCTTTTGGGATCGTGCTGGGCATCTTTCCAGTGCTCGGTTCCACTACTATCCTGTGTGCGGCCGCCGCCTTGATCTTCCGGCTGAACCTTCCCGCCATCCAGCTGGTGAACTACCTGATTTATCCTTTGCAACTGTTCTTCCTGTTACCGTTCATCCGCCTGGGTGAAATTTTGTATCGCGCGGCTCCGCTGCAGTTGTCTCTGGCACAGATGTTGGCGATGGCCCGCGCCGACTTGCCGCATGCGGTCGCGAGCCTGTGGCTGGCGGGAGCGCACGCCGTGTCCGCTTGGCTGTTGATCGGTCCGCCCGCGATTCTTCTACTTTATTTTCTGCTGTCCCGGGCGCTGCGCCGAGTCGCGGCCTCCTCTGGGCTGCGCAGCAACACCGCCGAGGTCGCCTAAATTTCCCATGCTTTTTGGAGCCACTAAATGAAAATTCTTGTTTGGACCATAGCATCGCTTTTGGTTTCGGTGATCGCGAGTTCTAAAGAAGGTCCTGGCGCGGCAGCGCCCGAGAACTCGCCCGGAGCGTACCTCCCCAGCGTGAAGGCCTCCAACCTCGAAAAACGTGACTTTAGCTTGCCGGCCGACTTCGAGGGCGACCGCAACTTGCTTTTGGTGGCATTTGAGCGAGAGCAACAGAAAGATGTCGACACCTGGTTGCGCGAAATGAAGCGATTCGAAGAACTGGACCCCGGTTTTTACTACTACGAGTTGCCCACCATTCAACGGCCAAACGCTTTCACGCGCTGGTTTATCGACACCGGAATGCGCCGCGGCATCCCCGATCGCAAGGCTCGCGAACGCACCATCACGTTATATCTGGAGAAAAAGCCCTTTTGCGACGCACTACTCATTACTGACCAAAAGAAGATCTATGCCTTCCTGGTGGATCGCGAGGGCAAAGTGTTGTGGAGGTCGGAGGGCCTGTTCGATGAAACCAAGGGAGCAAGCCTGCGAAGCGCTCTCGGAGAACATCGCCAATGAATCTCGGCCTAAGCTGGCGAATTCTCTGTTTCGTAGTGACTGCCTCATCTGCGTTATGTATGGCGCAGTCTCCTTTCGCCCGTCCCGGCGATCCCGCCTACGCACCCCTGAGCGGTCAAGAGCGATCGGATCGTTTTTTCAAAGACTACCTCGGCTCGCCGTTCACTTACATCGCGGCGGCTGGCGCCGCCAGCGGAGGACAGATCGGAAACGATCCCAAAGAGTGGGGCCGTACCTGGGAAGGCTATGGCCGGCGCGTGGGGACCACGTTCGCGATGTTCACCATCCAGACCGGCCTGCACGAGGCCGGCGATGCCGCTCTCGGATTGGATCCGCGCTATTTCCGCTGCCGGTGCCGCGGCGGCCTGCGGCGGAGCTGGAACGCGCTCCAGATGACCTTTCTCGCCTATGACAGCCAAGGGCACAAGCATATTGATTTTCCGCAGTTCGCAGGCGCTTACGGTAGCGGCATGATCGTCACCACATGGTATCCGCGACGCTACGACCCTCTCGTACAGGGCGTACAGATGGGACATCAGGAGATGGGGTTCGAAGTAGGGGTGAACCTGATTCGAGAGTTCAGCCCGGAGTTGAAGCGATTCTTCCGGAAGCTCAAGCCACACTAGTCTTCCGGCTTAGACTCGCGAGATCAAGGAAATATTAATCATGGACAGCACACACGAAATGTTTCGGTCCGTTCCGGCAAGATCCGCGGTAACCCCGTGGTCCATGGCTTTGCTCGAACGCGATCTGGTCCCAGACCCGGTCATCCGCATCGCCATTCGACGGCTGTTGCTCCAGCGACTGCGCGAGGAAGATCAGGGCGACCCAGAACGCCAGCAAGCGCACCTGATGTCCCTGATCGCCCGTCTGAAAACGAGCCCGATTGCGATCGAAACGACGGCCGCCAATGCCCAACACTACGAAGTGCCTGCCCGGTTCTTCGAACTGGTGTTAGGCAAGCATCTGAAGTACAGCTCTGCGCTTTGGCCGGAAGGCACCCGCAATTTGGATGAAGCAGAAGAGGCGATGTTGGCTTTGACCACCGAGCGCGCCAGCATGGCCGACGGCCAACAGGTACTGGAATTGGGGTGCGGCTGGGGCTCGCTCTCCCTCCACATGGCCGAGCGCTTCCCCCACAGTAGGATTGTCAGTGTCTCCAATTCATCTTCTCAAAAACAATTCATCGACACTCAAGCGGCAGCTCGCGGTCTGAGCAATCTGCAGGTAATCACCGTAGATATGAACACCTTTGAAGCTCCTGGGATGTTTGACCGCGTGGTCTCGGTCGAGATGTTCGAGCACATGCGCAACTACGAAGCACTCCTCTCGCGCATTGCTTCATGGATGCAGCCCGACGCCAAGCTCTTCGTTCACATCTTCAGCCACCTGCGCTTCACATATCCCTTCGAGGTTCGGGACAGCAGCGACTGGATGTCGCAGCATTTCTTCACCGGCGGCACCATGCCCAGCGACGACCTGCTCCTCTATTTTCAGCGCGATTTGCGGGTGCAAAGTCACTGGCAGGTCAGCGGCGTTCACTATCAGAAGACCGCGGATGCCTGGCTCCAGAATATGGACTC
>PMCH01000135.1 GCA_003154055.1 Acidobacteriaceae bacterium
AAGTGGGTGATTTCGATGGGCGCCTGCGCAACTTCCGGTGGGGTATTCAACAACTACGCGCTGGTGCAGAGCGTTAACCAAGTCATCCCGGTGGACATCTACGTTCCCGGCTGTCCGCCGCGGCCCGAGCAGCTGATATACGCCATCACNNGCGATTAGCGAGTAGCTGACTACTGACTCGGCTTCGTGGCCAACTGCCGTTCCGGCGGCGTCATCTGGTTCCACACCGCGCTGAGATCTTTCTCCAGAATCTGGTTATTCGGATCCACTCTTAGCGCCAGCGCAAACCAGCGATAGGAAGTTGGCAGGTCTCGTGAGACGCAGTGCCCGGTGGCGTACATGGTGCCGAAGGTGCTGCGCGCCTTGGCATTGGACTTGTCAGAAGCAGACTTCAGATACTTGATCGCCTGATCGCAACTCTGCGCGACGCCTCTTCCATAGAGGTAGGCATCTCCGCGGCGGAAGAAGGCGTCACCTTCGGCGGGCACGACGGCGGGCGGGGCCTTGACAGGTTTTTCCGCTGCCGGAGTGGCCTTGCGGGCAACCACGCTGGTGGCAGGTTTCACCGCGGGAGCTTTGTTCTTCGGCTGAGATTTTGGCTGAGACGTCTCGGGCTGGGGCTTCGCGACCGGTTTCAAAGGCTCGGACGGGGCCTGCTCCGGAGCCGCCGTATCATTTCCACTGGCTTGCTCGTCAGTCTTCCTGGTGCCTGACGGCGTTGAACCGTTCTCCTGCGATTGCTCGCCGGGTTTCTTCGTCTCCGCTGTGGTCGAGGTTTCGGTTGGGACGGAGGTCGAGGCGGCGGGCGGAGGAGCCTCCTTCTTCTGGGGGACAGTTGCCGCGGGGGGATTTGCTGCGGATGCGTCCGGTTTCGTTTCCGAACTTTGCGGTGTGCTCGCGCCCGGCTGAGCATAGTTCGCATAGCCCCACCAAGCCGCGCCTCCCAGCGCGCCCAGGACCACCAATGTCATGAAGATTCGCTGCCATGCTGGACCGCGCGTCTCCGGCTCGAAGTAGGTTTCGTCGGCACTGGAGAATGCTTTCTCGCGGAGAGAGTCCAGACTGGGCTCGTTCAACCCGAGCATGGAAGGGCCGCTGATGGGCGCGACCCGCTCAGCCGGGGCAGACTTGGCCAGTCGTTCGGCGCGGCTGAAAGGGAAATTCTCGGAGCGGCTCTCGGGCGCGGGAGTGCTGACTGGCTCAGGAGGGGGCTCCGCGGGAGGGGCCGGAGCCGATCCGCTGGCCGGCTTTGCGGCTTGAATCGGACCGCCGCACATTCCGCAGAAACGGTAGGTGTCCGGATTTTTTTCGCCACAGCGGAAGCAGATCACGGCAAACCTTCTCCTGTGTTTCCTTAGAGTGTAACCTGACTTCGGGTTTTGCTCGCAGACTTGCGGGGCAAGAGCTGTATCCTCATCAGTCAACGGCAGGATGACGCCGGCAAAGCAAAGCGGGAACAACAAAATGAGTACCCATCTGGGGAAAGACCTTCTCTATCTGTCGCAATCGGATGTGGCAGCCGTCGGCCTGACCATGCCGGAAATCATTGCGGCGTTGGAAAGCATGTTTCGCGAGAAGGGTGAGGGCCGCGTTGAAATGCCGCCGAAAATCGGTATTCATACCATGCCGGACGCGTTTATCCACGCGATGCCAGCGTCGATTCCGGCGCAGAGGGCCGCGGGGATGAAGTGGGTTGGCGGATTTCCCGAAAACAGCAAGCGAGGTCTGCCCTACATTACGGGGCTGATGATCCTTAACGATCCTGAGACTGGGGTGCCGCTGGCGCTGATGGATTGCACCTGGATTACTGCGCAGCGCACAGGCGCAGCGACGGCGGTTGCGGCAAAGTTCCTGGCGCGGCCCGAATCTTCAACAGTGGGTATTCTCGGTTGCGGAGTGCAGGGGCGCAGCAATCTGGAAGCGCTGAAGGTTGTGTTCCCGTTGAAAAAGGTCTATGCGCATGACACGCACCCGGAGCGGGCCGCGGGATATGCGCAGGAATTGAGTGCGGAGCTGGGAATTGAAATTGCGCCGGTGAGTAACCCCAAACAGGCGGTGGTCAGCAGCGATATCGTCGTGACTGCCGGGCCCATCCTGCGCAAGCCGCATGCCACGATTCAGCGGGGATGGCTGCGCGAGGGTTCGTTTGCGTCGCTCGTGGACTTCGATTCCTACTGGCATCCGTCGGCCCTTCACGAGGTCGACAAGTTTTGTACGGACGATGTGCCACAACTCCATCACTACCGCGACATCGGATACTTCCAGGACATCCCGCCCATCCACGCCGACCTGGGAGAACTCGTCACCGGGCGCAAACCGGGCAGGCAGAAGGCGGAGGAACGCACGATCGCGTGCAATCTCGGCTTGGCGCTCGATGACCTGGCCACGGCTCCGCTGATTTACCAACGGGCGCTGGAGAAGGGAATTGGGACGTGGCTGCCGTTGTGAACTCCTCGGCAAGAAACCCTTCACCACGGGGGTCACAGGGGAACACAGAGAAACCCAATCGCGTGTGTTGATTCCCTTGTCTTTCCCCGTGTCCTGTGGGGTAATGATTTTCTTCGCGGGCTTGACGGATCTGGTTTGACCTCAGGTATCGCTCAGCAGCGGCCGGAGAAGCAGGTGTCGAAGATGCAGCCCAGTTCGGATCTGCAGCAGGCTGCGCAGTTCTAGTTTGCGTTGACTCCCGGCAGACTGGCCAGCCGTTGCGCGATCTGCTTCGGATCGCCCACCAGAAAGCCATTCCCGCTGATTCTCGACGGATCCGGAATTCGTTTCCAGGTGTTCAGGCTTTTCTCGTAGGACGCGCGGGCTTCGTTGAACAGCTTGGAGCGCAGGGAAGCATTCTGCGTCTTGCGCGCCTCGGTGGCTGCCACGTCTCCCATTCCGGCAAAGGCATCCGCCGCCGCAGAGAGTGCCGGGAGGTCCATGTGTTCGATCGAGAAAGGGAGATTGGCGGTGTCGAGAGCCCTGGTGTAGGCCGCGGACGCCTCGCGCAGTTTGCCCATCTTGATAAGCGTGTTGCCGATCTTTACCTCAACTATCGCTAAATCGCAGCGGGCGTCATCGTACGTCGCTTGATCTACGGCAAGGATTTTCGCCGCCATCTCATAGCTCTTCAACGCTTCTGTCAGATTGTGGATGCCGGCCTGCGCTTCTCCAATCCAAGCTTGCATTTCGCCGGGACCCGGTCCTACGTCAGCCTCCAGATGCAAAGCCTGGTATCCCTGAAGCGCCCGTTGCAGAAGCGGGAGGGCCGAGGCGCTTCTACCGGCAACGCCCAAGGCCCTTCCATCCTCAAACTCCGCGACCCACAGATCCGATTGCAGCATCTGGTTCTCGGGATCGAGTTTGGCCAGACGTTCAATACGCTCGCGCGCACGGCGGAAATCGGAACGGGCGGCCGCGAGATCGCCGCGCATGAGCTCGACGTCTCCGCGCCTCCCCTGTGCCATGCTCAATTCCCGGTTCATGCCCGGGTCTCCCCCCGTTGCCTTGACCAGTGCCTCATAGTCGGCGACGCCCGCATTCATCAGTTGCATCGCCTCATCTCGCGAACCGTAGCGCCCGATCTGATGCGCAAGAAGAACAGTGACTTTCGCCACTCCCTGGCGGATTCCCGGGTAATCGGGATTGGTGCGCAGGATGTCCAGCCGCAGATCACGAACCCTGCGAAATGTGTCCACCGCCTGCAGCCGGTCTCCTACCGCATCCTGGATATGGGCAAGAATGTAGTACTCCTGCGCGCTCTCGTTCCTGACTTCGACTTTGGCGCCATCGCTCTGCATCAGCGGACCGGTGATAGCGATCGCTTGGTCAATTTCCGCGCGGCCCCTCGGTTCGTAGATGTCGAATAAGGCCCGAGTGCGGTAAGCCATGGCGAGATTGAGTTGGTCGGTTACATTGCGCGGATTGGCCTTGGCGACCGCTTCGAACAGCGCCATCGCCTTGCCGTTGCTGATCTCAGCGGCACTGACTTGTCCGAGATTGGACTGTGAAGTATCGCCCTGAACGGCTGCCAACCGCTGGTAGCCCCATGCCAACTCGCGTTGCAGATTGAGATCGCCGCTCGCATCTTGGGCCAGTTTGTCGAGATACTCCACCGCGCGATCCAGCAGAAGCTTGCGGGAAGGGGTCGCGCCGGGAAGGCTTTGGATGGAGTCGTGAATCTCGAAGATCAGGGAATTCGCCAGCTTGCGAACATCGTTGAACCGCTTCTCGGCCCGGGCTCGCTCGGCACTCGCAATCTCCGCCTGCTGCCGTGCTATTCGGGCGGCGCGTACGGTCGCACCGACTCCGGCAGCCAGCGCCAACAGCACGACTGCTGTCGCCGCCACGCTGACTTTGTGACGCGCGACGAACTTTCCTGCCCGGTAGCTCCACGACCCCTTGGTCGCGGCGACCGGCAACGCTTCCAAGTGACGGCGAATGTCTTCCCCAAACTGCTCCACCGAGGCGTACCGCCGCTCCGGCTCCTTGCGCAGTGCCATCAGCACAATGTTGTCGAGATCCCCCGCCAGCCGTCGGTGGAGCTTTGCCGGAGATCCTTCCCGCGGCCGGCTCACCTCCTCCGGCGCAACCTGTTCCACCCGATCGCCGGTACGAACCGCTTGCGGCCGCAAAACCGCCGTGCTCGGCCGTCCCGGATCGGTCTCGCAGACCGCCCGCGCCAGTTCGTGCGGGCTGCGCGTTTCACCGGGATACGGGGAGCGCCCGGTCAGCAACTGGTAAAGCACCACGCCGAGCGAATACACATCGCTGGCCGTGGTGATCGGCTCGCCACGGATCTGTTCGGGGCTGGCGTACTCCGGCGTCATCGGCCGGCCCAGCGTGGTTTCACCTCCGTCGCCCGCCGTCGGATCGAGAATCTTCGCGATCCCAAAATCCAGCAGCTTGGGAGCGCCTTCCTTGGTGACGAGGACGTTGCTAGGCTTGATGTCGCGATGGATGACTAACCGCTGGTGTGCATACTGCACCGCCGCGCACACCTGCCGGAAGAGTTGGAGCCGCTGAGTGATGGAGAGTCTCTGCTGGTCGCAGTACAGATCGATGCGTTCCCCTTCGATCAGCTCCATGACGAGGTAGGGAATCCCATCTTCGGTCGTGCCTCCGTCGAGCAGGTGGGCGATGTTGGGATGATCGAGAGTCGCCAGAATCTGGCGCTCGGTGCGGAACCGCTCCAGTACAAAAGCCGTGTCGAAGCCGCCGCGCACCAGTTTGACGGCGACCTCCTTGGTGAATTGGCCATCGGCCCGGACGGCGCGATACACCTCTCCCATGCCACCGCGGCCGATCTCTTCGATGATCTGGTACACGCCGATGCGGCGGCCGGCGCGCACTAGAGCAGGCGGCAGGGCAGACTTGAGATCCAGAGCGGGCTTTTTCAGGAATCCGGTTCCGGCTTCCTGGTGCGAGGCGAGAAGGGAGTCCACTTCGCGCCGCAATTCGAGATCGTTGCCGCACTCGCGATCGAGGAAGGATGAGCGTTCGGAGTCTGCCAGAGCAATCGCCTGATCCAGCAACTGCTTCACGCGTTGCCAGCGTTCCGGGTTCATGCCGGCGCGTCTCCGGTCATGGCGCGATAGAGCCAGGCGCGGGCGGTCACCCAGTCGCGTTTCACGGTGGCAGGAGAGATGCCCAACACATTCGAGGTGTCCTCAATGGTGAGACCGGCAAAAAAACGTAGTTCCACAATGCGGCTTTGCTGCTCATCGAGTGCGCCGAGTTCCTTGAGGGCCCGGTCCAGCGCAACCACATCCACGGAGAGTTCGGTGGAAAGAGCGAGTCCCTCGTCGAGCGTCAAGCGGCAGGCACTTCCGCCGCGTTTGGCGGCGCCTCGGCCGCGTGCGTACTCGACCAGGATCTGGCGCATGAGATGAGCGGCAATTCCAAAAAAGTGAGCGCGGTTCTGCCACTCCGGCGGATTCTGTCCTGCCAGCCGCAGGTACGCCTCGTGCACCAGGGCCGTGCTTTGCAGAGTGTGATCGTTTCGTTCCTGCCGCAGGTAGTGATGAGCCAGGCGGCGCAGTTCGTCGTACACCAGCGGCATTAGCGCTTCGAGGGCCTCGCGGTCCCCTCCCCGCCAGCGAATCAATAACTGCGTGACTTGATTGGAAGAGTCGCGATGCAAGGTTTTACTTAGCCCTCGTGCCGGGGTAGCACGTATGAGGCGGAAGGATATCTTTTCCCGGTTTCGAAGTCAAGAATCTGAAAACACAGGGGTTATGTGGGGAGATCATATTTTCGAAATGAACGGTGCAACGTACCTTGAGCCAATTCTCCGCCGTTTTGCACATTAGTAGATAAGGAAGCAGCCCGGGATGGCCTTCGGCGGGTCGCACAAATCGAAGCGGGCGAAACGCAAGACTCTCAGGACGTTATCCGGAAGCGACTGAAAGCAAGCCAACAACGTTCGTTCGGGCACGGGTGGTCTCTGGGGAGGGATCACCCATGCCCGTTCAGAAAGAAATCCCAGGCTGAAGGAGCGCACCCAATGAAGAACCTAACGCTACATCGCTATCTAAGCATCGCTTGCGCGCTGATCTTTTTCGTGGTCAGCCCGCTGCTGCACGCGCAGTACACCCAGCTTCACAACTTCGATTGGCACAAGGAAGGCGCCAATCCGGCTGGGCCCGCGCTGCTGGCGCAGGGACTGGACGGCAGCCTCTATGGGACGCTCGATACGCAGCTCTCGCATCCTGGAACCGTCTTCAACTACCAACTGACGGGAATAGTGGGCGATCTTTACGACTTTCTCGGCAAACCGGACGGGAATACGCCGCAATCGGGGCTGAGTTTCGGATGGGACGGTAACTTTTACGGGACCACGGTACTGGGGGGCACGTCGAACGCTGGGACCGTCTTCCAGGAGCGGGACGGAGTCGTGACCATCCTCTACAACTTTACGGACGGCCCCGACGGTGCACATCCCTGGGCGCCTCCGATTCAGGCGCCGGACGGGAACATTTACGGGGTCACCGACAACGGTACGAACCAGGGCAGAGCGTACAAGATCAATCCGTCAACCCTGGCGTTCTCGGTTATCGCAATCGCACCCTCGGAGACAATTGCACCGCTCATTCTGGGCACGGACGGCAACCTCTACGGCACAACTCCCAACGGTGGAACGTTTAATCAAGGCACAGTGTTCCGGCTGACGACAAAAGGAGTCTTGAAGATTCTTTACAGCTTTGGCGGTGCTGGCACCGACGGCAGAAATCCTGCTGGCCCGGTCCTGCAAGCCGCGGACGGAAAGCTCTATGGCACTACGAATTGGGGAGGCGCGAACGGGTTCGGGTCCGTGTTCGTGATGTCGACCAGCGGTGGTGGTTACAAGAAGCTGCACGACTTTCAGGCTATCGAGGGCGAGAATCCGCAGGCCGGAATGGTCCAGGGAAGTGACGGGTTCCTGTACAGCGTCGCCACGAGGGGCGGAGCCAACAGCCAGGGCACTTTGTTCAAAGTCAATACGGCGGGAACGACATTCGCCGTGTTGCACGATTTTGCCACACCGAGCGGAGACACGCCGATGTCCACGCCGGTGCTACACACCAACGGGATCATCTATGGCACGACGAATCACGGCGGAAGCCCGCTCACGCCCTACGGCGTCCTCTACAGTCTCGACAACGGGTTGAAGCCGTTTGCCTCGCTGGTCGTGATCACATCGGGTCACGTTGGGGATGCGGCTGGAATTCTCGGACAGGGTTTCTCGACCGCCACCGGAGTCTCGTTCGGAAACGGCCCGGGTCAGATCATCCCGATTAGCGACACAGCGGCGATCGTATCGCCGCTGCCGGGCGCCATGACAGGGCCGGTGAAAGTTCACATACCCAGTGGCGATCTGGTGACGCCGCAGACGTTCAAAGTTCTTCCCTCGATCCAGGATTTCACTCCCAAGAGCGGGCCGGTGGGAACGGTTGTCACCATCACCGGGATGAGCCTGAAGCAGACTACGAGCGTGACCTTCGGCCATTCGGTAACAGCATCCTTCACCGTGGTTTCGGATACGCAAGTGACCGTCCCTGTGCCCCCCGGCGCGGTGACGGGAAAAGTCTCGTTGAAGACCAAAGGCGGCACGGCGATCGCCCGGGGCAATTTCACCGTGCAGTGACAGGAACCCTGTTGAGGCGCGGCTTGCCGCGTCTCACCCATCAAGGGTGGAGGGTTCGTATTGTTTTTTATGTGGACCTTGAGCCACTTCGCTCATCTTTTTCACATTACTCAGTAGAGCGTCGCCCTGCGGAGGAAACGCGGCGGGCGACCTCGGGCACGGATCCACCCAAAGAGACTTCCCTAAGAAACGTTTTCAAGCGCAAGCGCACTATCCACAGTTCAGGAGGAATTCATGTCTCACTCGATCGCAAAGCAAGCTGCTCTCGCACTGGCGTTACTCACCCTAACCCTGGTCATGGCGACTTCGGTCCACGCGCAGGCCACGCTCACCATCGGACTCGCGCTGGGCGTCGATCCGAATGGCGAGCCGACCTACACCGCTTCCGTGACCAACACCAGCACCTTTGACGCTCCCAATCTCACTGTGACGTACACTCTGCCTGCCGCCGAACTGCCCATCTCTCCAGCGCCCAGCGGCGGATGCCTCTTCACTCCGGGACCCTTCCATTTGACGGTGGTATGCCAAATCGCAAACCTTAACCCCAATCAGTCGCACGATTTTGTGATCGCCGTGCATCCTACCGACACCTCGCCGCAGGACGTCACCGCCGTGGCCCATGAGGACGGTGGCGGCACGGCCAGCGCCTTCATCACCAGCACGATCACGGGAGTAGGCCTCACCGAAATGCAGGTTACGACGACTTCGACCAACCCTGGGAAAGTCGGCGAGCCGCTCGTCTATACCGTGACCGTGATCAACATCCAGGACGATGACGCGCGGGATGTCTTTGCGCTCCTTGCCTTGCCGAAGCACTATACGTTCGTGTCCGCGACCAAAGGATGCACCCACGGCCCACTGGTCGCGTGCAAGCTTGGCCAGATGTCCCCCGGCACCGGCAAGACCGTCACCATCACGGTGCTGCCCACCGTCTCCGGATGGACGCAGGCCACCGCCGGCGTGCGCCTGAGCACGCCCGACCGTGACGCCACCAACAACAGCGCCGCGACGGAGATCTGGGTCAACCCGTAGATTCCCAGGGGAGCGCAGCGCCGGCTGGCGTTGCGCTCTCTTCCTTTCTCGCGGTTGCTACCCGCCCCTCCTCAGGCATACCATTTCCTGTTCGGAGACCTTCATGTCCAAGAAGCTTCACTCCTCCCGCCGTGACTTCCTCAAACAATCCAGCGTGCTCGGTGCAGCCGTGGTGACGGGCAACCTAGCCGATACGACGACCCGCGCATTTCCTCCCTTACCGGTCAATCCTGTGACCGAGAAGGCGATGCCCACGCGCAACCTTGGACGCACGGGCTACCGGGTTGGCATCTTCAGTCTGGGCGGTCAGGCTTCGATCGAACAGCCGAATAATGAGGCGGTGGCGGTGCCGATTATCGAGCGCGCCCTCGATCTCGGCGTCAACTACATTGACACGGCGGCGATGTATGGCGGGGAACAGCGCTGGAGCCAGCGCTACATCGGCGAGGTCATGAAGCGGCGCCGCGCCCAAGCCTACCTGGCCTCGAAGTCGCACGACCGAACGCGTGACGGGTCGCTGAAGTTAATCGAGCAATCGCTGAAACTACTCAACACCGACCACCTCGACGCCTGGCAACTCCACCACATCGACAACCAGAGCGACGTGGACCGCATCTTCGGCAAGGGCGGCGCGATCGAAGCTTTCCAGGAAGCCAAAGAGCAGAAGATGGTTCGTTTCCTCGGCGTCACCGGCCACACGGATCCCGATTTTCTGGTCCAATGCCTGGAACGTTTTGCTTTCGATCAGATACTGATGGCGCTCAACGCCGCCGACAAGCACCATCTCAGCTTCATGGAAAAACTTTTGCCGCTGGCGGTGGAGAAGCAGATCGGCATCATTGGGATGAAGATTCCGGCACGCGGCCGCATCCTCGCCAGCTGGAAACCAGATCCCAGCAAAGGCCCAGGGTGGGAAGGCCCTGCCGCAGGCCCGGGGAAGCTGGCAATGAAAGAGGCGATGTATTACGTACTCTCGCTGCCTGTGAGCACGGTGATCATCGGCTGCGACACCATCGCCCAGCTCGAGGAAAACGTGCAGCTCGCCCGCGACTTTACTCCGCTCAGCGAGCGTCAGATGGCCACGCTCAGCGAAAAGGCGCAGCCGGTCGCGCGGCAGGCGCTGTTCTTCCGCCGCTGGTCGTAGAGCTTCGCCGCTCCCCAGCGTTCTGGATCCACAACCTCACGATCGTCTGGGGCGGTCGTGAGATGTGCGAAGCGGGAAGAACGTTGCGACCGGATGGAACGGGCCCGGTGGTTTGAGCGGAGACTTGAAGAGCTCCCCACCCTCCCGGACCAATTGCGGGAGGGCGGGGCGACCCTCGGGTAATGCCAGAGGGGGCAAACGTACTTACGCCGAGGGCTTGCTGCAAACTCGCCGAGCGGAAGCGCACAACCGTTGGGGGAGGGTCAGAAAACGGCGGGCTCCTTGGGCCACTTCTTGCGATCCGTAGAACCCGGTTGACAAACGTTTCCTTGTCCGTCTCCGCGGCGAGTGGGACGAACTTTACACTGGGCCTTTCCGGTTTCTGAGGGTCGAGGAAGTTTGTTACGAATTCAGAACAGAGGTGAGCCCGCATTCTTTAGAATTAGGCAGTTTGCCTTAGGACAGCCGTTCGCAGGGAATCAGCCGGAAGGGCCTCGGGCGCTGCGAAGCATTCGACAAGGCTGGCGCCAGGCGATGGCTTTACACTGTTCCCGGCAACATGTTATTCTCAAACACGTTACGAAATGAGAAGAGACAGGAGTGCTACAGGTTAGTGCTAGCCAGAGAGCAAAAGCAATCCATCGTTGACACGTATCGGACGCACGCCACCGATACCGGCAGCCCCGAAGTGCAAATCGCGCTGTTGAGCGAGCGCATCGGTCAATTGACGGAGCATTTCAAAGCGCACCAGAAAGACCACGGCTCGCGCCGCGGACTTCTCATGCTGGTCAGCAAGCGACGCAGCCTGTTGGACTATCTGAAGAAGTACGACTCGGAACGGTATAAAACCGTCATCTCGAAGCTCGGCATCCGCAAGTAGTTGCGCGACTGGCTCCGTGGGGAGCCGGTTTTTTGACTCCGAGAGCCTCAGGAACGTGCGCTTATCCCAACCGCGAAACCACTGGCATCCGCCTACCCGTGCGAACTCCATGCCGCGTGTGTGGCCTCCTGCCCAAAGGATTAATCTATGAAGCCTGAACCTACCTACGCATCCGTTGAACTAGCTGGCGGAAAAACCCTCTCTTTTGAAACAGGAAAACTAGCCAAGCAGGCACACGGCTCCGCCGTCGTGCGCATGGGCGACAACGTTGTTTTGGCGACCGCAACCGCCAATCCCGAGCCCCGCACGGGNNACCAGCCGGCAGATTGACCGGCCGGTACGCCCGATGTTCCAAGATGGCTTCAAGTGCGAGACGCAGGTCATTGCCTTCGTGCTCTCGGCCGATACTGACAATGACCCCGACGTAGTCGGCATCAACGCTGCCTCGGCTGCCCTGACCCTCTCCGATATTCCGTTCCTCGGTCCGATCGGCGCAGTGCGCGTCGGCCTGGTGGAAGGCCGTTTCATTGTGAACCCCACCTACACCGAGATGCACGAAGGCCTGCTCAACATCATGGTGGTCGGAACCTCCGATGCGATCGTGATGATCGAGTCGGGCGCGAAGGAAGTGAAGGAAGAGACGGTGGTGGACGCGATCGAGTTCGCTCACGCCGAGATCAAGAAGATTTGCGCCGCCATCAACGAACTGCGCAGCAAGGTTGGTAAACCGAAGCGCCAGGTCACGCCTCCCGAACACGACGAGGCCTACTACAAGGGTCTGGAATCGAAGATCGGCAAGCGCCTGGCCGATAGTCTCGACACCGAGAAGCATCCGAAGTCCGAGAGCCACGAACTGGTTCGCACCCTGGAAAAGGAACTGCTCGCCGCTTTGCCCGAGGACGATGTCGAGGGCAAGGCTAAGGTTAAGAAATACTACGAAATCTTGCGCGAGCGCATCTTCCGCGACCAGGTCATCAACAACAAGCGCCGTCCGGACGGACGCGCGTTCGACCAGATCCGCGAGATCTGGATCGAAGCCGGCATCCTGCCGCGCACTCACGGCAGCGCCATCTTCACCCGCGGTGAGACCCAGGCCTTGGTCACCACCACTCTCGGCACCAGCGATGACATGCAGCGACTGGAAGGATTCCAGGGCGAATCCAAGAAGCGCTTCATGCTGCACTACAACTTCCCGCCGTTCTCGGTGGGAGAAGTGGCGTTCCTGCGCGGCGCCGGGCGTCGCGAGATTGGCCACGGAGCGCTCGCCGAGCGCGCTGTTTCGCAGGTGCTTCCGACCTTGGATGAGTGGCCCTACGCGATGCGCGTCGTGTCCGACATTTTGGAGTCGAACGGATCATCCTCGATGGCAACCATCTGTGGCGCGTCTTTGTCGCTGATGGACGCGGGCGTTCCGCTCAAGGCGCCGGTTGCCGGAGTGGCAATGGGATTGGTGAAAGAAGGCGAGCACTACGCCATCCTGAGCGATATCGCGGGCGCTGAAGATCACTACGGCGACATGGATTTCAAAGTTGCCGGCACGCGCGAGGGCATTACCGCCCTGCAGATGGATATCAAGGTTGCCGGCATTACTCCGCAGATCATGCGGGAAGCGCTGGCGCAGGCCCAGAAGGGGCGCATCCACATCCTCGACAAGATGAGCGAGGTGATCAACGAGCCGCGCGGCAAGGTTTCGGCTTACGCACCGCGCATTTACACCCTCCAGATTCCGGTCGACAAGATTCGCGACGTGATTGGACCGGGCGGCAAAATGATTCGCAGCATCATTGAACAAACCGGTGTGAAGATTGATGTCGAAGACTCCGGCAAGGTCAACGTGGCTTCGAACGATGAAGTATCCGCCAACAAGGCCTTGCAGATTATTCGTGACCTGACGGCGACCGCCGAAGTTGGGAAGACCTACCTGGGCAAAGTCACGCGGCTGGCCGAGTTCGGAGCGTTCGTTGAGATCATCCCGGGCACGGACGGCTTGCTGCACATCAGCGAAGTCGCCGAGCACAGAATTAAAGAGATTCGCGACGAGTTGAAAGAAGGCGACCAGGTGCTGGTGAAAGTACTGGCCGTCGAAGGCAACCGCATCAAGCTGTCGCGCAAGGCGATCCTGAAGGAGCAGCGCGCTAAAATGGGCGGAGCACCTCCTCCGGAAATGGATGGAGCACCGCCGGCTGATGTACCTGAAGTCGTCGAGGCGCAAGGCGCGCCCACGGCGGTGATCGAAGGCGGCGCCGATTTTGACGCCGACGACGAACCCAACTTCAACCGTGTCGACGGTGGACGTGCTCCGGCGGGAACTGGCCCGGCCGCGACGCGCCCCGAGGGTGGTGGAGATAGGGCTGGCGGAGATAGCAGCCGGCGCCGGCGCGGACGCGGAGGCCGTCCGGGTGGCGGTAGCGGAGGAGGCCGTTCCGGAGGTCGTCCGGGCGGCGGTGGTGGTGGTGGCCGCGGAAGGCGGTAAAGTCAGTTTCTAGTTGCTGGTTGCTAGTTTCTATCAAAACGAAAGGGCCGCAGCGA
>PMCH01000244.1 GCA_003154055.1 Acidobacteriaceae bacterium
TCCCATCTTGGACCAATAATCCGAACAGAAACAGAGCCGGTCCCTTTCGGGACCGGCTCTGTGGTTTTTGCGACCGATCCCGCTGCTACTGAACAGCAAAGATCAGGTCGTCGTGATCGTTGTACGAGCCCGAGGTACAGGAAGACGCCGTTCCCTGATAACGGAAATTAGCCCGGACAGCTTGCAAGCCGCCGGTGGGAAGCGTGAACGTCCTCGATATAGTTTGGGCTCCGCCCGCCGGAGGCACGATCGTTCCGATCAATACCCAAGTCGGGCTGTTGGCGTTGGCAGCGTAGTACAAGTCGAGCGAATCGGCCGAGCCCGTGTTCCAGGCCCAGACGGTNNNGTGCCACTGGTCATCGTGCCGCGGCCCAAGAGCAGAGTCGGACCGGAGTCGCAGGACGAACCCACGGTTGCGCATTTCGGCGCCTTGAGTGTGGTGTCGTACACCGCTGTTTGCGCCCCTCCGGATGAGCTCACCGTCAAAGCGATGGTGGTCGTCTGGACGAGCGAGCCTGACGTTCCGGTCACGGTGACGTTCGTGGTGCCCGTGGTTGCCGTCGCGGAGGCTGTGAAGGTTAATGTTGAAGTTGCGGTGCCATTCGCCGGCGGAGTGACCGGATTAGCCGAGAAGGCCGCCGTCACACCGCTGGGAAGTGCGGAAAAGCTGAGAGTGGTCGCGGAATTGAAACCGTTCTGGCTCGCGACCGTGATGGTGCTCGATGCATTTCCGCCTTGGCTCACGTTTACTGCGCTCGGCGCAGCCGAGACCGTGAATCCGGGTGTGCCGCCGCCCACGGCGAAGATCAGGTCGTCGTGGTCGTCATACGCGCCCGTGCTGCACGAAGACGCGGTTCCCTGGTAGCGGAAGTTGGCGCGAACCGCATGCAGGCTGCCGCCGCTGGGAAGCGTGTAGTTTCTCGAGATGGTCTGAGCTCCAGCGGCTGTGGGCACGATCGTCCCGATCAGAACCCAGGCTGGACTGCCGGCGTTGGCGGTGTAGTAGAGGTCAAGAGCGTCGGACGCAAACGAACTGTAAGCCCAGACCGTTGCGCTGACCGTTACTGTTTTGCCCGGCGCCAGAGGACTGCCGTCGGTAGTGGTCACTACCAGGCGGTCGTTGGACTCGTCGGAATGGAAGGTTCCCGACGTGCCATCGGCGCACGAGCTGTTGATGTTGTTGGGCTGATTCGGTTCCGCGCCGCCGCTCAACGTGTCACGTCCCAGAATCAGAGCCGGACCCGAGTCGCAACCGGAGCTTACGGTCGCGCACTTGGGCGCTTTGAGCGTGGAATCGTAGACCGCCGTTTGGGTTCCGCCACCGGACGAATTGACCGTCAAGGCAATGTTCGCGCTGTGGGAGAGCGCGCCGGAAGTTCCGGTCACGGTTACTGTAGCTGTGCCCGTCGTAGCTGTGCCCGAAGCAGTCAAGGTCAGGGTGGAGGTGGCGCTGCCATTGGCGGGCGGAGTGACCGGGTTGGTGGAGAACGCCGCCGTCACGCCGCTGGGAAGGGGGGAGGCGCTGAGCGTCGTTGCCGAGTTGAAGCCATTCAGGCTGGTAATCGTGATGGTGCTGGTCCCGTTTCCACCTTGCGTAATGGTCAAGGAAGAGGGTGCCGCTCCGATGGTGTAGTCGGGCGTTCCGGCGCCGCCGCAACTTGGGAACTTGAAATTTGCGATCCGCGTGTTCCAGTTGAACGTGCCGTTCGCTTTGATGTACTCCTGCGTGTACCAGAAAGTACAGTCATCGACCGGATCCACCTGCAGGGCGCTGTAATCGCCCCAACGGCTCAGGCCCGTGGTTTGGGAGCCCGTTCCGCTGACCACGTTGACTTCGGCTTCCATCGTGCCGGCCGGGTCCGCGGGGACGCGGCCTGCATATCGAATCGAGGGGTTGGTCGAACTGCTCGACACGCTGTACCCGACCGCCATATCGCCGGCCTGGTCCATCGCGACGCTGCCCATCCAGCGGTAGCTGGAGTCAGGAGCGAAGGTGCCCTGCTGAGCGAGGCTTGGTGTTCCGCTGGGATTCTGGATTTCATACCAGCGCACGCCGCCGCCGCCCGTGACCGCCACCGAATGGTTGACGACCAGCGATTCGTGCGATCCGAAGTTCCGGTAGGCCAACCGGTACATCAATCGGTCGGCGAGAGAATCCAGTTGCTGCGTTGTGCCCGGCTGCACTACGCACGTCCCTCCGCTGCAGAGTGGAGTGAAGGCAGCCACGCTGATCGTCGTCGGACCGGTGAAGGTGGAGTTTGCGGGAGTGTTGAAATCCGCATGGAACTTGTAGAGGTTCAGGTTGTTGGTTCCGAAGTACAGCATGTAGTTCGGAGACCCTGCGGGCGGAGCGGTGTTGCCGTCGAGATCGGAGGGCAGCAGTCCGCCCACGGAAGAGCCCTGCTGGAAGCAGATCTGCGTCGCGGATTGTCCTGCGAGCATGGCTGTGCGGTTGTAGGCGCAAGCATCCGCGCCGACAAACGTATTGCCATTGAACATATTGAAAGTTTCGTAATACCCGTCGGACCACACCCCCATCTTGGGATAGTCGTCGAAATTGCTGTACTGGAAGCTGTAGCGATTGAAGGTTCCCGTCGCATCCGAAGTGGTCGAAACCGCAATGCATTGCAGGTAGGGCGTCGTAGACACCGAGAACTGGCTGAAAACCCAGCGCTGTGCCGCCTTGTCATAGAGAACGACGGGATCGCCGTCATTGTTCGTCTGGCAACCGCCGCCGAACCCCGACCATAAAGTACTGCCAGCCGTGGGGCCCGCGACAAGCGCGCCCGTAGTCTTGCTGAAGACCGCAAATGAACTGTTGACCCACTGGACGTATTGCGTTGCGCCGACCGTGCCGTTGGTGTCTGGAGGAGCACTGGTGACGCTGAACCCGTATTGTCCCTGGCCAAGACCTTCAAAGCTGGTGCCGACTACGGGCGTGAGCGGACCCATCGTCTGCTGCCGCACCGGATCTTCTTCCAGAGTCGACAGCCCTGCGGGCAAGGGAATCAAGCGGACCGGTTCGGCTTCGTGCCTCTCCAGAGAAGGCGGTGCAGCAAACCGGATCATTTCACGTAAAGGCGGGGACACGTCACGATGGACTTCGCGTCGCACCGTCATATGCGATTGAGCGAGCCCAGGAAGACAAAAGCACAGCAGCAGACTGGCCAGTACTGCAGCCTGTCTGAGAGGGGAGGACTTTCGTGTGGACATTCCGTTCTCCTTCATAAAATGAAATTCAAAGCACGGGCCCGATTTGGAGGGGAAGCAGGCTGGGTCGTCTGTCCGTAGACGTGGCGGTATCGAGGACGTGACTACTAGCCACAATAGTAGGCGATTCTAACGAAGGTTGATTGTTTTGTTAGGAATTATTTGCGTGTTACGGAAAGCGGAACGGACTCGAGGAACGGAAGCTCGCCCGTCCTGAGCGAAGCGCACGAAAGAGGGTTTGCCCTCAGGACGACAATCTGGTGATTGTTCCGGTTATGCTCCCATCGTCAGCACAACCCGGAAGCGGGCGCGGCCGCTGATCATCTGCTCGTAGGCTTCGGTCGCTTTCTCCAGGGGATAGCGCTCGATCATGGGACGCACACCGGTTTGGGAGCTGAAGCGGAGCGTGTCTTCGGAATCGATGGCCGATCCTGAGGGCCAACCCTGGATGGACTTGCGTCCGCCAATCAGTTGCAGAGGGGTGACCGTCAACGCCTCAGTGCCGGCTCCGACCACCAGCAGTTTGCTGTCGGGCGCGAGGCCATCCACCAGCGCCGACATGGACTTCGAATCCGGTGCGGTGGCGAGAATCACGCGCGCGCCTCCCAGTTTATGGAGCGCTTCCGCGGGATTTCCGGCGGCCGTATCCACATAGGCGCTCGCGCCCAGTTTGCGGGCCAGAGTTTCCTTGTCCGAACCGCGGCCGATGGCGACGGTGCGGAACCCCATCTGGCGTGCGTATTGGATGCCAAGATGGCCCAGTCCGCCGATGCCTTGAACTGCCACCAAATCGCCCGCCCGCGCTCCCGAATTGCGTAGTGCGTTGAACACGGTGATCCCGGCGCAAAGCAGCGGCGCAGCTTCGGCGGCGGGGAGGTCGTCGGGCATGGCCGCCACGGCTTCCGCAGGTGTGACCATGTATTCGGCGTAGCCACCGTCATGGTTGATACCGGTGATCTTCTCAAACTGGCAGAGGACGAAGTGGCCGCGGCGGCAGGAATCGCAGGTGAAGCAGTGGCCGCCGTGCCAGCCGACTCCGACGCGNNTTGACCAGCAGATCGCTGTGGCAGATGCCGCACGCTTCCACCTTGATACGCACCTGTCCGCGGCCGGGCTCGGGAATATTCCGCTCGACCAGTTCGAGACCACCGCCTGCTTTTGCTACCTGCACTGCTTTCATGAGAGCCATTCCTGGATGCCTTTCAAGTTGTGGAAGGATGACGATCTTTCAAAACAGTTGAGATGACGGAACAGCAACGGAAGACGCAAATTCGCACGACCCTCAGCGGGTCGAGATANNTGCGAGAGCTGGCCTTTCATCGAGTTGTTGCCGGGTTGTGCGCGGTCGTCGGGTTCGAGGGAGCCCTTTCCGCGGTCAGAGTCATTTTTCAGATGGTCGGCGGCATGAGTGGGCATGGATAGCCTCCCGAGTGATGGAGGAATCAAAATCGATACGGGCTAAGGCTACGCCGAAATTGGTGCCCCGGCAATCAGGTTGGAACTGTAGAACCGCCATCTCGCCGAGTGCCCTCGGTTACGACTGTAACTGCTATCAATTCATCGAATTGTAACGATAGGGATATTTAATGACCGGCAGACGCCCAGCGGAATCTAATATTAAGCATGACAAAGAAACATCTAAAGCGACATCTGTTCGTGAGCGACTTCGACCAGACATTGACCTTCAACGATACGGGCTATGTGCTGAGCGAGATGGTGGGCATTTCAGTAGAAGAATTTGAGCGCAAGGCCAAGGGAATGGCGCAGCTGAACCTGGTTCAGCAGGGCGCTGAACTGGCCTACCTGCTGTTGCATGATCCCGAGTTCCGCTCCCGCGTGCGCAAGGACGATCTGTACGAGGTTGGGAAGCGCATCCGCCTGAAGGAGAACATCAAGCAGGTTTACGAGATCCTGGACCGACGCATCGACGGGTTCCACTTCGATTTCTATGTGCTCTCGGCGGCGCCCGTGGAAGTGATCAAGTCGGCGCTGGAAGGGATCGTGCCGGAGGACCACATCTTCGGAACGGAGTTCAAGTACAGCGCGTCGGGTGAAATCGAAAGCCTGGTGCGAGCCACCGCCGGATACGGCAAGGTAGCGCGGCTGGATCAACTCGAGGAGCAACTCGGGATTCCGGCGGACCACATTGTGTATGTCGGCGACGGCAGCTCTGATATTCACGTCATGCTGCACGTCAACCGGCGCGATGGTTTCACCATCGCTGTTTCAGAGTCCAAGCATGTCGCGCAGATCGCCAAGCGGACCGTGCTGAGCGACAACGCNNGGCGTCGTGGCGGAGGAACGGGCAGCCGCGGCGGAAACAAGCTGAGCGAGTGCCGCGTCTGAGGCCTGAAACTCGGCTTGCCAGGCCGTCAAGAAATCTCTCCGGCCCACATTTACTTCCGGGAAGTTCACTTCTTGGATCGCCCAGCCGGGGAAGGATCGGGTTGCAGTGTTGCCTCTAGATTCTTTAGCGTACCCAGGGAGTAGGCTGCGGAATCGCGCTCTTGAACGCCCGTCTTCAACTCCAGCAATTCACTCAGCCGTCCCATGACAACAAGCTTGACCGCTTTGATCCGCGCCGGAAACTCGTCGAGGGCGATCTCATCGAGACCAGCCTCCGCAAGCGATTTCCAAACCTGCTGCGCATCGGTTTCGTCATTCTTACTGCTCATGGTTCCACGCCCCGGTTTGTCCCGGGCTCCCTAGCTCTAGTCTATTTCCAGCGATCGCTCGGCCCCAGGCGGTTTATGTCCGCTTGGCATGTACCTGAGATATGTGTACGCCAGGTACTGGTTGAGTTCCGCCCAGAAAGGCTGCTCCCGGCTGCGAGGGTCCAACCCGGCTCCTGCCATGGAGACGAGCCGATCCTCGCACCTCTCTCGCTCATCCTGGGTAACCTCACTGGCCTTGCGCCAGACGGTATGTTCGGGGCATCCGGAGACTTTGCGCTCTGGGATCACCCGTCCATCCTCAAGAACGAAATCCCGCCAAACCAGGCCCCACCGCACTTCTTGGAGAATTCCCGTTCCCCAGCCATCCGAGGACTTGAACGTGATGGTCCGCCCTTCTTCCGGTGGCCAGTTTGCGCCCGTGCGTACTTCCTCTGCCGTGAGTTTCATCATTCGGATATGGGCGGGCAACTGGTTTCAATTGTTGTCTTCGGGCTCGGGCCGGCGGCTGACGACTTGAGATCCCTTCACCGTTGGCTTGGGCCATGGTTGACGAGACAAGACGCGGTCCACGGCCTGTTCCACCATGAACATAAAGGACGATTCATTCTCCGGGACCGCGATGGGCGTCGCCAATGCCATGTTGAGCGCGTTTACCCGGGGAACTACCCTGGCCACCGGCACCATGTGGATCTGCTGCCTCAGGTATCCGATCCAGAGAAGAGTGACGGCGTTGTAGGCCACACTCTTCACCAGGCTCACGGTTGCAACGGTACCATCGCCGTACCGCATCACGATGTTGACCAGTATCAGTTCGATGCTCGCGAAGACTCCGAATCCCAGCGCGATGCCGAATACCTGTTGCCGCCAGCAATCCTTGAGAACCCGGCAAAGCAGCATCAAAAGGACGACGAGGCCGCACTCCATGAGCCGCACGCTGCGATCAAACGCCAGCACGGCCGCGACCACCCGGTCCGCACTGCCTTCTTGGCTGGAGAGCGCGCCCACTACCGCAACTACCAGCAGCAGCCCGCAAGCCCACCGGAATATGGTCGATCCCAGGGTCTGAATCCCGCCATACTCTTTGAAAAGGTGGTGCAAAACTTCGTCCATCACCGTGACCGCCAACAGAACGCTGATGGCATTTCCGGTCCAGTATGCGTCGAAATAGTTTTCGTTGAAGTACCGGTAGGTGACGAAGAGGAATCCCGATTTGACGAGTTGAAAGACGATGTAGGAAAAGAAGCGCGGGAAAACCCCCTGCATCTTGCGCTGGACCATGAAGGTCAGAAGGGTGATCTGCAGCGCCGGACCCGCGATCCAGCTCACGTAAGTTAGCCAGTTCATCGCTGATGTGCCCCTGAAGATCGGAAGCATACCTCTCCCCTGGCAGCCTTGCAATCACAATTTTGGCGGCCCTGCTTTCGATTTAGGGAGTTACCCTATCTGCTCGCGCATTTCTTTCCGCGACAGAAAGGCATGGGGTCGCTGCCATCGGCAATAATCACCTCCTGTTGGGTGCGGACCGAATTACCGCCCTGGACCGCGTCCTTCGGAATTGCGCAGTACATTCCAGCCAGAGCCAGAACGGTGAGCAGGAGTTCAACAGACTTGTTCATTGGGGGAGTTCTCCTAAGCGCAGATTCGCGCGTGGCGAAGTATATGCCCGGTTGAGGGCAATTGCGCGGTGGAAATCTGTGGATAACTTCTATTCCCCGGCCGGCGTCAGCCCAAGCCGGTAGCGCCTTTCAGGCGATTAAAGTTTCAGGAAGCACGTGGCCTGGGCATCCCAATCTTGGAGCAGGGCCGGACGGGATGAGCGAAGGCAACGTGCCGTTCCCAACCCGTGGACTCATCGCGGATTCCCGGCCGAGGGCAAGGTTGATGGAATCGGGCGTTAGCGCTCACGATTCGGTGGCTGGCGTAATCGCAATATTTCAAGAGCAATCCCGTGGGGTAATTTCGGAGTTGCCGGCAACCCATCCGGCACAGCCGGACCCACTGCAAGGCCCTTGCTTGCGAATATAATGGCATGCTCAATGGCCCTCACCTCTGGCACGAAGCTCGGACCGTATGAAATTAGCGAACTGCTGGGCGCCGGTGGGATGGGCGAGGTGTACCGGGCGCGCGACGCGCGNNCGCTCGGCATCTGCCCTCAACCACCCCAATATTGTCACCATCCACGAACTTGGACGGGAAGGTCCCACTCATTACATTGCGATGGAACTGGTGGAGGGGAAGACGCTGCGCGACCTGCTTGTCTCCGGCTTGCTGCCAATGCGAAAAGCAATTGAAATCGCGGCGCAGGTTGCGGATGGTTTGACCAAGGCGCATGAAGCGGGCATCGCGCATAGGGACTTAAAGCCCGAGAACTTAATGGTCTCGCACGATGGATTCGTCAAAATTCTCGATTTTGGCCTGGCGAAGGTCACGTCGCCCAGCGGAGAGCGACCGGATATGTGCGCCACGTCGCAGACCACGCCGGGTCTGGTTCTGGGAACGGTGGGATACATGTCGCCGGAGCAGGCCAGAGGTCAGCCATTGGATTTCCGGGCGGACCAGTTCTCGTTCGGCTTGGTGCTCTACGAGATGGTGACTGGGAAGCGCGCCTTTCAGAGAAGCACAGCAGCCGAGACACTGGTGGCCATTCTCCGGGAAGAAGCCGCGCCGATCGGAGCGCAAAACCCAGACGCCCCGGCCCCGCTGTGTTGGGCTATCGAGAGGTGTCTGGCGAAAGAGCCCGATAAGCGCTACGTCTCTACCCGAGATCTCGCGCGGGAACTGGCAGCCATACGCGACCGCTTCTCGGAGAAGCCGGTGAAGCAGGCGGAGGTCCGCCCGTCGAATCTCCCGGTGCAGCGAACCGGTTTTGTCGGGCGGGAGAAGGAAGTGGCTGCAGCCAGGGAACTACTGCTGCGTCCAGATGTCCTCCTGGTTACAGTTACGGGTCCCGGAGGAATCGGCAAGACGCGTCTCGCGGTACAAGTGGCGAGTGGCCTTGTCGAGCGCTTTTCAGGTGGCACTCATTTTGTTCCACTCTCCTCGCTAAGCGATCCGGCCTTGATCGCTTCCGCGATCGTTCAGACGTTGGGGATTCGGGAGGGGGGAGGCAGGTCGCCGCTCCAAATACTCAAGGAGAACTTGAATGATTCATTGCGCGCGCCAATGCTGCTCCTGCTGGACAATTTCGAGCACCTGATGCAAGCGGCACCTACCGTGGCAGAACTCCTGTCGGTTGGCGCCAATCTTAAGATCATGGTAACGAGTCGCGCAGCGCTGCACGTGTACGGCGAACATGAATTTCCGGTGTTGCCGCTGGGCATGCCGGATTCGCTGGCCCTGCCTCCGGTTGACGTCCTGTCGCAGTACCCCGCGGTCGCGCTGTTCGTGCAGCGCGCTGTCGCGGTCAAGCCAGATTTTGAGCTGAACCGGGAAAACGCATCGGCGGTCACCGAGATTTGTGCCCGATTGGATGGTTTGCCTCTCGCGATCGAACTCGCAGCCGCCCGGGTTAAAGTTCTTTCGCCCTCTTCCATGCTGACCCGCCTGACGAGCCGGTTGCAGCTATCCACTGGCGGCTCGCGCGACCTGCCTCAGCGGCAGCAGACGCTTCGCGCCGCCATGGATTGGAGCTACGATCTGCTCAGCGCTGCCGAGCAGAAGCTTTTTCGAAGGCTATCGGTGTTCGTGGGCGGATGCAATCTGGAAGGCGTCGAAGCTGTATGCGACACCAAGAGTGATCTCGATTTGGACCTCCTCGACGGCATGGCATCCATGGTGGACAAAAGCCTGGTGCAACAGGTCGAGCAAGCGAGGGGTGAATCGCGGTTCATCATGCTGGAAACGATTCGCGAGTACGCTTTGGAGAAGCTGGAAGCCAACGGCGAGGAGGCCTTGACGAAGCGCGCCCATGCCGCCTACTGCCTGGTGCTGGCGGAAGAAGAGGCCACGGAGCAGAGTGGCGCGGAAGCTGTGGAATGGCTGGAACGCTTCGGGTTCGAGCACGACAATTTTCGCGCGGCTCTGGAGTGGCTGACTCAAACCGAAGATGCGGATTGGGGACTGCGTCTCGGCACAGCGCTGTTCCGCTTTTGGGAGATTCGCGAGTGTCTCGCCGAAGGCAGGGACCGGTTGGGTCGATTGCTGAAACTGACAGGAGCGGCCGTTCCCAGCAAGCTGCGCATGCGCGCCCTCTTTGCCGCAGGCGTGCTCGCCGGGGAGCAGGGAGATTACGCCGCAGCGGAGACGCTCATCAACCAAAGTCAAGACGTCGCGCATGAGTTGGGTGACAAAATGGGCATCGCCGTCTCGCTCAACGCGCTGGCGGTCTTTGCTCGCGACCGGGGTGATGTCGCAGTTGCGCACGTCCTGTTCGAAGCCGGTCTAGGGCTGTGGAGAGAGCTGGGCGACCAGAAGGCCGTCGCTCAAGCTCTTAGTAACCTGGCCAATGTCCTCAAGTTGCAGGGAGACTACGACCGCGCGCGATCGCTATATGCGGAGTGTCTTGCAATCTTCCGAGGGAGGGGAGACCGGACGGGTGTCGCCTGGTCGCTAAACTACCAGGGGGATGTTGCACGCGATCAGGGCGATTCCGCTGCCGCGCAGGCATTGTACGAACAGGGCCTGGTGATTTTTCGGGAGATCGGCGACCGCTGGGGCATTGCCGGAACGCTGGCTGATCTGGGAAGCTTGGCAAGGGAACAGCGAAATTATCCCAGAGTTCACGCCCTCTACCGGGAAAGCATAAAACTTTTTCAGGAACTGGAACATAAACGCGGGATTGCCCGCTTGCTGGAGTGTTTCGCATGCTCAGCGGCTGCTCAATTCCAAGCCGAGCGTTCGCTGCGGCTGGCGGGGGCCGCTGCTGCGTTGCGCCAGAATATTGGAGCTCCTCTCACCCCGGCGGAACAGGCCAAACTGGAAGCAAGTCTGCATCCGGTGCGGCAGGTATTGACCAACACGGTAGGCGCAGCAGCCTGGTTGGAAGGTTGGGCTTTGCCGGTCGCGAAAGCTATTGAAGAGGTGCTGATGCCCGAGTCTGCATCTCTCACGGGTTAGCGCACGGGATCTCTGACCGGCGGAAGATGTTGGCGAAAGAAAACCGGATGTGCCACGGCAAGCTTCCGCCAGCGCTTACCCCGCCATTGTCGGGTCGATAAGTCGGCGCACGGCGGAGACGCGATTGGCGGGAATGCCGACGCGCCTGGCGTGTTCTTGGATGGTCGCATCGTCCGGGGCGAGATAGACGCAGTACACTTTGTCGCCGGTTACGTAGCTGTGGAGCCAATGGATTTC
>PMCH01000222.1 GCA_003154055.1 Acidobacteriaceae bacterium
AATGGGCGACCAGTGCGGTTGGAGCCGTGGGCGCCGGGCGCTAGACCGAGGACGAGCACCCGGGCGTTGGGATCTCCGAATCCCGGGACGGGCTTCCCCCAGTAGTCCCAATCCCGATAGGCGCGACGCTTCTCGCCGGCAACTTGCTCGCGGTAGACGACCAGTCGCGGGCAGCGGGTACAAGCGATGACCTCGTCGTTCAGGACCCGGAGCCAGTGGGGAGTGGGCATTTTGCAATTTGTGATTTGTAATTGGGAATATGAAACCAGATGGAGTTCAAAATTACCAATTACAAATTACCAGATTACAAATTCTCCAGGAGTGTCCGCGCCCCACAAAAGCCCCACCCATTACTTTAGTGGGCACGACCTCGCCTTCCTGCGTTTGACGTTGCTCTTCGAGAGTCTTTACACTCAAGTTTGCGGCTTCAGGCGTCAGCAGCGGAGCGCGGGACCAGATTCCGCTCGGAGCCGTCGACCGTTTTTGAAAGGCAACTGTGAGCCCCACTGAAACCAAGGAAAGCACTACCAAACGCGAGATTCAGGTCGAGATTCCGGTGGATGAAGTTGCCCGGCAGACCGAGTCGCTGATCCAGAAATATCAGAAGATGGCTCGCATCCCCGGCTTCCGCCGCGGCCATGTGCCCGCCTCCATTATCCGCCAGCGTTTTTCCGAAGAGATCAAGACTGACATGGTGGAAGCTCTGATCCCCCGCTATTTCCGGCAGGAAACCGAGCGGCTGGGCATGCATCCGATCTCGCAGCCCCAGGTCACCGACTTGCACCTGCATGACGGCGAGCCACTGCGCTTCAAGGCGGCTTTCGAAGTGCTGCCGGAAGTCAAGGTCGAGGGCTACAAGGAACTGCGCGCCGACAAGCCGGAGATCACCGTCACCGACTCCGATGTCGAGCAGGCCCTCAGCGATCTGCGCGAGCAGGCGGCTGCGTTCACACCCATTGAGGGCCGGGCTCTGGCGGATGGTGATTTTGCCCAGGTTTCGCTCGATGGCACTCCGAAGACCGGAGAAGGCCAACCGGTTCACATGGACGAAGTTCTGGTGGAGATCTCCGGGAAGAACACCATGCCGGAGTTTACCGAACATCTGCGCGGAACGAATGTCGGGGACGAGCGCACTTTTGATGTGAACTATCCCGCAGACGCGCAGGACCAGCGGTTGGCGGGCAAGGCTTTCAGCTACACGGTGAAGGTACACGGGATCAAGCAGAAGAGCCTGCCCGAGTTGAACGAGGAGTTTGCCAAGCAACTGGGAGACTTTGCCAGCGTCGACGACGTGAAGAAGCGCATTCGCGAGAACATTGAATCGGAACGACGGCACGCGGCCGAGCACGAGGCCAAGGACAAACTGGTGGCGGAACTGGTCAAGAGAAACGAATTCGAGGTCCCCGACGCGCTGATCGAGCACCAGATCGACATTCGGCTGGAGCGCGGGCTGCGCGCGCTCGCCGCTCAGGGACTGACCGCCGAGCAAATGAAGAAAATGGATTTGAACCGTCTGCGCGCCGGTCAACGCGAGCAGGCGATTCACGATGTAAAAGCTTCGCTGCTACTTGAAAAAGTGGCCGATGAAGAGAATATGCAGGTCAGCGATGGAGAAATCGATCAGGAGGTGGAATCGCTGGCAAAACAAACAAAACAGACGGCGGAAGCAGTGCGCGCTCGTTTGACACGGGATGGGGGCCTCGATAGAATCCGGACAAGAATCCGCAGCGAGAAAACCCTCGACTTTTTGTATCACCAGTCCGCCTGAGACGGACCATTTCGATCCTCCCCTGAAGCCGATGCGCGAGTTTTCAGGGCAGGAGTGTGGAAGGTGAACGTGAACGATCCAAAAATGATGCTGGTGCCGATGGTCATCGAAACGACCGGCCGGGGCGAGCGGGCCTATGACATCTACTCCCGCCTGCTCCGCGACAATATTATTTTTATCGGCACTCCGATTGACGACACAATTGCCAACCTGGTCATTGCCCAGATGCTGTTTCTGGCCCAGGAAGATCCGGAGCGGGATATCCAGCTCTACATCAACTCGCCGGGCGGTTCCATCACGGCGGGCATGGCGATCTACGACACCATGCAGTACGTGAAGAACGACATCACGACGATCTGCATCGGGCAGGCCGCGTCGATGGCGGCCCTTCTGCTGTCGGCCGGGGAGGCCAAGAAGCGGCTGGCGCTGCCGAACTCCCGTATTCTCATCCACCAGCCTTCGATGGGTGGACTGTCCGGGCAGGCGACCGATATTGACATCCATGCCCGCGAGATTCTGCGCATGCGGGAGATTACTAATCAGTTACTCTCCAAGCACACTGGCCAGAAGCTCGATAAGGTAGAGAAGGACGTGGAGCGCGACTTCATCATGAATGCGCAGCAGGCCAAGGAATACGGAATCATCGACGATATCATCTATAAAACGAGATAAGGGTATGATCGGCGTTCGCGCCGGCCAGTTCCTGGAGGTTTCGGCGTTCGCGGCGGCCGGCGGGTTCGGCGAACGGGCCAGCATGGAGTAGCCGCCAGAAAGGGAGCAAGCCGAGTGAAAAACAAAACCGGCCCCGACGAGATTTTGCGCTGCTCGTTCTGCCACAAGTCGCAGGACGCGGTGGCCAAGCTGATCTCGTCGCCGAGCGACTACCCGCGGGCCTACATCTGTGATGAGTGCGTCGCTGTCTGCAACTCTATTCTTGAAGATGATCGCACCGCCGCCCCCGCTTCGGCCATCCCCAATCAGCTTCCAAAACCGCAGGACGTGAAGACGTTCCTGGACGAATACGTCATCGGGCAGGAACAGACCAAGAAGAAGCTGGCAGTGGCCGTCTACAACCACTACAAGCGGATCTTCATGAACCGGCAGCGTACCGGCGACGGGGTCGAACTGGCCAAGTCGAACATCATGTTGATCGGACCGACGGGAACGGGCAAGACGCTGATGGCGCAGACGCTGGCCCGCATGCTCGACGTGCCCTTCGCCATCGTGGACGCCACCACCCTCACCGAGGCGGGCTACGTCGGTGAAGACGTTGAGAACATCATCCTGAAGCTCCTGCAGGCCGCCGAAGGCGACGTCAGCCGAGCTCAAACCGGCATCATCTATATTGACGAAATTGACAAGATCGGCCGCAAGGATGAGAACCCCTCAATCACCCGCGACGTCTCCGGCGAAGGCGTACAGCAGGCGCTGCTCAAGATTCTGGAAGGCACGATTGCAAATGTGCCACCGCAGGGGGGCCGCAAGCATCCGCACCAGGAATTCACGCCGGTCGACACCACGAATATTCTGTTCATTTGCGGCGGGGCCTTCGTGGGCCTGGAAAAGATCATCGGGAGACGCGCCGGAAGAAAGACTCTCGGCTTCCGCTCCGGGGACGAATCCGAGAAAGAGGCGATCCCAGTCTCCAAGCGCAGCTTCGAAATGATTTCCGAGGTGCAACCCGAAGACCTGATCAAGTTCGGGCTGATCCCGGAATTTGTGGGCCGGTTGCCGGTGGTAGGAGTTCTGCAGGACCTGGACGAGGATGCGCTGGTGGAAATCCTGACCCGCCCGAAAAACGCGATCGTGAAGCAATACCAGCGGCTGTTCGAGTTCGAAAATGTCCGCCTGAAATTCAGCGAAGACGCTCTGCGGGCGATCTCGCGCCAGGCCATGGCCCGCAAAGTGGGAGCGCGCGGCCTGCGCATGATTCTGGAAGAACTGATGCTCGAGCTGATGTATAGTCTGCCCAGCCAGAAGAAAGTCAAGGAATTCGAAATCACGCGGGAAATGGTGGAAAAGCGGGACATCTCGCTGGCCGTCATCGAAAAAGCGGCCAGCTAACGCGAACCAGGAAACGGGAGACTGCGTTGTCGAACCCCAAGGAAAAGTTCGAAAGCAAGAAGCTGCCCATGATGCCGATCCGGGACGTGGTCATCTTCCCTTACATGATGACCCCGTTCGTGGTGGGGCGCGAATCCAGCGTGCGCGCGCTGGAAGAGGCACTGGCGGGCGACAAGAAGATTTTCCTGGCCACCCAGCACGACGCCAGCATTGACGAACCCAAGCCAGTGGACATTTTCCAGGTGGGCACGATCGTCAACATTGTGCAAAGCCTGAAACTGCCGGATGGAAACATCAAGGTCCTGGTGGAAGGCGTGGAGCGGGGCAAGATTCTGCAAGTCGCCGACGCTGACGGCTTTCTCCAGGCGACGGTACGGGTCGCGCGTTACGCCACCGAGACCACCCCCCAGATCGAAGCCGGCATGCAGCGCGTCACCGCGCTGTTTGAGCAGTACGTGAAGCTCTGCCAGTCCCTGAATTACGAAACCATGATTGCGGCCGTGCGCATGGAGGATCCGGCCAAGCTGACCGACACCATCGCTGCCAACCTGCAGCTTTCCATCGAGGAAAAGCAAGCGCTGCTGGAGATTTTTGATCCCGCGGAGCGCTTGAACCGGATCGGCGACGTGCTCGAGGTGGAGATCGAGAAACTCAACATGGACCGCACCATCCAGTCGCGGGTAAAGCGGCAGATGGAAAAGGCCCAGAAAGAGTANNGGCCGCGGCGAAAAGAGCGAATTCGACGAACTGAAAAAGAAGATCGAAGCTGCCGGGATGTCGAAGGAAGTTCGCGACAAGGCGCTGCAGGAATTGAAGAAGCTCGAAGCCATGCCGCCCATGTCGGCCGAGTCCACGGTCTCGCGCAACTATCTTGACTGGCTGCTGGCCGTTCCCTGGAAAAAGCGGTCCAAGGAAATCCGCAACATTTCGCGCGCCGAGAAGGTCCTGAACGAGGACCACTATGGCCTGGAGAAGATCAAGGAACGCATTCTCGAGTTCCTGGCCGTGCGCCAACTGGTCAAAAATCCCAAGGGGTCGATTCTCTGTTTCGTAGGCCCTCCGGGCGTGGGCAAGACTTCGCTGGGCATGTCGATCGCCAAGGCCACCGGCCGCAAATTTATCCGGATGTCGCTGGGCGGCGTGCGGGATGAAGCCGAGATTCGCGGCCATCGCCGCACTTACATTGGCGCCTTGCCCGGGCAGATTATCCAGATGATGAAGAAGGCAGGTACCAAGAACCCGGTCTTCATGCTGGACGAAGTGGACAAGATGTCCATGGACTTCCGCGGCGACCCCTCTGCGGCCCTGCTGGAAGTGCTCGACCCGGAACAGAATTTCATGTTCGTAGATCACTACCTCGACGTCGAGTACGACCTCTCGCAGGTATTCTTCATCGCCACCGCGAACGTGATGCACACCATCCCGCCGGCTCTGCAGGACCGCATGGAAGTGTTGCGCCTGCACGGCTACACCGAGCAGGAAAAAGTTGAGATCGCCAAGCAGTTTCTGGTGAAGAAACAGATGGCGCAGACGGGTCTCAAGCCCAAGAACCTGCAGTTTTCCGACGCGGCGATCAAGGACATCATTCGCGCTTACACGCGCGAAGCGGGCGTGCGTAATCTGGAACGGGAGATTGGCAACGTCTGCCGCAAAGTCGCGCGCAAGGTGGTCAAGGAAGGCGAAGCCTACACGGCGGCGCTGACGGCCGAGAACATCAGCGATTTCCTGGGTGTGCTGAAGTTCCGCGACACCCTGGCCCACGAAAAAAGCGAGATCGGCCTGGTCACCGGCCTGGCCTGGACCGAAGTTGGGGGCACGATTCTGAGCACGGAAGCGTCTGTGGTGGAAGGCAAGGGCGGAAAGCCGATCCTGACCGGTCAGCTAGGGGACGTGATGCAGGAATCCGCGCAGGCGGCCATCACCTACATCCGGTCACGCTGGCAGCGGCTGGGATTGTCCCGCGACTTTTATCGGACCATCGACATCCATGTACACGTGCCGGAAGGTGCAATCCCCAAAGACGGGCCCTCGGCGGGCATCACGATCGCAACCGCGATCGCCAGCGCCCTGAGCCGGATCCCGGTCCGGCGGGATCTCGCCATGACCGGAGAAATCACGCTGCGCGGAAAAGTATTGCCCATCGGCGGTTTAAAGGAAAAACTGCTGGCCGCACACCGCGCGGGACTTTTCGAGGCCATTCTGCCAAAAGACAACGAGAAAGACCTGGCGGAGGTTCCCGAAAACCTGCGGAGCGCGATGAAACTGCACTTCGTCGAGAATATGGACCAGGTGCTGGCACTGGCGCTGGAATCACCGCTGCCCCAGGTTCCGACCGAGACGGAAACAATTTCTTCGATTACCAGTCCGCCGGCGCAGGGCGAGAGTCCAACGGCAAGGCAGTAGTGGCGGTTAGTGATTAGTGATTAGGAAATAGCAGGCCCGCCAACCAGTCTGTTACGAAAC
>PMCH01000229.1 GCA_003154055.1 Acidobacteriaceae bacterium
GGCATCATCAAGCGCGATTCCCAGGTGCGGCTGCTGCGCGACAACGTGGTCGTATTCACGGGAAAGGTCGCGTCGCTGCGCCGCTTCAAAGACGATGCTTCCGAAGTCCGCAACGGGATGGAGTGCGGCATCTCGATCGCGAACTACGGCGATATCAAGGTTAGGGACGTAATTGAAGCGTTCGTAACCGAGAAGATCGCGGCCGAGGCGATGGTGTAACTCGGGTAACAGGTGCCGCTTCACTTCTGGCCGGGCGGTGACGCCCGGCGCCCCATTGGGCATTGGATTGTGGAGAGACGGCGTCCTCGCCCGTCAAACCCGTACATGGCCACGCCTAGGGTTGTTTCGCGAACGCCCCGCCGATATCGACCCCGGTGTCGGCCTGCAGCATGTAGCCTGAGTTGCCGGAAACCATATAGAAAATCAAATTGTTGGAGAGATTGTTGACGGTCGAGGTGGTCCGTCCATTGGTACCCACCGAGTAAGTGCCGGACAATGTATTCGCCGTCGCGCTTCCAGCGGGCGGCGACGAGGGCAGGAAGCCGCTCGCAACATAACTGGTGCTGACAGTACCGGAGCCATTCGGCGTCCAGGTGCCGACGCGGTCTCGATACGGAAGTTGCGCATTAGCGTCGAACCCGTCCATGACGAATGCATACTGTCCGCTCATGCTGCTGTTGGAGAATGCCGAACCTGCTTGTTTGTCGGCTGTCCCGTCTTCCACGTTGATCGGGTCGTTCACCAGGAACAACGCGCGCGATGGGCTGACGAGGTACATCACCTTCTCGTTCGTGGTCCCGGTGGAAAGGTTGAGATCCACTTTGGCCCGGCCGGAAGTAGCATCCACGATATACGCGCTACCCGAGTTGAGAGTGATGTCCGTGACCGGACTGCCGTCCTGGACAAAATCGAAACTACCGTCCGTGACATGCCCCGCGCCATCCGCCGTGAAAAGCCCCACGGAGTGAATTCCGGCCACATTGCTGGTTTCCCCGGCGCTCCCGAAAACATAGGGGCCGTTGAGCGACGCGGCCGAGAATGGGCCGCCGGTTTGCTTCTCGGCTGTGCCAATGCCCAGGGACGACGAGAAATCAGTGTTGAAAAGACGAATTTTCGAAGCGTTCACAACGTAGTAGGCGTAATTACTCGTTCCGGTGTCGTCTGTGATGGTCACAGTCCCGCGGCCCGTCGCGGTGGCAGGCGCTTGCGCCGTCCCGGAGATGGTAACGCTAGATAGTGCCCCTCCGACGAGTGCGTCTCCTGTGCCTGTGATCGTGCCTCCGGTCCAAGTGGTAACCCCAACCTTGGAACTCCCGGCGGCCAGGTCGTGGGTCTGCAGTACGAATGTGCCGGATGGGATGCTCGCAAAAGCGGTTGGGTCCTGCTTCTCGCCGGATCCGCCACTGGTATTGAAGCCGTCATCTTCTTCCATGTAGAAATGGCTGCTATCGCCAAAGGTGATGCGGTAGAGAGCGGAGGTGCTATTGCCGAAATTGAATTGCAGGTCGCCGCTGCCGTCTTTGTTGATTTTGTAGGATCCCGTAGCGGGGAGGTTAAATGTACCCTGGAAGTCTTCAACAAAATCATCGGTGATGCTGGTCAGATTCCCGTTGCCATCGGCCGTGAATACCCCTCCCTCAACGAAGAAGAAGGAATTCACGTTGTCGGGAGTTCCAATACCCCGCAACGTAAACGCATAGTGGCCATTCAAACTCGCGTTAGAAAAATTCCCGTTGTTGCCGCCCCCACCCCCGCCGCCGCCGTTATTGTTTCCGCCGCCGCAACCGGCGGCCACGATCAAGGTTCCTGCCGCCACCAGTATCAATAGCGCGCGCATCGCGTGCTTCGGGAAAATGGAAAGGGGATTCATGGCACACTCCTGTACTCTCTTAAGATGCCTTAAACCCGGGTTGGGGAAGAAAGTTTCTCGCCCGGACTGATTGGAAGTTGGGTTCCTTCAGGCTTCGGTAGCTTCCACTGGCCGCCGGCGGGCAGATGGCGGCGCTGTCTTCTTGCGCATTTCGAGGGCCCACGTCCCCACCCGGTAGAGCAACAAAACACCCAGCACGAACGCGTATTGCAGGGGCTTGTGCTTGTCTGCCTTGACCAGCCAGATGTAGTGAATCACTCCCAGGACAGCCGTCACATAAATCAGTTTGTGCAGGCGCTGCCAGTTCTTTCCACCCATGCGGCGAATCCATCCCGCGGTGGAAGTGATCGCCAACGGAATCAACAGAACAAATGCGGAAAAACCGATCGTGATGAACGGGCGCTTGGCGACGTCCTTGATGATTTCGTGCCAATCGAAGAATTTGTCGAGCCAGATGTAAGTCGTGAAATGCAGAACGCCGTAGAAAAACGCAAACAGCCCGATCGTGCGGCGCACGCCGATCAGCCAGTATTGCCGGGTGAGCTTCCGCAGCGGCGTGATCGAGAGCGTGGTCAGGATCAGGATCAGCGTCCAATCGCCGGTCGAGTGGGTAATGACCTCAATAGGGTTGGCGCCGAGTCCATCATGGAACGCCTTCCAGGCGAGCCGGCCGAGCGGGACAAGCGCGGCCAGAAAGATCAGAACTTTCGTGATTTGAGTCCGATTCATAAGAGAAATGCAGAAGTTAGAAGTCAGATTGCAGAAGTAAGAACCGCTGCTACCCACGGCACTATCGATATCCGATAGTCTTTCACTCTATAATTTGACTTCTGACTTCTGCAATGTTTTTCAAAAGTTCTTCTTCAGGTCCATGCCCGAATAAAGGCTGGCGACCTGATCATATCCATTGAACATGAGGGTCGGGCGCTTGGAAAACTCTCCCAACCGGCGTTCCTTGGCTTGGCTCCAGCGCGGATGATCCACGTTGGGGTTCACGTTGGAGTAAAAGCCGTATTCATTCGGAGCAGATAGCTGCCAGCTGTTCATCGGCTGGTCGTCGGTGAAGCGAATGCGCACGATGGACTTCACGCTCTTGAACCCGTATTTCCACGGCATCACCAGGCGCAAGGGCGCGCCATCCTGATTGGGCAGGACCTCTCCGTACATGCCGAAACAGAGCAACGCCAGAGGATGCATGGCCTCGTCCATCCGCAGGCCTTCCACATAGGGCCACTTCAACACTGCTACACGCTGTCCCGGCATCTGCTTGGGATCGTAAAGCGTTGTGAACTCGACGAATCTTGCTTTCCCGAGCGGCTCCGCGCGCTTGATCAACTCACTCAGAGAAAAACCAACCCAGGGAACCACGATGGACCAGCCCTCGACGCAGCGGTGGCGGTAGATGCGCTCCTCCGGCGCCGCCATTTTGATGATCGAGTCGACATCGAGCACCTGTTTCTTCTTGACCGCGCCGTCGATGGTTACCGTCCACGGCCGCGTTCTGAAGTCTTTCGCCGCGCCGGCTGGCTCGTACTTGTCGGTGGAGAATTCGTAGAAGTTGTTGTAATTCGTGACGTCCTTGTAGGGCGTCTGTTTCTCCGCGGCGCTAAGCCCACTCTTCTGGATGCCGTCAATCTTCGCGTTGGCAGCGGCGGTCAGCGATGGTGACGCAAGCGCCCTGAACGCGATGCCGGTCGCTGCTGCGGCCCCAGCCAGCGCTGCGCCCGCCAGGAACTTGCGGCGATTCAGATAAAGGTCTTTGGAAGTAATTTCAGACGACGGGATCTCCGGCTTCTTGATCAGCATTCCTCACCCTAAGAAAAGTACGCGCCGCGAGCGAGCGCGGATTGGTACTTTGAGTATAAGACACTGGGAAGTGGAAAAAGATGCAAAGGGATGCCGGCGAAGCAGACTGGCCACGCTACTGGGTGACGGAGCGCAGCACTTCGCGGACTTTTCGGGCTAAGCTCTGGAGAGTAAATGGTTTCTGCAGAAAGGCTTGGCCGGGGCCGAGCGCGCCGTGGTGGACGACCGCGTCTTCCGTATAGCCGGACAGATAAAGAACCCCCAGATCGGGGCGCAGGAGGAGCAACTTCTTGGCCAGTTCCCGCCCTCCCATGCCGGGCATCACCACATCGGTAATCAGCAGGTCAATGTGATCCGAAGAGGCTTCCGCGACCCGCATGCCGATTTCCCCGTTTTCTGCTTCCAAGACTTTGTAGCCTCGGGTTACCAGGGTTTCGCGGACCAGTTCCCGAACCGAATCCTCGTCTTCCACCAGCAGGACGGTCTCGGATCCGCCCTTTTCATTTTCCTGCGATTTCGCGGGACTGCGCTCTTCCGGGGACTCTTCCACCCGGGGCAGGTAAATGTGGAAGGTGGACCCGTGTCCGATTTCGCTCTGGGTGAAGACGTAGCCTCCGCTCTGTTTGACGATGCCATACACGGTGGAGAGTCCGAGGCCCGTGCCTTTCCCCTTCTCCTTGGTGGTGAAGAACGGTTCGAAAATTCGAGACTGGGTTTCCCGATCCATTCCCTGCCCGGTGTCACTCAATGAAATGACAACGTAGCGTCCGGGCTGGATAAACCCGCGCTCGCGAAAGTTCTGGTGCACGGTGAC
>PMCH01000188.1 GCA_003154055.1 Acidobacteriaceae bacterium
GCCCGCGAAGCCCCGGCCGGCGACATGGAAGTCGTGCTCGGCCCCGGATGGCCCGGCGTTCTGCTGCACGAAGCGATCGGCCACGGCCTGGAAGCCGACTTCAACCGCAAGAAGACTTCGGCCTTTGCCGGGCTCATCGGCAAGCGCGTGGCCAGCGAGAAATGCACGGTCGTGGACAACGGCACCATGCCCTGGCGTCGCGGCTCTCTCAACGTGGACGACGAAGGCCAGCCCACGCAGGAGACTGTCCTCATCGAAAATGGAATTCTGAAGGGCTATCTGAGCGACAAGCTGTCGTCGAAACTCATGGGCCTGGCCGACACCGGCAACGGGCGCCGCGAAAGCTACGAGCACATCCCGATGCCCCGGATGACCAATACGTACATGCTGGCTGGTCAGGACGATCCGCAGGATATCATCCGCTCCGTGAAGCGCGGCATTTATGCGGTGAACTTCGGCGGCGGACAGGTGGACATCACCAACGGCAAGTTTGTGTTCTCCGCCTCCGAGGCATACCTGATCGAAGACGGACAAGTCACGGCCCCGATCAAAGGTGCAACACTGATCGGCAATGGCCCCGACGTGCTCACCCGCGTCTCGATGGTCGGCAACGACTTGAAACTCGACGAAGGCGTCGGCACCTGCGGCAAAGACGGGCAGGCCGTGCCGGTCGGCGTAGGCATCCCGACGATTAAGATCGACCGCCTCACCGTGGGCGGAACCGCCAGGAAGGATGTTGGCGGGTTCATGCAATAACATCCACCACGGAGGCACGGAGCCACGGAGAAAAACAACTTCTGGATTCTTGGCCGCGGAGCCTGCCAAGGTCGGGGCATAGATCCATAGCCCACAAGAAGTAAGGAACAAGAGATTTGCTTTTCTCCGTGCCTCCGTGCCTCCGTGGTAGGTTCTAAACTTCGAAATGACGACAACACTGGAAACCAGCAACCAGAAACAAGCAACCGACCTCAAGTCCCTCGCCGCCGATGTGGTTCGCCGCGCGACGCAGGGAGGAGCCACCACCGCTGAATGCGTGGTGCGCGAGGGCGACGAATTCTCCACCGTCGTCCGCCTTGGACAGGTCGAGACCCTCAAAGAATCCGGCTCTCGCGCCATCGGCGTCCGCGTCTTCTTCGGACAGCGCGCCGCCAGCACCTACTCCAGCGACTTCTCTCCCGCCGGCATCGACCGCATGCTGAAGTCGGCACTTGAACTGGCCAGGATCACTTCCGAAGATCCCTACGCCGGCATTCCCGAAGCCGGGAAGTTCGGTTCGCTCTCCGGCAATCTCGATCTTTACCACGAAGACGTCTACTCACTCCCTGGCCCGGAGCGCATTGACTACGCCCGTCGCGCCGAGAAGGCCGCGCTCGATTCCGATCCGCGCATGAAGAACTCCGAGGGCGGGTCGTTCGATGCCGCCACCGGCCGCAAAGTTCTCGCCAACTCGCACGGATTTGTCGGGGAATACCGCCGTTCTTACTGCTCCGTCTCCGCTGTTCCCATTGCGCAGGATGAGCAGGGTGGCATGCAGCGTGACTACTGGTACTCGGTGGCGCGCAGCCTGGCTAAGCTGGAGTCGCCCGAGCAGGTCGGCAAAGAAGCCGCCCGCCGCACGCTTCGACGTCTGGGCGCGCGCAGAGTGAAGACCGCTCACGTGCCGGTTGTCCTCGATCCCATGGTCGCCACTTCCATGCTCGAGCACATCTTCGAAGGCATTAATGGCGACTCGGTCTATCGTGGCGCGTCGTTCCTGGCGGGCAAGCTCGGCGAGAAAATTGCCGGAGCAAATGTCACCGTCATTGACGACGGCACCATCGTCGGCGGCTTTGGCACCAGTCCTTTCGACGGCGAAGGCATTCCCACCCGACGCACCGTCGTCATTGAAAACGGAGTTCTGAAGTCCTACCTGCTGAATACCTACACCGCGAAAAAACTTGGATTGCAAACTACCGCCAACGCCTCGCGCGGCCTCGCCGGCACGCCCAGCATCGGCCCCGGCAACTACTTCCTGCAAGCCGGGACGAAAACCCCGAAGCAGATCATCGGCGACATCAAGGACGGGCTCTACATCACCGAATTCCTCGGCATGGGTGTGAACCTGGTCACCGGAGACTATTCTCGCGGCGCTTCGGGCCTGTGGATCGTTAACGGCGAACTCGCCTATCCCGTCGAGGAGATCACCGTGGCCGGCAACCTGAAAGACATCTTCAACAACATCTCCGAAATCGGGACGGACCTGGAATTCCGCGGCAGCGTGGCCGCGCCGACGATCCGAATTGATGGGCTCACCGTGGGCGGCGAGTAGCAGACCTCACGAAGGGACAACCGCCCTCGGCTGTCCTACCGGGCAAAGTCTGGCTCACTCCACAATTCGCGTATGCCTGATCTTCTCGCCGCGCGCCGCGTCTGGCGCACGGATTTCGATCTCCTTTGGCGACTGCACAATCTGTGCATTGCCACCACGCAGAAATCCGCGCACTTCGCCCGTCCGCGCGTCCCGCAGCATGAGCACCGGATAGCGGTCGGCGTCCCATACGACCTGCGCGCCGCCGTTGGGGAGATCCTGCACGTCCACCGCGGCCGTGAATTCCTCCGCTGACCCGGCCGATACCGCCCGCCGTGCCAGTTCCTGCTGGCCGGACTTCACGTGCATGGTTTGGATTGCCTGCAACGCGTCCGCGCCAAGTGGCGCGATGAAAGAGAACATCTGAACCGAGCGGTCGGGCAGATCGGCAACCTCGGCGGCATCGAAGCTTACGCTGGCCAGAACGCGGCCGAGCGCATCGCGCACTTCCCACGTGTATGGCCCGGATTGCGGCTGGTTGTTTTTGACCGGAACGCGAAACGCAGGTTCGAGCGTGACCTGGTTGTTTTCGATCTGTCCCCAGACCAGCAGGCCATCTCCCGCCACCGCCGCCCCATCTGGTCCCGGCACAATGATGCCGATCGGACTGTTCTGCCGGAAAGTCAACTCCGACACGTACACGTAGTC
>PMCH01000206.1 GCA_003154055.1 Acidobacteriaceae bacterium
TTATATTGCGTGTAATGGCGATGTTATGCCAGTCAAACCAAAAGGAATACCGACATACCCCTCCTGCGGTCCGAGTCTGTAGGATTCCCGACAGTCGCGCCGGCGGCTTCGCGCTCTCCAGCGATATTCTTCACTCACATGTGCTTGATTGGCCCTTGTCATTTTGTCCCCCCCAGCATGGTGCCACAAGATTGAAAGGCCATGAGATTCTTCCCCCGAATGGCAATGGTTCTATTTCTGTCTGCCTGGCCCCTTTCCCATGCGGTGGCCCAGCAGCTCCAATGCAACCCTTGCAGCTACGATTACGCCCAAGTGCAAGTCGGAACATCCACGCAATACATTTTCCAGCTGACCAATGCTGGAAGCCGAAAACTCACGATTCGTCACAAGGGGAAAGACGGTAGAGACTTTTCCATTAGCAATTTCCCCTTGCCTCTCACCCTGCAGCCGGGACAAGGGACACAATTGCGAGTCAACTTCACGCCGTCGGTGACCGGAAAGAGCACTGGAACGGTCACTCTCGTCAGCGATGCCCTGAATTCCAAGCTGACCATCAGTGTGTGGGGCACCGGCGTTAACACCAATGCGGCCAACCTTGTGGTTTCGCCCTCGAGTCTTAGTTTCGGCAATGTCACGGTGGGTTCGTCCGCCAGCTTGCCGTTGACTCTGTCAGCTTCGAACGGGCCGGTGACAATCTCATCTGTGCAGGACAATAGTTCCGAGTTCGCCCTGTCCGGACTCGCATTGCCCACGACCATTTCAGCCGGGCAGAGCGTGACCGCAACGATGATGTTTACTCCAAACGCTTCAGGCACTGCCTCTGCCAACCTGGTCGTCACCAGCGATGCTGCGAACTCCCCCAACGCCGTTCCCTTGACCGGCGTCGGGGTGGCCGTGAGCGCCCACAGCACGGACCTCACCTGGGATCCGAGCCAAGGCGTTGTGATCGGCTACGACGTCTACCGCGGCACCACGAAAGGTGGACCCTACGCCCAAATCAACCCTGTGCTCGACGCTTCCACCAACTACACCGACAGCACCGTAAGCGCCGGGACCACTTACTACTATGTAGTCACTGCCATCGATTCGAACAATATGCAGAGCACTAACTCAAATGAAGCGAAGGTCGTGATTCCGACTCCCTGAGGAGAACTGGTCGCCGTTCGCCTTCCGGAGGAGGGGAGGCTGGTCCCGCAGCGATCAGCGTTTACAGTAACAATCGGGTTAGCAGGTGTGTAAAGGTCGCGCGCGGTCGACGGAGTCACGGGATAACAGATTGTCTCATTCCACCCGGATCGATATGCGTGGCCAGGAGTGGGCAGATGACCGTTGCAATCAAGATCCGCCGGTTACTGTCGTAATCCTTTCACGGTGATGTTGCCTGCATCGTTCACGACACCTCGTTACACCCACGGACTTACACACCGGCTAGGTTGTCACTTCTGACCTCCATCGCGCGAGGGGTTCCGGTGGGTACAAGACCGGGGCCTCCTCTTCTAGACCGTGAGTCTTGGAGTTGTCTGTAGACCGAAGCAATGGCATGGCTCCCAAGCGGCTGAATGGAGTACGTTCACTACCGCGGCTTTCTTGGCCACGGTCTTCGCCAACATCCCTGGAGAGTCCATTCACTTGGAAGAGGCAGGGGGAGCACATCGACCGGCCGGCGTTAAGTTGGTTTCCGATCTGGGACATTTGATCGAGCTTCGCCGGATTTGTCACCCGGGCTTGCGATGTGCTAGCGTTCACGGAATCGTATGCGGTGGTTTGTTGCCAGTCTCGCAATTGCAGGCATGGCCATGGGCTTCGTAGATCCGTGCCAATAGACTGCCCAGCCTGCTTGGGGAGACATCACGCTGAGTCGTGTCTGCCAGCTCGGCGCTCACCATCTCAGGAGCCCTTATTCATGACGCTGCGCTCAGTGGGTTGTTTCCTGCTTGCAATCGTTCCGATGATTGCGGCCCAATCGAAACCAGAATCAACCGCGACCGCTCAAGCGACTGCTCGCCTTGCGGGATTCAGTTCGGACACTTCATCGGCCGAGCGGGCATGGGAAGAAAAGTTTCGGGAGGGTGTTGTGCCCGGGAACATTCGCGAGAATATGCGCCGGCTAAGCGCGCGTCCGCACCACGTGGGATCGCCATACGATAAAGACAATGCCGAATGGATTCTCGCGAAATTCAAGGAATGGGGATTCGAGGCAAGGATCGAAACCTTCAATGTTTTGTTTCCCACTCCGAAAGAGCGCGTGGTGGAACTGGTGCAACCGACAAAGTTCCGAGCAAAGCTGCAGGAGCCCGTGCTAGCTTTCGATCCCACTTCAAACCAGGTTGCGGAACAACTTCCCACCTACAATGCGTATTCGGCCGATGGAGACGTAACCGCTCCGCTGGTGTACGTGAACCACGGCAATCGTGAGGACTACGAACAACTTGATCGCCTGGGGATTTCGGTAAAGGGCGCAATCGTTATCGCCCGATACGGCCAGGGCTGGCGCGGCATCAAGCCGAAAGTCGCCGCCGAGCACGGAGCGGTTGGATGCATCATNNGATGGAGTGCAACGCGGCAGCGTGATGGACACGGATTATCCCGGCGATCCCCTAACCCCCGGGGTCGGCGCGACCGCCGAGGCGAAGCGACTCTCGATCCAAGAAGCGAAAACCATTACTAAAATTCCCGTTCTTCCAATTTCGTACGCGGATGCGCTGCCGCTACTGTCGGCGCTCAAAGGCCCAGTCGCTCCGGAAAACTGGCGCGGAGCCCTGACCGTCACCTATCACATCGGTCCTGGGCCAGCCCGGGTTCACCTGAGAGTCGCTTCCAACTGGGACATCAAACCGATTTACGACGTGATTGGCACTTTGCACGGCGCGGACGACGGGCAGTGGGTAATTCGCGGCAATCATCACGACGCATGGGTAAACGGCGCCGACGATCCGATTTCTGGCCAAGCCGCGATGCTGGAAGAGGCGCGTATGTTGGGCGAGTTGCATCGCCAAGGGTGGATTCCGAAACGCACCATCATCTATTGCGCGTGGGATGGAGAGGAGCCCGGTCTACTGGGTTCAGTCGAATGGGTAGAAACCCATCTCAATGAGTTGCAGAAGCACGCCGTCGCTTACATCAATTCTGACTCCAACGAGAGGGGGTACTTCTTCCCTGGGGGGACACAGGATTTGCAGAGTTTCGTGAGCGGTGTGGCCCGCGACATCGAGGATCCGGAGACCCACATGTCGGTCTTTCAGCGNNGACTTTGGTGGCGAGGATGATGGGGACCAGTACCATTCGATTTACGACGATTTCTATTGGTATACCCATTTCATCGACACTGATTTTGCCTACGGGCGCGCGCTGGCGCAGACGGCGGGCACCGCAATGATGCGCCTCGCGGACGCAGACTTGATCCCCTATGATTATTCTCCACAAGCGGAAGCGATCGCAAAGTACGAAGAAGACTTAGAAAAACTTCTGAAGGACAAACAAGACGAGTTCACCGAGCGTAATCTGCAGCGAAAGGAAGGCGTGTTCACAGCCACAGCAGATCCGCGGAAGCCCTCCGTAGCGCCGCCGGTCGAGACTGTGCCGCCTTACATGAATTTTGCTCCGATGAAGAATGCGATTGATCTGCTCAAGAAAAATTCGGAGCGTTATTCGGGAATACTGTCGGACTGGAAGGCCAAGGGTTCGCCGCCGCTTTCCGCGCAAGATCTGGAGTCGATCAACGCGGACTTGCTCAAAATTCCTCGTTTGTTCTTGAACGAAAAAGGACTTCCGGAACGTCCGTGGTTCAAGAACCAGATTTACGCGCCGGGAGCCTACACCGGTTACGGAGCCAAGCCGATCGCGGCAGTACGCGAATATATGGACGAGAAGAAATGGAAACAAGCGGACGCGCAGATCCCGCAGGTTGCGGAAGTCATCGAAAATGTCGCTGCGGGAATCAGCAGGGCAGCTGATGGTCTAGAAAAGGCGGTAGCGCAGGCCCGCTGAAGGTATTCTGGCTGGCGGTACGTCCGACAGCTCCGATTGGCTAAGGAGCGCGTTGCGCCCGACGCTGTATAGTATCGAGCATGAAACGCACCGCCCTTGCGCTAGCCTGCCTGCTCTGTCCCCTGACCGTCGCTGCCGCTCAATCATTCTCGATCACCTTTCCCACGGAGAGAGGCGCGCAGCCGTTGGACGGACGGCTACTGCTGCTACTCTCCACCGATCCCAGTCAGGAACCGAGGATGCAGATCGACGACTCGCCGCGTTCGCAAATCGTCTTCGGCGTGACGGTGGATCATTGGCAGCCCGGCCGACCCGCGCTGGTGGATGCAAGCGCCTCGGGCTACCCCATCCGTAGCCTCAAGGATCTTCCCGCCGGCGAGTACATTGTGCAGGCCGTGCTCAATAAGTACGAGACCTTTCACCGGGCGGACGGAAAAACCGTGAAGCTGCACATGGATCAGGGCGAGGGCCAGCATTGGAACATCTCCCCGGGCAACCTCTACTCCAAGCCCCGGAAGATGACTGTAAAGCCCGGTGGCGCGCCGATCCAACTGGCGCTGACGGAGGTGATTCCGCCAATCCCCCCAAAGGCCGATACCAAATACATCCGCCACATCCGCATTCAGAGCCAGGTGCTCACGAAGTTCTGGGGTCGGCCCACGGATCTGAGCGCCGTTGTGCTGGTGCCGGAGGGATTCGACGACCACCCCGCCGCCCGCTTTCCGCTGATGATCTTCCACGATCACTTTGTGGACGATTTCGACAACTTCCGCACCACGCCGCCGGACCCGGACCTGAAGCCCGACTACAGCGAGCGATTCCACATCGCGGGCTACAACCGCATCCAGCAGCAGGAAGCGTATAAGTTCTACCAGCAGTGGATCTCGCCCGGCGTTCCCCGTGTGCTGATCGTCAAAATCCAGCACGCGAATCCCTACTATGACGACTCCTACGCGGTGAACTCAGCCAACGTGGGTCCCTTCGGCGACGCCATCGAAACCGAGTTGATACCGGCTATCGAGAAGCAGTTCCACGCCATTGGCCAGGGCTGGTCGCGATTTGTGTACGGCGGATCGACGGGCGGGTGGGAGGCGCTGGCGGTGCAGGTCTTCTACCCTGACCACTACAACGGCGCTTTTGCCGCCTGTCCCGACCCCATCGACTTTCACGCCTACACCAACATCGATCTGTACGACGATAAGAACGCTTTCTTCCTGGAAGGTGCGCACAAACGCGTGGCGCAGCCGGCCATGCGCGACTACC
>PMCH01000358.1:0-4048 GCA_003154055.1 Acidobacteriaceae bacterium
GAGTTGCCACAGATGCAGTGAGCAGCCGCTGCAGGGCCGGATAAACCCTGAGGTGTGTTTTTCTCGATCAGTATCTCGGCAGGCCATCTACGCCGGGCGACATGCATGGCAAGACGAGGTTGGCGCATCTAGCCGAAGTACTCCGCGAGTTCCGGCGAGGCCCCTTGCGCCTTTACGCCTCGTTCGGCGTTCGACTCGAGTGATTGCCGCTGCAGGAAAAAGTCCAGATTCCCCCGCATCACCAGATGGGGCGCCAGTGTCACCTGGAAGGATGGGCATTCGCCGTCCACCAGGAATTCATGCAGCACCCGGAACGCCATGCGGCCTTGCGTCCGGGGCCGCTGATAGATAGTTGCCGCCACTGCTCTTGATCGAATCTCCGGCACCAGCGCGGGGAACAGATCCGTTGTGATCACGGTCATCTGGTCGAGCATTTGCGTGTCGCGGGCCGCATTCAGGACCGGGATGGAGGCTTCCGTCGTTACGTAAACGCCGGCCAAGTCCGGGTGGCTGTTGAAGAGCTTGCGGCACTTCTCATACGCCTCGGATTCGACGTCGTGATCCTCGATCGGTGCCTCGATCCGAACCTGCGGATATAACTTGCGCATGGTGCTTTCGAACGCCTTGTATTTTTCCTCGTGTTCCGTGATCGCGAGGGCACTCAGTGTGACCGCAACCTTGCCCGTTCCCCGCAACAGGCTTCCCATCAAATCGGCGGCCAGAGATCCGCTGGCCAAGGTGTCAATCGAGACGACCGCCAGCCGTCCCGTGTGGGGGGCGTCGGTGGCCACGCACACCACCGGAACGCCATTGCGCGATGCCCGGCGCATCCAGGAGTGCAGGCTTCGGGGACGGCTGGGGAAAGTGATGATCCCATCTACCTCGGCCTTGAGAGCGGCGTCGAACGCCTCCTCTTCGCCCTCGCCCAGGCGTGGATAGGTTCGGTATTCGATCTCCACGTTCTCCATCACCAGGCCCCTGGCCTCTTCGCTGATTCCTGCCCTCACGTCATCCCAAAAGGAGGTTGTCCCCTGCAAAGTATTGACGGAGATCCGAAGATTGCGCTTGGAGGATAAGTACCGGGCCGCCAAATTTGGACGATAGCCGAGAGTCTTCGCCATCTGCTGCACTCTCGCCTTGGTCATGGGGTTGACGCCGTCGTGATTGTGCAAGGCCCGATGCACGGTACCGGTAGACACACCCAGCGCCTCAGCGATGTCGAGAAGTCTGATTTTTTGATTCATGGCAGCACTCGGTCCGTGGAACCCGCGCAAGCCGCGATCACGGCAGGCGGAGTAATTTCCATATTTCCAAAGAGATGGCACCTATACGAAACACTGATCATCCAGCATGCCAATAAAATCGTAAACGTTAACGAAAATAAACCGGACGGCAATCGTTGTCAACAGATTTATATAACATGTTTATTTATAATAACTTAAGCGCGTTCGTTCGACCAGGGAACAAGCCTGCAAGAGAAGCGGAAACTGCGTCGGATCAAGCTGTTGTAAGTTATTGATATCAATGACATTGTAATGCTCGAACTCGATGTTATTTCCAACGTTTCCGACGAGCTTACGAATTGGACCAGAAACAGATTGACAGCCATATCTCTTCTGCCCTAGTATCTTGCCCACGATGACTCCGCTGACCCATCGCCATCACCATCATCACCATGCGATGAGCGTGTCGGCGGGGGATCACGGATAGCCAAAAGCACTCATAGGAAATCCAAGCCCGCTGGCGCAGACCTCGCCCAGCGGGCTTTTTGCTTTTGTGCGAGGTTCGGAAATCTGGCACGGAGATTAGGAGGGTCCGATGGAGATCGACTTCGACAAGATGCAGGGCCTGGCGCCTGCGGTCGTTCAGGATGTGGGCACCGGGGAGCTGCTGATGGTGGGTTTCATGAACAGGGAAGCGCTGGATAGAACCCTGCACACTGGATTCGTGACGTTTTACAGCCGCACCCGCCAGACCCTGTGGACCAAGGGAGAAAGCTCGGGCAATCGTCTGCAGGTGGTCGCCGCCTGGGCGGACTGCGACCGGGATACGGTCCTGCTGCGCGTCCGCGTGCTGGGCGAGGGCAAGGTCTGCCACACCGGGACGCGTTCCTGCTTTACGCAGGAACTGCCGCTCGGAACCGCGCTGCTTGCACAAGAGAGGGCGGAGCGATGACATTGCGGCTGGGGATTCCCAAAGGAAGTTTGCAGGAAGCGACCTTGAGCCTCTTCACGCGCGCCGGACTGCGCGTGTACACCAACGCCCGGTCCTATTTTGCATCCACGGATGATCCCGATATCGAATGCCTGCTCATTCGCGCCCAGGAAATGGCCCGGTACGTCGAACATGGGGCCCTGGATGCGGGCTTGACTGGCTTGGACTGGATACTCGAAAGCGGCCTGGATGTGGTGAAGGTTGCCGACCTGATCTATGCCAAACAAAGCATGGGCAGGGTCAAGTGGGTGCTGGCTGTTCCCGAGGACTCGGCTTTCCAGAAACTCGAAGACCTTCACGGGCGAATCATTGCCACCGAACTGGTCAGTTTCACCCGCAACTATTTCGCGAGCCGGAACGTTCCCGTGCGGGTCGAGTTCTCCTGGGGCGCAACCGAAGTCAAGCCCCCGTTGCTGGCGGACGCCATTGTCGAGGTGACCGAGACGGGTAGTTCACTGCGCGCAAACCATTTGAGAGTCCTCGAAACGGTACTTGAGTCCAACACGCAACTGGTGGCGAACAGGGCCGCCTGGGCCGATCCTGCGAGGCGGCAGAAGATCGAGAACCTGGCGGTCATGCTCAGCGGAGCGATCGCCGCGCAGGGACGGGTCGGTTTGATGCTCAACGTGCGCAAGCCGGACTTGCCCGCCGTTCTCGGTCTTCTGACGGCGCTGAAAAATCCGACGGTTGCGCCTCTGGCCGATGGCGAGTGGGTCGCAGTGAACACGGTGATCGAGGAGCACACCGCCTGGACACTGATTCCGAAGCTCAAGCAAGCCAACGCTCAGGGCATCGTCGAATACCCGCTGAACAAGGTGGTGATGTGATGCGCATTCTCGAAGGCGCGGAGCAAACCCGCCTTGTGGCTGCGCTCGCACAGCGCGGCGCCACCGATCTGGGGGAAGTCGAGCCGGCAGTCCGCCGCATCGTGGGTGATGTCCGGCGCAACGGCGATCGTGCAGTCCGCCGCTACGCCACGCGGTGGGACGGATTGAGCAAGGGCGAGCCAATCCGTGTTTCCGAGACCGACCTCCACGAGGCATGGGCGGAGATTGATCCTACGTTGCAGGACGCGATCAAGCAGGCGGCGGGCAACATCCGCCGTTATGCGGAGTGGCAAATGCCCCTAGTGGTCCATGAGTGGCGGCGCGAGATTCAGCCCGGCGTCTCGGTGGGCCAGTTGGTGCGTCCTCTGGAATCTGTGGGGTGCTATGTTCCGGGCGGCCGGTATCCTTTGCCTTCCACGTTGCTCATGACCGTGATTCCCGCGCAGGTTGCAGGTGTCCGACAGATTCGCGTCGTGTCTCCACGCCCGGCCCCGGCAATCCTGGCGGCGGCTGCATTCCTGGGCGTGCGCGANNCCGCGCGTGGACAAGATCGTCGGTCCGGGCAACCGGTACGTGACCGCAGCCAAGAAGCTGGTGGCATTTGATTGCGCCATTGAATTCCTGGCTGGTCCCACCGAAGCCGTCATCATCAGCGCAGACGGCGATCCGGCCTGCATTGCTTCTGACCTTGTGGCCCAGGCGGAACACGATCCCGATGCGCTGTGCATCTTCATAACAACCTCACGCGCGTTGGCGAAGAGAGTCCAGAACGAGGTGCGGAAGCGCATGCGCGCAAACCCGATTGCCGCCCAATCACTCTCCAGTCGCGGCGCCATTCTTCTGGTTGCTTCGCTAGAGCGGGCCGTCGAGACGGCGAATCACATCGCACCGGAACATCTCACACTCCCGGCGGCGTTGGCTCCGGCTGTGCAGCACGCGGGCGCGGTCTTCCTGGACGAGTTCACGCCCCAGGCGGCGGGGGACTACGTCTCCGGACCGAACCACGT
>PMCH01000358.1:4063-5049 GCA_003154055.1 Acidobacteriaceae bacterium
TGAAGGGACACGCCGAGGCATTCCGAGTGAGGTGCTCCCATGCTTGAGGCTCGCGAGGCAGTAAAGAATCTGCACGTCTATCGGCCACCTTTATCTGACCGAACGGGACTGCGTCTCGATTTCAACGAGAGCACAGTGGGGTGNNGCTATCCCGAGCGCGAGCCGGTGGAAGAAGAAGTTTCGGGTTTTCTCGGACTCGATCCGGCGCAGGTCCTGCTCACCAACGGGGTCGATGAAGGGATTCATTTGCTCTGCGCCACATATCTCGATCCTGGTGACGAAGCGCTCGTCGTCGTGCCCACATTCGCCATGTACGCGATCTTTGCTCAGGCGGAAGGCGCCCGTGTTGTTGAAGTGCGCGCCGGGGATAACTTCACGTTTCCGGCAAAAGACCTACTCGCTCAACTCAACCCGCGCACCCGGCTCATCGCAGTGGCGAATCCAAACAATCCGACCGGGGCAGCGGTCGCAGGAGATGTCCTCATCCAGATTGCGCAAGCAGCGCCGCAAGCTGCGCTGCTCGTCGATGAGGCGTATTTCGAATTTCACGGAGAAACGCTGCTGGACCACACCCGGCAGATCCAGAATCTTTTCGTGGCGCGGACTTTTTCCAAGGCCTACGGCCTCGCCGGTTTGCGAATTGGCGTACTTGCGGGAGAAGCCCGGCAGATGGCGATGGTTCGCCGTGTGGCCTCGCCCTACAACGTCAACGCGGCAGCCCTTGCCGTCCTGCCGGAGGCTCTTCAGGATCAGGAGTACGTCCGCCGCTATGTGGCGCAAGTGCTGAGCAATCGCGAGAAATTGCAGCAGGAACTCGACCATCTCGGGCTGCATTGCTGGCCGAGCCACGCCAATTTCGTTCTTGTACGCATTGGCTCAGCTCATACGGAGTTCGTCCAAGCCCTGCGCGGCGGCGGAATTCTGGTGCGTGACCGGCATTCCGACCCTGGATGCGAAGGCTGCGTTCGCCTGACAGTAGGATCGGA
>PMCH01000223.1:0-811 GCA_003154055.1 Acidobacteriaceae bacterium
CCGTCGAGCCCGGCACTGTGCGTCACATCGGTGAAAGTCCCATCGCGGTTGTTGCGATAGAGCGCGAGCGTGCGCTTCTGGCTGTGATGTCCCGGCCAATCCATGCCATTGATCAACAGGATGTCCTGCCAGCCATCGCCGTCGTAATCGAGAAAGGCGCAGCCGGAGCCGAGTGTCTCAGGGAGAAACTTGCCGCCGAAGGCACCGCTGCTGTGACGAAAGCGAATCCCCGCGGAACTGGTCACGTCGGTCAGGCGGAAGGGGAGTTGTTGCGGATCGGCAGCCCACAACGATTCCGCGAGCAAGCCCGCGGAACCCGCCACCCCCGCCATCCCCAAGAGAAAAGACCTGCGGTTCACGGAATGTTTACCAGCCCGTTTCGGATGGCATAGACGACCAGTTCCGCGGTCTTGTGAATGCCCAGCGCATCCATGATGTTGGCCCTATGCACCGCCACAGTGTTTGCGCTAAGTTGCAGCTGATCGGCGATTTCCTTGTTCGACTTCCCTGCCACGATCAACTGCAGGATCTCGAGTTCGCGTGGAGTAAGCGCAGCTTTGCGCTCACCCTTTAGGGCGACCGGTCGCGAAACCGCCGGATCGAGAACGAGCTCTCCCGCGGCGACTTTCCGCACCGCAACGGGGAGTTCGAGCTCCATCGCGCTTTTCAGAATGTAACCGCGAGCTCCAGCGTCCAGCGCCTGCCGGACCCAGGTCTCTTCGGAATGCATGCTCAGCATCAGCACGGCGGTCTCAGGAAGCGTTTCCAGAATTCGGCGGGTGGCGACCAGTCCGCTCATCTCCGGCAATGC
>PMCH01000223.1:822-1217 GCA_003154055.1 Acidobacteriaceae bacterium
TAGGCATTGGACTCGATCGCCTCTCTCGGAACGCGCAACCGCACCAGCGTACCGCCGTTCGACGGTTGCAGGAATTCGATCCCGCCATTCAGAAGTTCGGCCCGCTCGCGCATCGCCACCAGGCCGATCCCCTGGCCTCGATTGCGCGCCACGAAACCTACGCCATTGTCCCCGATTTCAAGTCCCAGCGCGTCGGAAGCAAAACGCAGCCGCACCCATGCCTGCTTGGCGGCGGAGTGGCGGGCTACATTATTCAGCGCTTCCTGCACGATGCGGTAGATATGAACGGCCGCTGTCCCCCTCACCGGAAAAGACTCTCCCGATTTTTCGTAAGATATGGCAACACCGGTCTGCCTTTCAACGGTGGGAAGGTACCAGTCCAGAGTACTCTCCAG
>PMCH01000223.1:1332-4551 GCA_003154055.1 Acidobacteriaceae bacterium
GCGGTCAAAGTGGCCGCGAGAAAGACATACACCTGGCGCTGGACCCGGTCATAGATTTGTCCGATGCGAGAGGCGGCGAGCTCTTCGTTTTCGTTATTCTGGACCAGCAACCTCGCCACCGCCGTACTCAGTGCCGCCTGGCGCGCCTGCAGCGAGATTCGGATTTCCGAGCGCGCTTGCTGCTCCTTGCCGCTCACCGCCAGCGCGAACGTCCGGTCGGCGGCATCCCAGAATTGGGCAAGCGCCGCTCGCAGATACGCGCGCTGCTCCGGCGTGCGTTGGACGGGCGCAACCTGCTCCTCACGACGCAGAGCATCGTCCAGATCGGTCCGGATCCGTTGAAACTGGGTCGCCCACGCGCTCAGCGGATAGGGCTCGTCGGCGTCGAGCATGTCGCGCATTGCCAGTCCGAGCGAGTTCAAGTCGTCCTGCACTCGCAGTAGCTGGAGGGAATCTTTCCGGCTGCGGTCTGCCAGATCGGTCTGCAGCTGCCGCAGGCCCTTGATCTGCACAATGATGTAGGAAGAGTAGGCAACCACCGCCGCCAGGGTGAAAACCAGGCCCAGCAGCAGGCCCGCGCCTGGGGACCGTTGCGATTTGGNNGCCCATTGCGGATCCTCGTCCGGGCGCACGATCTGTCCGTCGCGCATGTGAACGATGCTGTCGCCGTACTCAGCGGCTTCCGGATTGTGCGTGATCATCAACACGGTCTGCCCCAGTTCCTGGTTGGACTGGCGCAGCATGTTGAGTACGATTTCCGAGTTTTTCGAATCCAGGTTGCCGGTGGGCTCGTCGGCCAGCACGATCGCCGGCCGGTTGATGAGAGCACGCGCCAATGCCACTCGCTGTTGCTCGCCGCCGGACAGTTCCGAAGGGCGATGATCCAGCCGCCGGTCAATGCCGAGCATTCCCGTGATCTTCTGCAAGAACGCCGGATCCGGCTTGGACAGGCCGGCAATATCGGCAGCAATTTCGATGTTTGAACGCGCACTCAGCGTGGGCAGCAGATTGAATTTCTGAAACACAAATCCGATCTTGCTCTTGCGCAACCTGGTGCGCTCCCCATCGGAAAGTTTGGCGAAGTCCACGCCATCAATGGTGACACTGCCGGAATCGGCTCGCGTCAAGCCGCCGAGAAGATAGAAAAGGGTGGACTTGCCGCTGCCCGACGGCCCTACGACCGAGACAAACTTGCCCCGGGGCACGCTGAAGGAAATCCCGCGCAGGGCGGGCACCTCAACCTTCCCCACCCGGTAAGTTTTGCGCAGATCATGCGCTTCGATGAATGCGTCCATCCATCTGAAACGATAACACGAACCGCCGCGGGATCGCCCGCGCTCACGCCACCGTGGCGCGCGCCATGATCTGCGACCGCGGTTCGAACGGCCGCTTGGGACCGCGCTTGCGGACCAGCAGCAAGCGGACCCGCTCCAGCAATTCCATCGGCTCGTACATGCCTTTCGGAAGGAAGACATCGGCCATGGTGTCACGCTCGTAGATTTTCACGCGGCCAGAGATCAGCATCGCGGGAGTCTGGGGCGACAGGTTTTTCACTTCTTCGATTAACCGCGAGCCGTCCACGCCGGGCATGACCAGGTCGGTGAGCACCAGGTCAATGCCACCGAGCCGGAACCGTTCCAGCGCCTGCTCGCCGCTGGTGCATGCGACGACCCGGTAGCCCCGGGTTTCGAGCAGAATTTTGCGAATCGAGAGGGATTGCTCGTTGTCATCAACGCAGAGAATCGTTTTCTTGGGCTTCATGGACCAACCGGGAGACTGTTGTCTGAATTTCTTTTCTCGGAGAACCGGGAGCGAACTGCATGGTAAAGGGAATTGTGGCGCGGGCAAAGTGCCGCGCTCGCCAATGGCACGCGAGTGGAGGGAACGATCGTGCTATGTGCTGAGGGCCGCGCCCACTGCGGCGTTTTCACTCTTCACATCGGGAGTGTGACTTCTCCCCGCAAAACTTCCACACAATTTCCACCGACACGCACATTGACCACATGGTTATCCTTATTTTCTGCGCGGACAAAAATGCGGCTCGGACGCTGCATTTCGATTCCCTGTTCGATCAGCACGCGCTCATCGCCGGCGGCAACTCCGTGCGCCACCATCCAGGCCGCGCAGCATCCCGCCGCGGAACCCGTAGCCGGATCTTCGCCGTTGTAGAACAGCATGCGGGCATGAAGACGCGCATCCGGATCAACGGTTTCGCGGCACACAAAGTACAGAAACTTCCCGCCGCTCTTGGCAAGATATTCGTTGGCCCGATTCAGATCGAGCCGGAGGCTCTGAAGCTTTTGCAGGGAACTGATCGCCGTGATGGTGAACGGCATGCCGGTGGAAACTGTCTGGATGGGAACGCTGCCGTCGAAATCGGCCGGGCTCAGATTGGTGAAGGCAGCGACCGATTGTGCGTCATGGGTCGCTCCAAACTCGGGATCCTTCTGCGTCATTTCGCCAAAAACAGGCTGGCCCAGTGGTTGTTCAAAGCGAACCGGCACCGTCCCGACGTTCAGCGCGAGCTGCACCTCCGGCGCCTCGCTTTGGCCGCGCAGCACAAACGCCGTACCCAGCGTGGGATGCCCCGCAAACGGCAATTCCTCCTGAACGGTAAAAATACGGACCCGCACGCCTCGCTCTTTCTCCGCAACTGTGTCACCAGGGAGGATGAAAGTGGTTTCAGACAAATTCGTTTCACGCGCCAGTGCCTGCATCTGCTCGGTGCTCAGGCCGCGGCCGTCAGGAAAAACCGCCAGCGCATTGCCGGTGAGTGCGCGGTTGGTGAAGACATCCACCTGCACCATTGCCATCTTTCTTGCCGAGGTGGCCATGCATGAAATTCTACCGGGCCGGGCACGATCGCGGGCCAGTGCGATAAGATATCTGCTGGTCGAAGGCGGTCCGGTCGCTGTTGACGGGGCGGTGGCCGCTGGATATCCTATTCCCTACTAAGTTAGTAGGGTTTCAAGCGCGGCCAGTCATCCATTTCAATCTGCTCCGGGAGGAACCACCATGTCGTTGCGCATCAATTCCGAAGCTCCCAACTTCACCGCCGAAACCACGCAAGGCAAGATCAACTTTCACGAGTGGATTGGCGATGGCTGGGCAATCCTGTTTTCACACCCGAAAGATTTCACTCCCGTATGCACCACGGAACTCGGCTACATGGCCGGTCTGCAGCCTGAGTTCACCAAGCGCAACACGAAGATCATCGGC
>PMCH01000223.1:4562-4959 GCA_003154055.1 Acidobacteriaceae bacterium
CGGCGACAGCTGCGAAGGCCGTACCGCGGCCGACAATGCCACGGTCCGCACCGTGTTCGTGGTTGGTCCGGACAAGAAGATCAAGCTGATGCTCATCTACCCCATGAGCAGCGGCCGCAATTTCGATGAAGTGCTGCGCGTTCTCGATTCCATTCAGCTTACGGCCAAGCACAATGTTGCCACGCCCGTGAACTGGAAGCCGGGCGGTGACGTCATCATTCCCCCTTCGGTCTCCGATGAGCAGGCAAAGCAGAAATTTCCCAACGGCTGGAAGACCCTGAAACCGTATCTCCGTGTGGTGGCGCAGCCCAAGTAAGTCTTCAATTAAGCTGTGTTCCATTGGAAGCGCATGGGGTCCGGTGATCCTCCCGGTCTTCAAAACCGGCGGGCGGCATCT
>PMCH01000332.1:0-16223 GCA_003154055.1 Acidobacteriaceae bacterium
CGTCCGCACCGCGAAGCGCATCGCTATCCGCCCGCTCATCGTCAAGCTGTCACCGAACGTCACCAGCATCGCGCAGATGGCCCACGTCGCGCAGGAAGCAGGCGCGGACGCCATCTCGCTGGTGAACACGTTCCTCGCCATGGCGATCGACGCCGAAACCCGCCGCCCACGCATTGCCAACATTACAGCCGGCCTATCCGGCCCCGCCATCAAGCCAATCGCCTTGCGCATGGTGTACGACGCCGCACACTCGGTGAAAATCCCAGTCATCGGCATGGGTGGAATCGTGTCGCCGGTGGACGTGGTCGAATTCATGCTCGCAGGCGCAAGCGCCGTGCAGGTGGGAACGGCCAGCTACTTCGACCCGGTAGCCACGGAGACTCTGGTCAACGACTTGACCAGCTACTGCCGCGAACATCACATCGGGAAAATCCGCGACCTCACGGGTGGAATGCTGACGGATTAGATTTCTGCAAACCGTTTTCAGGAAGGCACGGCCTTAACGGCCGTTGAGAACAAGGTTTCGGTATCAGGGTTGTGTGTCAGGGTTGTGGGTCAGGGTATCGCTTTAGCGATACCGAAAAACGTCTCTTTGGGGCCGCCCCTTCAGGGGCTGAGGTTAGAACACAAGAATTATCGCCCGCTCGCATACCAGATCGCCCCCGGCGACTGATAATTCAGCCCCTCGCCCCACACCACGTGGGTGTCGCCGTGGTTATCAATGGCCATGCCAAAATAGTCGCCGAATGGAAACCGGAAGCCGGTCTTCGCGATGTACTTAAATCCCGGAACATAGCGCGAGAGGCGAATCTCCTCCGACCATGTAGCGCCGCCGTTGCTGGAACTTCGGTAGTAGGTATTCCAGTACGGGGCCTTACGCGAGTCCATCCACGCTACGCGGACATCGCCGGTGCTCCCAGCCACAATCGCGGGAAAGGCGTGCTCCACTCCCAGGTCCACTGACGCCACGCTCTTGCGCGGCAGCCAGTTCTCGCCACCATTGGTGGAAGCCGAAAAGTAGATGCGCTGCGGCCCCAGTTTCTTGCTCCCTGCACTCCAGAGCGCATACAAAGTTCCGCCCGCATCGGACGCCAGCGAAATCTGCGCTCCCAGAAAAGCCTCGGCGCAATCGTAGGTGTCACAACCCGGTGCCGCCGACGAAACGTCCACCCGGTTGGGAGTCCACGTTTTGCCCCCATCCGCCGACTTGGCCACATAAAGCTCCACCGGGCCACGAGCGCCGCCAGCTTTGGAGTAGGAAGCCCATGCGAGATACGCATTGCCCGCTGGATCCACGGTCGCGCCGCCCAGCAACGACCATCCAGCGCTCTTCGCGACGTTCACCGGGTTCGAGGTGAAGCTGCGGCCGCCATCCTGCGACCAGGCAACCCACACATCTTCCTCGTGATTGAAGCCGACATAAATACTCTGGCCGCGTACCGCGAGTGCCGGCTTGTCCAGTTCCACCGCACTACGAGCCGCGACCGAGATCATCCAGGTGGCTCCCGCGTCCACCGACTTGGCGAGCATCACTTCCCGCTTCTTGCTCTGCAGCCAGACCGCATACAGCGTGCGCCGGTCGGTTGGATCCACGGCAATCTGGGCATCAAACTGCCCCGACCCCGACTCCAGCATCACGCGCGGCAACTGCCACGTCTTCCCATTGTCCGCACTGGTTACCAGCAACATCGTAGGGACCAGGCAGTTCCTGCAGTCCGGCACCTCCCCGTAATGCGGGTAAAGGACATACACCCGGCCCGACCCGTCGGCCGCCATTGCAGGCTCCCATTGGTCGCCATCCATCAGTCCAACGCGTTTCTGCGAAGAAAACTGCGGCGGCGCCGCCCAAGCCAGGCTGGCAAGCGACAGGACCAATACGGCGAGTTTGGAGCAGGCAGAGGACACAAGAAAAGGGTGGGGAAAGGAACCTCAGTCGTGAACTTTACCGTGAAGCCGGCCCGGGGTCAACGGTACCTTCAACGGCCGATCAGCCCGCCGTCAGCAGGATCAGGGCTCCCGCCGTGATGACCAGAGTGTGCTCAAAATGAGCCGAAACCTGGCGGTCCCCGGTGCGCACGGTCCATCCGTCTCTGCGATCAGTCTGCCCGCGGCGCACGCGGCGCAAAAAACAACATTAGAGCGAAGCCCCCAAGATAGAAGGGCCAGACCTGGGACAGCGTGAAGCCCAGCAGTCGCAGTACTAGCCCGAACAGCGCCAAAGTCTCGCACAAAGCGAAGGTGACAATGTACCCCGACTTCCAGCGCGCCAGGTTCACAAGGTCATCCGGCCGGTCTCGTAGCACTCCTTCGGATTGCATGACCAGGGTTCGTCGTACTACGAAAATCGCACCCACCATGCTGATCGAAACAAACGAGACTGCATAAAAGAAAGTTAGATTGGGCGTTGGAGCATGGACGGCGACTCGTTCCCCGACCACCACGTAGAGCGCAATGCTGACCAGCATCGCAATCTGGATCAGGCGCACGGTTCGGAGTGCTGTCCCCATGGTCTATGATTCTGCACTTATTGTCCTGGTAGTTAAACGATAAAGATAGCCGAGAATCCGCGTTGGTAATGACGCCCGAATCAAGCCTCAGTGCTGGTGCGTCCCCGTACCGGGGCGAACTCGCAGAAAAATCTGGAAAGACACGGGGTTGTCGCCGTACGCGATGTTCAGCGCCCGAGGCTTGGAATAGAAAGTTAAATCAGCCCCAAGGGCCATTTGCCAGAGTCGGTTCTGGACCATATCCCGCGCCCCGCCGAACGTATACCCGCCAATTCGGAAGCTGGGCCGTGCCGGGTCGTCTGGAAACAGCTCGTCCTTATCCACCAGCTCAAGCCGCATCAACGCGTAGTTGCGCGTCTTGAAATTCACCGTGGACTCCAGTAAATAGCTGTTCAGATTGCGGCCATCGAGTTCTTTATGTTTCCGCCCCCAGACCGCAGAGGTCGCCCACGATCCTCGGTCAAACGGGCGCATGTACCCTACCGAAGCCGTCTGCCGGCGCTCGCTGCCCGGTTCGAGCGCTTCCGGATGCTCCAGCCGCCCGTAGCTGTACTGGGCCGTCCAGTTGCGCGACGGAGCCACGCTCAGCCGCGCCGACCAGGAATCCAGCGCCGCGAACTGAATACCGTAGCGCTTCTCGTTGGGCTCGCGGGCATTGAACGCTGACCCTTCGATCTTGACGCGGTCCATGATCAGTCCAGCGGTAACCACGCCAAAGCTGGTGTGAGTCGAATCCTGCAAGTGGTGCGAAAGGGGCGCCATCGGCAACTCCGCCGCCGACGCACGGTGCATGAAGGCCACCGGGCCCAGTGCCGGCTCGCCCGCAGCCCCACCATAGAACAGCCACGACACTTTCTCGCTGATCGGCCGCGTGTAATAGAGCGCAAGCTCGGCGAAAACGTTGTGCGGATGCTGATGGTCCACCAGCGGCTCCCCGTGATACGTTTCGCCCGTCTGAAACAACTGCGGGAACCCCGGATGGGGCGCGGTCAGCGACTCCGCCGAAAACATCTCCCGAAATAAGATTGTCCCGCCTCCGAGCGCATGCTGTTCCATCAGCATCAGCCAGTTCACCGACTCAGCCTTGCCTTCGCCGCGAGCTCCGCCCTGCTGGTTGTAGTCGAGAAAAATTGCGCCGTGAGCCATCACCTCCCAGCTTCCCAGCTTCTTGCTCCACAAATTCGCGGGAGTCGCCGCCGGCTGCCATCCCGTCCCCGACGAGGCGTGAGGAGAGGGCATCCAGTCCGCTGCTGAACTGCCCATGTTCATTCCAGGCATATCGTGCGGGGCTTGGCCCGAATGGTTATGCGCGCTCTGGCCGCCGGGCTGGGAGTCCTGCGCCAGAGCCCCAGAGACCGCCAGGTTCACAGCCATCAACAGAATTACGAACCGCACCGCAACACCTCCGCCGAATAAGGAGAAGACCAACAGAGCGAACAGCGAATGTCCAGGATTTCCAAAGGTGGGTGACCGCGGCCTTCGCAGATACCGCGATCCTTTGCGTCACACTACTGCGCGCGCTAAGACCCGGTAATTTTCACGCGGATGTCTTCCGGCAGCCGTTCCCGGATCTCCTGCGGCAGTTTGTCATGTACCACGCGTGCTCCCAGGCGGGCGGCATCCACCACTGCCATTGGCGCCGGAGTTGCCACGGCCACCACCAGCCAGATGAGCGCGGAAAGGGCGAAGCCGGCCAGCGCAGCGATCTCCAGCCAGAAAGCGTGGCGCGGGCCAAAATGACGGATCACTCCGAAGGCGAGCAGAAACACGGCGGCCGAAACCGAGGCCAGGACGATCAGTGAGATGTCAATGATTCGATGCAGTTGTTGGCGGCTGCGGCAGTGCTCGCACTCCGCAAAGTGAAGCTCATAGTCACCGCGCATCTCTGGGGCCAGGCCGGAGATGTCATACCGCCATCCGGCAAGGATTTTCCCTACGATCGGTTCAGCGCACTGACTCATAAGTTGCTACAGCCGGACCGGTTGCAGGACTTCCGACTGGGTAGCGAGTAGCACTTGATTGCGCCATAACCCCTGGCGCCCGCGCAGCGCCGTTTCTGCCGCCGCCCGGGCGATTTCTGGATGGTTATTCTGCTCGGACAAATGCGCCAGAATTACGTAAGCCGCTCCCCCATCATAGTCGCTGGAGAAGAATTCCGCGAGAGCGTCGTTGGAAAGGTGCCCCACCCGGCTCATCACCCGCTGTTTGACCGACCACGGATAAGGCCCGCCGCGCAGCATCTCCACATCGTGATTGGATTCGATCACCAGCACGTCGCACGAGCGCAGATGGTCACGCACGCTCACCGGCATATAGCCTAGGTCGGTGGCATAGCCAATTTTCACGCCCTCGGTCCGGAACGTGAATCCGACCGGATCCGTTGCGTCGTGCGGAATCGTAAACGGCGTGATTTCGATGTCGCCCACTTGAAAACGGCGCCCCGACGCGAAGTGCTCCGGCTTCGGCAGTTCTGGAATCTTGCCCTCATCGTCACGCATGGCCTTGTTCCACGCGTGGTGCGTCGGTTCGGTAAGGAATACCGGCACATTGAGCTTTGCCGCCAGCCGCTGCAGCCCTGCGACGTGATCGGAATGCTCGTGCGTGATCAGGATCGCCGAGAGTTCCTCCGGACTTTCTCCCAGCGCGCGCAGCCGCTTGAAGGTTTCGCGGCAGGATAGCCCCGCGTCCACCAGGATGCGTGTTGTACTGCTGGCCACCATCGTGCTATTGGCACGGCTGCCGCTGGCCAGCAATGAAACCGACACTGCCATATGTTCGCAGCTTACCCTTTACCGCTGTGGAAACGGGAGGGTTTTTGCTGATCCGGAACCTTTGAACGAACGATTACTTATTGGGAAACAGGTTGTCGACCACGCCCCGGCCCATGGCTCCAGCATAAGCGCCCGCGATCCCCGGCAGGAACGCGAGAAACGACTCGTAGATCTGCGCGCGCATCGGCTTTTGCGACAAGAGGAAATAGGCAAGCCACTCCATAATCGGCACAAAGATCCCGACCAGCAAAACCCAGCGCCACGGCTTCCGCGGCCGCAGCAACCCCATCAGCATGCACGACGCCAGCACGATCATCGCGGTGAACAGCAGGTCGCCCACCTTGATGTCCATCCAGCCGGCAAACATACCGAAGCTGGCGGCCATCAGGTGATAAAGCGAATCTCCGCCCGCCTTTCCCTCCGGAAGAATGCCGCCCCAAGCCGTGGTCATCTATCCATCCTCAAGCAGCCTGCCGCAAAAGTCGAGTGCCGTAGGGCACCGCTTCAGCGATGCCGTAAGTTACCTCTCCCCCACTTTCGGGGGACACCACAATTCGAGAATTATTATCTTCGCGCTAGGAATAGGAATAGAACCCGCGTCCGCTCTTGCGTCCAAGCCAGCCCGCATCCACCATCTTGATCAGCAGCGGACACGGGCGATACTTTGGATCGCCCAAACCGTCCTGCAGCACGCGCATGATGTCGAGACAAACGTCCAGCCCAATGAAGTCCGCCAGCGTCAACGGACCCATCGGATGCGCCATGCCGAGCTTGAAAACCTCATCCACCGCCTGAGCCGTCGCCACGCCCTCCATCACCGCAAACATCGCCTCGTTCAGCAGCGGCATGAGCACCCGATTCGAGACAAAACCAGGTGCATCGTTCACCTCGACGGGCGTCTTTTCCAACTTCACCGCCAGGTCGCGTACCGCCTCGAACGTGCCCTGCGACGTCGCCAGCCCGCGGATGACCTCGACCAGTTTCATCACCGGAACAGGATTGAAAAAGTGCATCCCAATCACTTTGTCGGGACGCTTGGTCAGCGTGGCGATTTTTGTGATCGAAATCGAGGAAGTGTTGGAAGCCAGGATTACATCTGGTCTTGTCAATTGATCGAGGTTACGAAAAATTTCGGCCTTGATCTCAAATCGTTCGGTCGCGGCCTCGATGACCAGTTCGCAATCCGCCAGGTTCTCCCGATCGAGCACCGGCGTGATGCGCCCCAGCGTCGTCGCCTTATCCGCCGCTGTGATCTTGCCTTTCGTAACTTCACGGTCCAGGTTCTTGCCGATCGTGTCCAGCCCGCGATCCAGAAATCGCTGCTCCACGTCGCACAACACAACGTCATAACCGCTACGGGCAAACACATGGGCAATCCCATTGCCCATCGTCCCCGCGCCGATGACACCGACACACTGAATACCCATGATTGCCTTTCTACAAATGGAAACTCAAAAGTTTAGCAGAGTGGACGCCCGCCGCTCACTACTCTCGCCGCGTTTTCTCAACACCATTCCCCAAAGAAAGTTTCGCCAGTTCGCCACTCCACCCAAAACTATTTCCCCTGCAACCCTGGCATCAAATTCCGAACAGCACCGCATCCCACTCACCATGCATTCGGAACGCCCGCGACGCAATGCGGCGATTCCCCAGGAGGACGCGATGTGGCGCACAACGGTGTGGCGTACAACAAGGATGTCAGCATTCGCACTGGCCGTCACGCTGCTGGTCAGCGGATTTGCGCTGGCGCGCGACGATGACGACTACTACCGCCGCGGCGGTCGCGATCAAGCCCGGCAGTACGGATATCAGAAAGGCTTCCAGGATGGCGTCAGCAAAGGCCGCCATGAAGGCCGGGAGCGCGACCCTAACGACTACCTGACGCCCGACTGGCGCCGCGCCACCCACGGCTACAAAGGATGGATGGGCCCGGTAGATTGGTATCAGCGCGGATGTCAGGAGGGCTACAGCAGCGGCTTCCGCTCCGGGTACCAGGAAGTCGCCGGGCCGCGAGGCAGCTATTTTGAAGGCCGCGGCCGACCGAACAACCACGATTGGCGTGGCGGTTACGATGATCGGGGCGGCTACGGAGGCAACATCGCTTACCGCGTCGGCTACGAAGACGGAAGTTCGATGGCACGCGAAGACATTTACAAACGCAAGTCCTACAACCCGAACCCGCGTGGAAGGTTCGGCCACGAAGACCGCGGCTACCACCGCGAGTATGGCAACAAGAACGAGTACAAGGCCGACTACGCGAACGGCTATCGCACCGGATACGAGGCAGTCATGGGCCACCGCTACTAGATCACGGCCCCAAATAAGAAAACGACCGCCGAAACTTCGCGGTCGTTTCCTCTTTCTGGGGAAGATCTACTTTTCCGTGGCGACCTTCAGCCGGGTCTCTGCGCGCTGCAGCGCGTCCTCGGCGCGGTCGTAATCAACCTGTGGATCGTTACTCTTCAATCGCTGTTCGGCCCGTTCTTTCGATTTCTCCGCGCGCGCAACATCGATTTCCTGCGGACGCTCCGCCGCCTCAGCCAGGATCGTCACCTTGTCCGGCAACACTTCTGCAAATCCCCACGCAACCGCCAGGTTGTGCGTTTCGCCGCTCGCGCGATAGCTGATGACTCCCACCGCCAGCTCGGTGATCAGCGGCGCGTGACCAGGCAGAATACCCAGATACCCGTTCATCCCGGGGATCTGCGCCTCTTCCGCCGCTTCCTTCACCATCAGCTTTTCCGGCGTTACGATCTCGAGTTGGAAAGTGTCTGCCATATATATAGCCGTCAGCCACCACGGTATTCCTGATGGCTGGTTCCTACGCTGCCGTTACCTTCATTTTCTCCGCCGTCTCCAGCACTTCTTCAATCGTTCCCTTCATGTAAAACGCCTGCTCGGGAATGTCGTCGTACTTCCCTTCCACGATGCCGCGGAAACCTTTCACCGTGTCGGCGATCTTCACGTAGCGTCCCGGAGTGCCGGTAAACTGCTCGGCCACGAAGAACGGCTGGGAAAGGAACTTCTGGATCTTTCGCGCGCGAGCGACCGTCACCTTCTGGTCTTCGCTCAATTCATCAATGCCAAGAATCGCAATGATGTCCTGCAGGTCCTTATAGGTTTGCAGAGTCTTCTTGACCATCTGCGCCACGTCGTAGTGTTCCTGCCCGACGATACGCGCATCCAGAATGCGTGATGTCGAAGCCAGCGGATCAACTGCGGGATAAATCCCGATCTCCGTCAGCGCGCGAGAGAGCACCGTGGTTGCGTCCAGGTGAGCGAACGTCGTGGCCGGCGCCGGATCGGTAAGATCATCGGCGGGCACGTAAATCGCCTGCACCGAGGTGACCGATCCCTTCTTCGTGGACGTGATGCGCTCCTGGAGTTCGCCCATCTCCGTGGCCAGGTTCGGCTGGTAACCCACGGCGGACGGCATGCGGCCCAGCAGCGCCGAAACTTCCGACCCCGCCTGCGTGAAACGGAAGATGTTGTCAATGAAGAGCAGCGTGTCCGCGCCTTCTTCGTCGCGGAAATACTCAGCGACCGTCAGCCCGGTCAGCGCAACCCGCAGACGCGCTCCGGGCGGCTCGGTCATTTGGCCATAGATCAGCGCGGCTTTCGACTCGTCGGGCTTGCCCGGCTTGATGACTCCCGACTCGCTCATCTCCAGCCACAAATCGTTGCCCTCGCGGGTGCGCTCGCCAACGCCGGCAAACACGGAGAACCCGCCGTGCTGTTTGGCGACGTTGTTGATCAACTCCATGATGACGACCGTCTTGCCGACGCCCGCGCCCCCGAACAGCCCGATCTTGCCGCCTTTCAGGAAGGGCTGAATCAGATCGACAACCTTGACGCCGGTTTCGAACATCTCGGCGGTCGTAGCCTGCTCGTCAAACGCCGGCGCCAGCCGGTGAATCGGCATTGTCTTTGTGTGCGCGATCGGTCCGAGCTTGTCCACGGGTTCTCCGATCACGTTCATCACGCGCCCCAATGTTCCCCGGCCAACCGGGACGGATATTGGCCCGCCCTGGTCGATGGTCTTCATGCCGCGAACCATGCCGTCGGTGGCTTCCATGGCGATGCAGCGCACGCGGCCCTCGCCCAGGTGCTGCTGCACCTCGAGAACCACGTTGATGGGTGAAGGCACCGTGAAGCCGTCGCTGACCACGCGAAGCGCCTGGTAGATGGGAGGCATCGCCCCCTCGACAAACTGCACGTCCACCGCGGGACCTGCAATTTGGATAACGTGTCCAGTATTTTCGGGCATTAGAACCTCAGCTGCTAGCCACTAGCTTCTAGCTAGTAGCGGATCAATAACTTTTCGCATTCAGGGCTTGCTAGAAGCTAGTAGCTAGAAGCTAGCAGCTTCCTTACAACGCTGCCGCGCCGCTCACGATCTCGATAATTTCCTTCGTGATCTTCGCCTGGCGGGCGCGATTCATCACTAGCGTCAGCGAATCGATCATGTCCGACGCATTGTTGGTCGCCGAATCCATGGCAGTCATGCGGGCGGCATGCTCGGCGGCGACCGATTCCAGCAGCGCATGAAAAATCTGAATGCCGATGTACTTCGGCAGAATTTCCCGGAAAAGTTGCTCCGCCGGTTGCTCGTAGATGTAGTCCACCGGCGAGACCGCGATCTTCGCCGCCGCGGCGTCCAGCGCGCTGGTATCGGGCGGGCGGAGGCCCACGCCCGCGGATTTTGCCGCTTCCACCCTCCGCTTGCGTTCCTCCTCCTCAGCTTCCTCAGCCATGCGGACGTCAACCACGCCGATTTCCTTGATGGGCAATAATTGCTCGACAATCAGACGCTGGGCCATAACGGACTTGAACTCGTTATAGAGGATGTAAACGCCATCAATCTCGCAGCGGGAAAAACGCTCCACTACTTGCGCGGCCAACTGGGACGCGAAGCCGTGCTCCACCTTCCCCAGCACTCCTACATGCTCGCCCACGATCTGCACTCGTCCCGCACGCGGCACAGTCTCTTCGCCGGAGAGCCGGGCGTCTCCGCCCATCGCTCCATCGCCAGAAGGTGCTCTCTCCGGCGCCATCGGGTAACGCCGCCGCATGAAATCGCGCCCCTTGCGCCCGATGCACTCCACATCAATATTCTGATCCGGCTTCGACTCGATGAACTTGCTCACAATCTTCAGAATATTGGTATTGAACGCCCCCGCCAGCCCCTTGTCGCCGGTTACAACGATCAGAAGGATGGTTTTCTCAGGCCGCTCCGCCAGCAGCGGATGCCGCGGCTCCCCGGTAATCGGATCGTAGATATCCGCCCGCGCCACCAGCGATTTCAGAACGTTCGTCAGCATCTGCGAATAAGGACGCGCCGCCAGCGCACCCTCCTGCGCGCGCCGCAACTTCGCCGCCGAGACCGTCTTCATGGCCTTGGTAATCTGCCGCGTGTTCACCACGCTGCGGATCCTGCGCCGGATATCGAGTACGCTAGCCATGTACTGAGTTCTCAGTTCCCTGTTTTCAGTTCTCAGCAAGATCTCCTCGTGCCCAGTCCGTACTGAGGACTGAGAACCGAGAACTGAGAACTGCTATTTCGCTACTGCCTGCCGCGCGTCTACAAACTGCTGTTTCGCTTCCTTAATCACTCGCGACATTTCCGCCTTCAGGCTGTCATCGAGAATCTTCTTCTCCATGATCGTGTTCAGCAGNNCCGGGATTGGTCATATCCACGTACCTGTAAAGCTCCTTCTCAAAATCCCTCACCGACTCCACCGGCAAGTCGTCGAGCACGCCGCTGGTGCCTGCGAAGATGATCAGAATCTGTTTCGAGAATGGCAACGGCGAGAACTGGTTCTGCTTCAGGAGTTCCACCAGTCGCTTGCCGCGATTCAACTGCTGCTGTGTGGCCTTATCCAGATCGCTGCCGAACTGCGCGAAGGCCGCCAGTTCGCGATACTGCGCCAGTTCCAGTTTCAGGGTTCCGGCAACCTGCCGCATCGCTTTGATCTGCGCGCTGCCGCCCACGCGGCTCACCGACAATCCGACGTTCACTGCCGGGCGTACGCCCTGGTTGAACAAATCGGTCTCAAGGTAGATCTGGCCGTCCGTGATTGAAATCACGTTCGTCGGGATGTACGCCGAAACGTCGCCCGCCTGCGTCTCAATGACCGGCAGCGCGGTCAACGATCCACCACCGTTCTCGTTGCTCAGCTTGGCGGCGCGCTCCAGCAGTCGCGAGTGGAGATAGAACACGTCGCCCGGATACGCCTCGCGTCCCGGTGGACGCCGCAACAGCAGCGAGATTTCGCGGTACGACGCAGCGTGCTTGGAAAGATCGTCGTAAATGCACAGCGCGTGCCGCTTGGTGTCGCGGAAGTATTCGCCCATAGCGCAAGCCGCATAGGGAGAGATGTATTGCATCGGAGCCGGCTCCGATGCCGATGCCGCGACGACGATGGTGTACTCCATCGCACCCGCGTCTTCCAGAATCTTCACCACCTGCGCAATCGACGACCGCTTCTGGCCGATCGCGTTGTAAATACAGATCAGGTTATTGCCCTTGCTGTTGATGATGGTATCCAGGGCAACGGCAGTCTTCCCCGTCTGGCGGTCGCCAATGATCAGTTCGCGCTGGCCGCGGCCNNATCGGGATCATCGAGTCGATCGCCTTCAGGCCCGTCGCCATCGGCTCGCGCACCGGCTGGCGATCAATCACGCCCGGCGCGATGCGCTCCAACGCGATGAACTTGTCGGTCGCGATCGGGCCCTTGTCATCAATCGGCTCGCCCAGGGAATTCACCACGCGGCCAATCAGGGCGTCGCCCACCGGCACGCTCATGATGCGACCAGTCCGCTTGACCTCGTCGCCTTCCTTGATCTCGGTGTATTCGCCGAGCAGCACCACGCCCACCTGGTCTTCTTCCAGGTTCATGGCGATCCCGGCGATGCCGTGCGGGAACGAGAGCAGTTCGCCNNAAATCAGCTCTTAGCTTCTAGCTCTTAGCCCTTAGCTTCTCAGTGATGCTCCGCTTTCTTGTGCACGACATCCGAACTCATGAGATTCAAGCTAAGAGCCAAAAGCCAACAGCTAATAGCTATCCCTCCACCAACTGCTCCCGAATCCGGGCTAACTGCCCCTTCACCGATCCGTCGTAAATCGTGCTGCCGACCTTCACCACTGCCCCGCCCAGCAGAGAAGCATCCTGTTCGTATCGTGCTCGAACGCGCTTGCCGGTCAACTTTGCGATCTCAGCTTCCAGCAGGCGTTTCTCCGGATCGCCCAGATCGCGCGCGCTCGTCACCTCAGCTTCCGCAAACCCCAGACGGTCGTTCAGTTCCCGTTCGATATTTTTCAGGATGTCGCCAAACAGTGGCAACCGCCGGTTGTCGGTCAGCACCGCAATCAAGTTGCGCACCTGCCGCGACATTCCCTGCCGCTGCGCAATCCCGTCCAACACCGCCCGTTTGCGATCTCCCGGGATGGAAGGGTTCTCCAGAACGCGGCGCAGCGGATCACTTTCGCCAAAGAGCGCCTGGAAATCGCGCAACTCCTGCATCGAGCGGGCGTAATCCAGCTTGCTTCCCACCACCACGTCGGCGAAGGCCCGGGCGTACGTACCCACGACGGATGCCATGGCTAGTCGCCGTCCTTTCCGCCGCTGCCGGGGGAAAGTTGCCCGGCGAAGTTGCGCACCAGCGTCTGGTCGGTGGCAGGGTCTACATGGATCTGCTTGCGAGCCAGGGCAACCGCCAGGTCGGCGGTGTGCGCGGTCAACTCGCGACGCGCCTGCTTGGCCGCCGCCGCAATTTCCTGCTCGGCAGACAGCACCACCTTGCGAATATCTTCTTCCGCAGCCTTGTGAATCCGTGCTTCCTCGGTTTCCGCTTCCTTCTCCGCCGCCGCCTGCATCTGCCCGATCTCCACATCCAGCTTCCGCAGACGATTCTCGATTTCGGCCAGCCGGCGATTTGCCTCGTGGCTGGCGGCACGCGCTTCTTCCAGGGACTTCTGAATAGAGTCGGTGCGATTTTTCAAAGCCTGCGGCACGCTCTTGCGGGCAAACCAGTAAATGAGGAAGGCGATCATTGCGAAGTTCAACCCGATCGCCACCAGGTGCGTCTGATGCACGCTCATCCCGGTGACCCGGGCCAGCCACTGGACCGCGCGAGAATGTTTCAACTCGCCGTGCTCTTCTTCTTCTCCGGCGGCCTCGCGCGACTCCTTCGCAACCTCCGCCCCAATGCTCTTGTCCCGCTCGGGCGCAGCCTGACCTTGCTGTGGAGGCTGTTCCTGCGACCGCGCAGTCGCTTGCAGCGGTGCCATCAGACAAAATGACACTAAAGCTACTACCAGCAACCCCTGGACGATTTCCTTCCCTCTCATCGTCCACCTGCCTGGCTCGGCGCGCTCATCGGCCGCAACACCATCCGTACGATCTCGCTGGCCAGTCGCCCCGCATCCGCCTGAAGCTTTGCCAGCGCTTCCTGTTTGTCGCCTTCGATCGCCACGCGCGCTTCTTTCACCTGGCCCTGCGCTTTGGCTCGAGCTTGCGTCACCGCTTCTGACCGGGCCTGGGTGGCCTGCTGCCGGCGTGCTTCCTGATTCTTGAATACTTTCAGCCGTGCTTCTCTGAGCCGCTGCTCATATTCCGCGGTCCGAGCTTCGGCGGCCGCGATATCGGCGCGCGCCTTCTCCATCGCGCCCTCGGTCCGGTTGCGGCGTTCCGCCAGAACCCGCATCAGCGGCTTGTGGACAAGAAACGTGTACAAACCGCAAAGCAACGCCAGCAGGATGACCGTGGGGACGGCTCCGAGCAGTAATTCCCCAAGTTGTCGGAGCGTCTGATCCATTATTCAGCTGATCTAATTGGGAGAATAGCGGCTTCTAAAACCATTAAAATTAACATTCTGGCGACGACAGTGTCAATGCCGCCGCGCTCGGGAGCGTCGCGCGCCGCGTGCCATCTCGGGAACGCGAAGTTGTTCTTGACAAGCCGACCGGAAGGTCTACGATGAAGCCATCACCTCCGATCCGTTTCAGGATCGAATGGGCCGATAGCCAAGGAAACGTCACCGCTTCTTGGCTGGCGGCCCATTTAAGTTTTCCGCGGTTTCTTGTCTCGCTTCCCGAAGGCTTCCCCACCAGCCACCCAAGATGATGCCGCCTCNNTTGACAAATCTTTGACAAGTTGACGCGCCAACAACCGTAGTGTGAATACCGTCGTAGCTGTGAGGCAGATCCGGACCGGGCAACGCCCTCCGCGTGATCTCCCAGGAGGTTTTGCATGTTTCATCAAAATCAGAAGCGCGCCGCCGCGCTTGTATTCACCATGCTGCTGGCTGCCAGCAGCGCGCTCGCTCAACACTACACACGAACCGATTTGACCACCGACAACTCCAGCGTCTCTCCCGCGCCGAACATTGACGCCAACCTCGTGAATGCCTGGGGCCTGTCACGATCCTCCGGTTCCCCCTGGTGGATCTCAGACAATGGCACAGGTCTTTCCACTCTCTACGACGCCACCGGCCTTGCCCAGTCGCTGGTGGTCACGATTCCGCTGCCCAACGGTCAGACCGGCACAGCCAAACCAACCGGAACTGTCTTTAACTACAGCAGCAGCTTCGAGGTCGCACCCGCCGCGAAGTCAGTTTTCCTGTTCGTTACCGAGGATGGCACCATCTCAGGCTGGAATCCGAATGTGAATCTGAACAGTGCCGTGGTCAAGGTGGACCACTCCAAGACCGGCGCCATCTACAAGGGTTGTGCGATCGGCACAATTCCCGGTGGTGTGCGCCTCTACGTGGCCAATTTCGCCAGCGGCCAGGTGGAAGTGTACGACGGCAAATTTCACCAGGTCACACAGACCGCGGATTTCCAGGACTCCCGGCTGCCGAAAAACTATGCACCCTTCGGGATTCAGAATGTGGGCGGCAATATCGTGGTTACATTCGCCCGCCGCACCCCCGGCGCTGGTGACGAGGACCACGGACCCGGATTAGGCTATGTCGACGTCTTCGACCTTCAGGGAAATCTNNTCAACGCGGTCAGCGGCAAGCTCGAGGGCACCGTGCAGGATGCCAACGGCGCACCGTTGTGGATTGACGGCCTGTGGGCCCTGAGTTTCGCCGCCGATAACGCTAAATCGGGTCTGGCGAACGAACTCTATTTCACCGCCGGTCCGAACGATGAGAACGACGGCGTTTTCGGCAAGCTTACTGCAGTGAGCACCGACCAACGGGGCAATTCCGAGTAGCCTGGAATGGTCTGGCCAGGTCAACCTCTCTCCGACCTGGCTGGACCACTTTTTCCCCCGCCTTAGAACTCTTCCCCGTCCCCGTACGCTTCAGCGAGCAGAGCTGGCGCGCGTCCTGGGATTGCGATTCGCCAGCACCCCAAAAGAAAAGCGGCGGGAACTCGCCTTCGAGTCTCCGCCGCCCAATGCTGATATTCGCTGCCGGTGCTTACGCCGAAACCGACTGTTCGGCCAGCAATCGTGCGATCTTCTCCAGCACGAACTGCATGCTGGTGTTGGCGTCGATGGTCGCGTCCACTTCGTGATGATGTCCGGCGGCCATGACCAGCACCTTGGTCCCCTCGTGCGACTTTTTCACCATGTAGGGCAAATGGTGACGGTCGTCCTTGCTCAGCGTCGAGCCGAGAATGACCAGGTCGAAGGCATCTCGGCGCAGGACTTCCATAACGCCTTGACGGCCAATTGCAGGCGTGACGTGGTGTCCGGCCTTCTTCATTTCCGCCGCCTGCGCGGCGAGCACCTGCTCATCGTCTTCCCCATACAGAATCTTGATCGTCGCTTTGGAACTGGTTGCGGGCAAAGTGGGTCTCCTGTGACTCCACTCGGAGCTTAGCAACTTGGAAGGCCGGTTCCGAGGTCACGGAAGATCAGGTCCAGCCGGGTAAAACCGGGCATCAGCCCTTGGATTTGCGCTCGCGACGGCCTTCAGACCGTCACCGCGGTGC
>PMCH01000332.1:16268-30921 GCA_003154055.1 Acidobacteriaceae bacterium
CTGGTTCCGCGCAGTTTTGGACAGTACGGCCACTACCGCGGGGACGCTCTGGCCGATCTCGCCGCCCGCCCCATCAACTATGCCGGCCACCAGGCTTGCGAAACCTGCCACTCCGACGTTCTCGACAAGAAAAAAGACGGCCGGCACGCGCACGTGAACTGTGAAGCCTGCCACGGACCACTGGCAAAACACGCCGACGATCCCGCCTCCGTGCAGCCTCCCAAACTCGACACCGCCGTCCTCTGTGTCCGTTGCCATGAGGCCAATGCCGCCAAGCCACGGAGTTTCCCGCAGGTCGCGTCCGCCGACCACTCCTCCGGTCTCCCCTGCGACACCTGCCACCAGCCGCACAGTCCGGCCATCACCGCGGAAGGCCCGAAATGAACGTCACCCGGCGCCATCTCTTGCTTCTGTTGCCCGCCGCCGGCCTCGCCTGGCAACACGTCCTTGCCGGAACCCCGGAATCCTCCCCCAACTACAAGCTGACCGAGCATTGGTGGGGCATGCTGATCGATCTCCCCAAATGCATCGGCTGCGGCAACTGTGTGCGCGCTTGCCAGGCCGAAAACGACGTCCCCGACGGATACTTCCGCACCTGGATCGAGCGCTACCACGTCACTGACTACGACATCGAAAATCCCGTCGTGGATTCGCCTGATGGCGGCAAGAAGGGGTTTCCGCCTGCGAAAGAAGCCGGCGGAAAGAATTTCTTCGTTCCCAAACTGTGTAACCACTGCGCGGATTCACCCTGCACGCAGGTCTGTCCCGTGGGCGCGACTTTCATCGGCCCCGATGGCGTTGTTCTGGTGGACAAGCAATATTGTCTCGGCTGCCGCTACTGCGTACAGGCCTGCCCCTACGGATGCCGCTTCATCAATCCGAAAGCCCAGACTGCCGAAAAATGCACTCTTTGCTATCACCGGATTACGAAAGGCCTCACCACCGCCTGTTGCGAATCGTGTCCGACCGGCGCGCGGCAACTCGCTGACCTCAAAAATCCCAACGATCCCATTCACGAGTTTCTGAAGACCCACAGTGTGCAGGTCTTGAAACCCTCAATGGCGACTCACGCGAAAGTTTTCTACAACGGCCTGGATGGCTCGGTGCGATAGGCACGGCGCGATAAGGAGAAGGGTATGCCCGGCGTTGAAGGCTTCATGTATCCGAACGAAGTTGAGCTTCAATGGAGCGTACTGATCGTCCTGTACCCGTTCCTCACCGGGCTGGTAGCCGGCGCGTTCATTCTGGCGTCGCTGGAACGGGTTTTCAATGTGAAGTCGGTGAAGCCCACCTACCGGCTGGCGCTGCTGACGGCTCTCGCCTTCCTGCTGGTCGCACCTCTGCCCCTGCAACTCCACCTCGGCCATCCCGAGCGCTCCTACGAAATGTATCTGACGCCGCACCGCTCCTCGGCCATGGCCATGTTCGGGTTTGTCTACCTGTGGTACCTGATGGCCGTCCTGGTGTTGGAAATCTGGCTTGATTACCGCCGCGACATCGTCCTTCTATCCCAATCCACCACCGGCTGGACGCGCTGGATTTACCGGGCCATGACGCTCGGCTCCAGCAACCTCAGCGAGCGCGCCCTGCACATCGACGAACGGGTCGGCTACCTGATCACGGTGATCGGCATCCCTTCCGCCTTCCTCCTCCACGGATACGTCGGATTTATTTTCGGCTCGGTGAAGGCCAACCCGTGGTGGTCGACACCGTTGATGCCGGTAGTGTTTATTTTTTCAGCCATGGTCTCCGGAATCGCCGCCGTCATGCTCCTCTACATGCTGATGATGCGAGCCCGCAAGCAGACCATCGAAATGTCCTGCGTGGACACGATTGCGCGCTACCTCTTCTACACCTTCATCATCGATTTCAGCCTTGAGATGCTCGACCTGATCCACCGCATTTACGAGGCGGGCGAATCCTTCCGCAGCCTCGACTTCATGGTTCATACCAAGCTCTACCTGTCCCACATCGTGGTCCAGATTATCCTCGGCACGGTGACTCCCATCGCGCTGCTCGCTCTGACCCAGGTGCTGAGCCTGTCGGACATCGCTCGCAAACGTATTTACGCGCTCGCCGGATGCCTCACCTTGATTGGCATCTTTGCCATGCGCTGGAACGTAGTCATCGGCGGGCAGTTGTTCTCCAAGAGTTTCCTGGGCTACACCACCTACAAGATGGGTCTGGTCACACGCGAGGGACTGCTCACGGCCATCGTCCTGACCGTTCTGCCGCTGGTCATACTGTGGGTGCTGGTAAAGCTCTTGCCGCCCTGGCCTGAAGAATCGGCAATCCCGGACGCAACACCTGCTCGCTGAACCGAGCACGCCATCAGGAATCCCGTTTGCGGATCGATAAAAAGGCGATGATCCTCGCTCTCCACCGAGAAACCACGCTTTCGGAATTGTTCGTGGCGTATCTGCTGGCACGGAATGTCCGGTACGAAGAGAACCTAGTTGACCAACTTCAGCACTCTTTCGTTTCCAGTTCTACGGGTGCGGTTGCTTGAGGAGTTGCTCGGAGCTACGGGATTTTCTGCTCTAGTCAACCTACGCGGCTTGCTTGGCCGGGGATTCAGTCCGGGGCGCATGCACATCCGCCACGGGGGATTGAAAGTCGCTCAGTGATCCCACCGGCAGAATCATTCGCAAAGAATTGAGAATCGAAAGCAGGTCGATCACTTCCTGCGCGATGGCTCCCTGAATCGGACTGATTAGCCCAAAAGATGCGGCCCCCATCCCAATCAAGCTCAGGCCCATTCCGCCGACTGCACTGGTAAGTGCGATTCCCCGCATCCTTCGCCCAATGTGCATCAGTTCGTCCACACTCTTGAGCGAAGATTGCAGGATCACTGCCCCCGCTGCTTCCGAGGTAATATCACTGTTTACTCCCAGCGCGATTCCAGCTGTGGCAGCCATCATCGCGGGAGCGTCATTGATTCCATCACCCAGGTAAAGTGTGTTTGATTTCGCGGTCATCTCCCGGACAAACTCCACTTTTTGCTCGGGAGTCTTGCCTCCGTGCGGCTCCGTAATTCCCATTCCGGCGGCAAACAGTGCCACCTCGGCCGGGCGGTCGCCGGAAAGCAGAATTACCTTGTTGATCGAGTGGTTTGTCCCGACATGCTTTAGGAACGACTTGCTCTCCCGCCGTGGTTCATCTTGAAAGTGGAACACGCCAGCTAGGTTGCCATCCAGCAGCAATACGCACTCGAGCCCAGGAGCCACAGCGGGCATTTCCGCAGCCAGGTTTGCGGAGAGCTTTCCGCGCCCGGTCACAGTCACCAGATGTCCTTCGACGTGCCCAAACAATCCCGCCCCCGGAGCCTCGGAAACATCCTTCACTGACAGTAGCGGCAGCTGCAGCGCTTCAGCTGCCGCCAGCACCGCGCTCGCGAGCGGATGCTTCGAGTATCGCTCCAGGCTGGCGGCATATTGCAGCGCTGTTTCCTGAGTCATACCGCCAAGGCAATCAACGTTGGTCAAACTCGGCTTGCCATAGGTCAGAGTGCCGGTCTTGTCCACGATGAGCACATGGCAGGTCTCCATCTTCTCCAGAATCGACGGGTCTTTGATGATGATCCCAAACCGCGCGCCAACCGAAATCGCGCCGATGATCGCTACTGGAATGGAAATCAAGAGTGGGCAGGGTGTTGCAATCACGAGCACGGCAAGAAAGCGTGAGGAGTCTCCGCTCAACCACCAGCTTGCAAGCGCAATCGCAATTGCGATCGGCGTATACCAGGATCCGAGGCGGTCGCCCAGCCGTTGTATCTGTGGACGATTCTCCTCCGAGGCATGCAGCACCTCGACAATCTTCGCGTAGCGCGAATCGATCGCTACCTTCATCGCTCGTATCGTCAGCGCCGCGTCGCCATTGATCGATCCCGACAACACGAACGTTCCCGGAGCCTTGGCAATCTGAAACGGCTCTCCGGTCAGGTAGGACTCGTCCATGCTCCCTTGCCCACTCACTACAACACCATCCACGGGACAGATCTCGTGCGGGTAGACGACTAGCTGGTCATCCACCGCGATCGAATCAATCGAGACATCGGAGACAACTCCGCCTACGCGATGGGCCGTCTGCGGCATGCGTTTCGCGAGTGCTCTCAATACCGAGTTTGCGCGCTCCGTCGCAGAGCTCTCCAGCGCTTTTCCGCCCGAAAGCATCAGCACAACAATGGCAGCCACCCAATACTGTCCGAGAATCAGCGCAGTCACGATGGAGAGCAGCGCCAGAATATCGACACTAAAGTTTTTCTTGATCACCTGCTGCACCAGCGAAATCAGCAGCGGCACACTGGCCCCGGCGATCGCCACGCATAGCACAATGTTGACGACGTGCGGGTTGTGCAGCAGGAACCTTACGGCCAGCGCTGTCGCCATCCCTGTCGCAATGAATGAGGCAGTAGCGATCTGTGCCGCTGGACCGCTGAGCCACTTCGCAAATGACCTGCTTTCTTTCAGAAAAGAACTCCCCTCACGAATCCTACCGATCCTTTCGCCGCAAAAGTGAGCACTTTGAAACAGGCGCCACTTGAGTTGTGGAGATAGACTCGGAGCGCATGGCTGAAACCAAAATTTCTTCGACTGACGTCGCGCCCAAGACTCTCGCAGTCTTCGTCCTGCTTCTCGCGGTCGGATTGTCCCTGGCCATCACCCTGGCGTGGCTTGGCCGCGTCATACTCTTACTCCTGTTTGCCGCAATTGTGGTTGCAGTCTTTCTAACGGCCATCGTCGATTGGATCAAAGCGAAGCTAAAACTCAATCAAGGCTTGGCACTCGCTCTCATTCTGTTCACGGCCTCCGCACTTGCCCTTTTCACCCTGTGGATAAGCGGTCCCAACATCATCGAACAATTCGCCAAGCTTCAGACTGACCTTCCCCTAGCTGCACAAAACTTGGTTGAGCGCGTGAAGGGACAGAGTTGGGGCCGCTGGCTTCTTGCCCAATGGTCAGGTTACTCCCAGCTAGCTGACAGCTTCAGCTATGCCCTCACGCGTATCGGGGGGATCGTAGTCAGTACCGCCACTCTGCTCGCCGGACTCATCATCGTGGCGTTTCTCGGCCTCTATCTCGCGGCGGAGCCCGGCGTCTACTTCTCCGGAATCCGTCGCGCCACGCCCAGACGCTATCGAGCCACCCTGGATGGCTGCGCCGCCAGCGCCGTCCGCAGCCTGCGCTGGTGGCTGCTGGCGCAGACGTTATCCATGGCGGCGGTTGGCATCCTTGTCACACTGGGGCTATGGGCACTCGGAGTACCCCTCGCCGGAACCCTCGGCATCATTGCCGCGCTGATGACGTTCATACCAAACGTGGGACCAATCCTATCCGTGGTCCCTGCGGCCTTACTGGCAGTCGCCATCAGTCCCGGAAAAGGTCTACTCACCGTCCTCCTGTTTGTCGTCGTGCATTTTCTAGAGGGCAACATCATCACGCCCCTGCTTCAGCGGCAAATCGTGCGCCTTCCACCCGCTCTGACCTTGACTGTGCAACTACTCCTTGCAGTCGTTGCCGGCCCGCTCGGTGTGGCCCTTGCAGCGCCGCTTACAGCCGCTGCGCTTGGAATCTTCAAGGTGTTGCTCCCGGCTGACGCGATCCCAACTACCCCTGTGGTGACGGGACCGCTCCCTGTTCCCAGACCGATGGCGGCTGTGTGACGTTCGCTAGGAACGCGAAGATGGACTAAGGTCAGCTCGCAACCACCCTCGCTCGATCTCCATCCCGGCCGACAAGATGATCCATTGTGCTCAGTATTCCCGGAGCGCATGAGCGAGTCTCTAAAGGGACTCATAACTTATGGCTACAGCAGTGGATCCAGTCCGCGCAGAACCGATTGCATTTCCGCCCATCGCTGCGCCTCCGGTCCCAGTCCGAGTGCATCGTCAATATCACTGGACGAGCTGGGCGATTGCGATTGGCCTGATCGTCGCCCTCGCGATAGCCGGCCAAGTGTGGCGAACGCATTCTCAGAACGCAATCACCTACGAGACAGTACCGCTCGAACGTGGACTGGTCCAGGCGAGCGTCACCGCAACCGGCGCGGTCAATGCGGTGGTGGACGTTCAGGTCGGCAGTCAAGTATCCGGCAACATCAAAGCGCTCTACGCCGATTTCAATACGAAGGTCACCAAAGGCCAACTAGTCGCTCTGATTGACCCCGCTGTGTTCCAAACTCAGGTGAATCAGGCCCAAGCAGCACTGGGCTCGGCGCAGTCCGGAGTTCTCGCGGCTGGAGCGCAGGTTCAGAAGGCGACTTCAGATCTCGCGGGGACAATCGCAAACTCGAAGGGCGCCGACGCTTCAATTGCGAAGGACCGTGCCCTCGCACTCAACGCCCACAACCAGTGGGAGCGGACAAACAGTCTCTTTAAACAAGGAATCATGTCTCGCCAGGATGACGACACTGCCAAGGCCGCGATGGATGCGGCTGAAGCTCAGGTCGTTGCGGACCAAGCCCTGATCGACGCGTCGAAGCAAACGATTCAGTCGGCCCAATCCCAAGTCGGGGCAGTGCAGGCGCAGCTTGGTTCTGCCAAAGGCCAGGAGCGCCAGGCCCAGGCCGTGCTCGGTCAGGCCAAGATCAGTCTTGCACACACCCGCATCACCGCGCCAGTCGACGGCACGGTCATTGCACGACGTATGGACGTGGGCCAGACCGTCGCAGCATCATTTGCTGCACCTACCGTGTTCGAGATCGCGCAAGATCTGACCAAGATGCAACTCGACACCAACGTGGATGAGTCCGATGTCGGCAATATCAAGGCAGGCCAGAACGCGACCTTTACTGTGGATGCATATCCGGGAACAACATTCAGCGGCCAGGTTGCGGACGTCCGCAAAGCTCCGATCATCACGCAAAACGTAGTCACCTACGATGTCGTCATCGCCGTTTCCAATCCTGACCTCAAACTGTTTCCCGGGATGACCGCCAATGCCCGCATTCTGACGACGAAACTCGACGACACCTTCAAAGTCCCAAATGCGGTGTTGCGCCTTCATCCGTCCGTGGCGGTGCTGAAGCAGCTTGGGCTCTCGAACTCCCCGACGGGTAAGGCCCAGGTCTATGTATTGCAGAACGGAAAGCTCAAAGCCGTACCGGTGACGTTTGGGATCTCCGATGGACAATACACGGCCGTGACCTCAGGCGATCTGCAAATGGGAGAGCAACTAGTAGTGCGATTTAGCACGGGCGCATCCTCCCCCACCCCGAGTACTTCGCCGACAGGTCCCACAGGCACGCGGCGAGTGCCCGGACTGTGAACCCATGAGGAAACCATAGTGTCGCCGCTCATCGACGTGCGAGGTCTTACGAAGACCTACCTGCTCGGCGACGTTGTTGTGAACGCCCTGCAGGGCGTGACCCTGGCGATTGAGCGAGGCACCTTCGTCGCCATCATGGGGGAGTCTGGCTCAGGTAAGTCCACGCTTCTGAATCTTCTAGGCTGTCTTGATCGGCCCACGTCAGGCCAATATCTGCTCGACGGAATCGCGGTAGAGACTATGGATCGCGACCAGCTCGCCGAGATTCGCAATGAGAAGATTGGGTTTATCTTTCAGAACTTCAACCTGCTCCCGAGGATGAATGCGCTCGAAAATGTCGAACTACCGTTGCTCTATAAGGCCAGTGAAACTCCTGACGGAGACGACCTGGGCGCTCACGCCTTGGCAGACGTCGGACTAGTCGGCCGAGAGCGCAACTTTCCTGCGCAACTCTCGGGTGGACAGCAACAACGTGTGGCCATTGCCCGCGCCTTAATCAACAAACCGGCAATTCTGCTGGCGGATGAACCCACCGGCGCTCTCGACTCTCACAATAGCGCTGACATCATGAGTATCTTTCAGGCGCTGAACCGCACTCAGGGCATCACTATTGTCATGGTGACGCATTCGGATGAGATCGCAACTTACGCCCATCGAGTCATTGGTTTTCGCGATGGTTTGATTGTTAGTGACAAGCAAATGACGAAGCGGCCAGCTCTCGCGGAAACGGTCGCGTTGCAACCTGTTGGAGCGGTGTCGCCATGAAGCGCCTGTTCTCGTCCGTGCGCATCGCCTTCCGGGCGCTGAAAATGAACAAACTGCGCTCGGCGTTGACCATGCTTGGCATTGTCATCGGCGTTGCCTCCGTAATCGCGACGGTCGCTATCGGTTCAGGCGCCACTCAGCGGATCCAGCAGCAGATCGCGAGTATTGGCAGCAACATTATTATTGTGATCCCGGGCAGCATGAGCAGTTCCGGGGTGCGCTTAGGCACCGGCAATGCTGTTACCCTCTCGGAGGCCGACGCCAGGGAACTTGTGGCGCAGTGTCCCGATGTCGCACTCGCGGCACCCGTGGTTCGAGGCGGAGCCCAGGTAGTCAACGGAAACAACAACTGGGCGACCTTTGTCTACGGCATTACTCCCGACTACCTGACCATTCGCGATCTCACGGTGGCCGCTGGCGCTGAGTTTACGCAATCGGATGTGGACAGCGCCAACAAAGTCGCTGTGCTGGGACAGACGCCGGTCGACAATTTGTTCGATGGCGCCGATCCGATCGGCCAGTCGATCCGAATCAAGAACGTTCCGTTCACGGTCGTCGGCGTACTCACGCGAAAAGGCCAATCGTCACAAGGACAGGACCAGGACGATGTCATTCTGCTTCCGATCTCCACTGCCAAACGGAAAGTGATCGGCGTGAAGCAAGCGAATGCAGATGCGGTGGATACCATCATGATGCAGGCGAAGTCCGGCGCCCAGATTCCGGCCGCGCAGGAAGAGGCGGACGCTCTGCTCCGGCAGCGGCACCATCTGCAGACGGTTGAGGCGAATGACTTTTCCATCCGCAACTTGGAGGAACTCTTCGCAGCGCAAGAAGCATCCTCGAAGATCATGGCAATTATGCTGGCGGCCGTGGCTTCGGTCTCGCTGGTCGTGGGCGGCATCGGCATCATGAACATCATGCTGATCTCGGTTCGAGAGCGAACCCGCGAAATTGGACTAAGACAGGCCCTGGGTGCCAAGACCCGCGACATTCTCACGCAGTTTCTGGTTGAGGCAGTCACCCTGTCAATCGCGGGCGGGTTCGTCGGAATTGTGTTTGGGATTGCCGCATCACTGCTGATCTCGCAACTGGCGGGTTGGGCGACATCCGTTGGTCCGGGCGCAGTGTTCCTAGCGGTGTTTTTCTCGGCTTTGGTGGGTATTGGCTTTGGCTACTATCCGGCGAGAAAAGCCGCATTTCTGGATCCAATCGAAGCTTTACGATCCGAGTAGGCTCTCTCCCCGAACCGGCCGAGCCATCGCACCAATGCATTGACCTTTGGCATTCAGATCGACCATGGTCACGAGAAGACAATTCGTCGCAAACGCTGCCTTATTTGCTGCTCTTCCTGGCTTTGCGATGACGAACACGTCGCTCGCTTCCGATGACGGGTACGGAGCAACTCTCTGTGCGTTGCGCAGCCCTCTCAGTGAACCTCTGGAACATGGGGCGCTGCTGCTGGAACTCGTGCGATGTGCCACGCTTGCTGCCAACGGCCATAATACGCAGCCATGGAGATTCGAGTTGTCGCCTGATGTGATCTCGATTCAGCCCGATCTCTCCCGGCGAACGCCAGTGGTCGATCCGGACGAGCATCATCTCTGGGTGAGTTTGGGCTGTGCCACCGAAAACCTTGTGCTCGCCGCGGCGGCGCTCGGCAAGCATGCCAACGTGGTATTCGGAACGCAGCAAGTGCATGTCGCTCTCGACAACGCCATGCCCTTGCGCTCGCCTCTGGTGGACGCGATCTTCCAGAGACAGTGTACTCGCGCCGAGTATGATGGCCAGCCGATGCCAACCGACGTCCTCCAGGAACTGACGCGAGCCGCGGATCGAAGAGGTGTTCGTCTGCTGCTGCTTACCGAGCGGGCAAAAATCGAAGGCGTACTCGACTACGTCACGCAAGGGAACAGCGCGCAAATCCGCAACCGGGCTTTCGTAAATGAGCTGAAAAACTGGATCCGGTTCAACGAGGCCGACGCCCTTGCCGCCGGCGACGGTTTGTTCTCACGGTTGACGGGTAATCCGACATTGCCCCGTTGGCTCGGCAATATGATGTTCAGCATGCTTTTGAGCGAGAAGTCGGAGAACGAGAAGTGCGTCAAGCAAATGCGTTCATCGGCCGGCGTGGCGGTCTTTGTCGGGGAACACGCCGACCCCGCACACTGGTTCGAAGTCGGCCGCGCCTACGAGCATTTCGCCCTTGCTGCAGCTACACTCGGCGTGCGTACGGCCTTCCTGAATCAACCGGTCGAGGTCCCGGCGGTGCGAACCCAGTTCGCTCAGTGGCTCGGATTGGGCGCGGGGCGGCCCGACTTGGTCGTGCGCTTCGGGCGCGGCCCGCGGATGCCCTACTCGTTACGACGCCCGGTGGCCGAAGTGATTGTGCGATGAATACGTTACAAGGTTAGTCATCTGCCTAACTCAAGTCTTATCGCAACGATGGCCCGCCCCTCAGCGCAGGTCATTCAGTTTGGCCTAAGGAACACAGCGAGGCGTGGAACATGATCCTGATCGTTACGGTAGGGCTGGTGGCAATCGTCACCGTTGTGTTCATCGTTGGATCTCGTCGCTGGGAATCCGTCAGCAAAGAGATGCGTGTCAACCTCGAGGCAGCGCGTCTGCCTAATGCGAGAAAGACATATGACCCAGATGAATTGATTGGCTTACCTGCGCCAGTGCAGAGGTATTTTCGAGCGGTCCTGAAGGACGGGCAACCCATCGTAGACTCCGTCAATATAGCGCACTCGGGCACCTTCAACATGAGTGCAACCGGAGAACAATGGAAGCGGTTCACCTCGACCCAGCGCGTGATAACCCGGCGGCCCGGTTTCGACTGGGACGCCCGTATCGAAATGATGCCTGGCCTAGCCGCGTGCGTGCACGACGCCTACATTGCTGGGGAAGGTATGCTTCAGGCATCGCTGTTCGGACTGATCTCTCTGGCGAATCTGCGCGGCACGCCAGAGATGGCGCGGGGTGAACTCATGCGTTTTTTTGCCGAGGCTGCCTGGTATCCGACGGCACTGCTGCCCAGCCAAGGAGTGCTCTGGAAAGCAATCAACGACTCTTCCGCCGAGGCAACTTTGCGGGACGGGGAAACCGCTGTGACACTGCTTTTTCGTTTCGATGAAAACGACCTGATCAAGTCAGTGCGTGCCGNNCGGGATGTGCATACCTACTGAGGGCGAAGTGGCGTGGGTGCTTGCCGAAGGGCCGAATACCTACTGGCGCGGTCGAATTACTAGCATCCACTATGAGTTCCAACGTTGATCGCCTCCGATCAAGGGTGCAAGGGCGGTGTTTCTGGCCTTGCATGGCAGAACGTCCCTCGTGTCAGTGTGAAAATGCCTTCGAGGTTGTCACCGTGGCTTGCCGGATCGTATGTTCCGTTTTGACCAGACATGTGTGAGATCGGAACCCGATAATGGTATTTGGACCTTTAACGTCCGGACACATAGAGGTGTACGGATCTCTGCCTTTGAGTTCTCTCACTCGCCGGGTAGCCTTTTGAAAGATGACGTGGGTCTGTGCGTTTTCGACGACTCACGGCAATGGGCGACCACCGGGACTCCGAATCGAGCAGGCAATGCCAGTAAAGGACAAATTGGCCCGGCTCCGGGATGCGCTAACTCTCTCGGCGCTCCTCTTGGTATTGCCGGCGATAAATCCGCCCCAAGAGGTAAATCGCCTCCGGCTTTCTCCTCCTGCGCTGCAGGCGGGCCGGTTCATTGATGTTGAATCTCAGCTAGGACCGCAGCCGCCATGCGGAGATGAGCTCATTCCGTTCTATCCGGTCTATCCGGGTTTGGACGATTTGGCCATCGTGAAATCGTGGAGCAAGTCTGACCTCGGCCCGGACTGGAAACCGCCCGCATGCACCGGTTGGGCTGAAGTGGGCTTTACGACGTTGGTGACCATAGCCGCGCGATTTCCTCATACCTCGGAAGCTAGCGGCTTGTTTCGCCAAATCGGAGCAATTTCAGAACTCGCGGGCATGCGCTACTGGTCGACCACTCACAAGCAGTGGCGAACGCTAATTGTGGACGCTTATGCTCTGACCGGTTTGCAGCCCGGTCGACGCCGCGGAGACTTTACGTCCGATGAGATCAAGGAAGGCAAGGTGCTCTACTTCGAACAGGTCGACAACCTTTCTGGCAAGGCCATCTACCGGATGCACATTGTAGAGGCTTCGGCCAGGCGACTCGTCTTCGATGTGGAGAACGTCAGCACGATGCGCTATTTCCTCATCCCTATCCTTCACCCGGGTGACCTGCAGTCGATGTACTTCCTGGATCGCGAGTCGGATAGCGTCTGGCGCTACTACAGCATCGTGCGCACGGGAAAGAATGCCAACGGGCTAATCGCGGGAAATGAGTCTTCCTCCATCAATAGGGCCGTCGCGTTCTATCGTCACCTGGTCGGAATTCCAACCGCACAAGAGCCGCCGGGGGCGCGATGAAGAAAGAGAGTTGTGAAGCCTTCGCAGACTGCGCCTAATCCATCTAATGCTGCACTCATGTTCAGGAGTCACGATGGAACTGACAGCGTACGATCCAGAGAACTATTGCCCGCGGCGGGCGATCTTGGGGTCAGGAAAAAACGAAAAGCACCCGGCCAGCAAAAGTGCCCAGGCCGCCCCAAGCGATATGCCACTGGCGACGTCGCTTGGGTAATGTACTCCGAGGTAGATGCGAGTCATTCCCACCAGCAGTATGATCCCAACCGTCATCGCCAGAATCGCGATTTGATGCCCGGTCGTTTTAGAATGCCGGCACGCAAGAATGGCTACGGTCAAATAGAGGGATGCGGCCGCCAGTGAGTGGCCGCTGGGATAGGACAAGCCCGAAACCTCGACGAGCTGTGTAACGACCTCAGGGCGAGCCCGGTCAATGTAGTCCTTGATTGTGGTCGTTAGAATTCCTGCACCCGCGGAAGCTGCCACCAGTTGCAGCGCCCCCATCCGGTCCTTCAAGAGGAGCAGTACACACAACGCTATGGTCGAAATAAGCACCACGAGTGTGACCGATCCCAATGCCGTCAAATCCACGGCCACCACCGTGAGCCAGGGCGTTCGTGCCTTTGCGAGACCAATCAGGATCGTACGATCCACGCCGGACACCTCGTGCTCCAGCAGTTCAGAAGTGATCTTGATAAAAAAGCCAAAAGCCAGCGAGGCCGTCCCCAACCACCAGGAGGCCTTTATCGCTCGGGCCGAGAATTTAGCTGGACTCGATTGCATGCCGTATCTCCCACATACAGCCTCACCCGCCACGGCTGAGAAAATACAGAAGAACTTCCCCTTACTCGGACGAGAGAACTGGCTGGACGGGATCATCCGCGGCCGTGGGAACCACTGGCGGAGCTGCTTTCTTCAATTGTTCAAGTTCGGCCTGAACTCTTGCCCAGTCCTTTGGTTTTCGCTTCGTCGCGTAAGGAGCATCCGGATGCCCATAGAATTCCAGAAGCTCAGCCCGAACCTCTAGCGAAGCACCACTAAAACTCTCCTTCGCTAGCGCGTCCAGCAACTTTGCATGCGTCTCATCGTTGAGCCGATATTTTCCCGGCCCCGTTATTGCGCCGGTGTCAAAATTCTCGTTGGGCAAGTCCGGCTGGCCAGCACCTACCTGGGTTAGCAGCTGTCGGTTGCGATCCAGAGTCGCGTTGAAGCTCGCTTGGAATAGTTTTTCCGCCTCGTGTCCTCGCTGTTTACGAACTCGCTCAGTTGACACCTGCCATGCGCAGACTCTCCTCCGCCTCTCGTGCTTCCTTCTTAAGAACTGGATCCCCTGATTTTTCTAACTGCTTAAGCGCAGCTAATTTTTTGGCCACCTCCGCAGGGCGCATGGCCTCGCAAAGGTACGTAATCTTTTGTAGGACGTCGAGTTCGGTCGACTTTAGAGGCACTATTCCTCGCGAGAGCTGCTCACCCCGGAAATACGGCCGGTTAGGATCAAGTTCATAGGTCGCAGTCCAGCGGTTGAGGATCTTCTGATCCGGAGCGAACAGGAAGAGCAAGTAGCGCTGACCGGGCATAAACTCCTCCCGCATGTGACTATCGACCCAGGCCGGTTCGTCTCTGGGCAAGAAAACGTACTCAGATTGCCCTCCGCCTTAATCCTGGCTTCGAGATCCATCGTCCATCGCTTGCTGACGCCTTCGCTTCGCGTAACAGTGCCGACCACGACGAACCGGCTGGCAGCTGCTCTTTTGTAGAGATCGCCGAAATCACTTTCCGGTGCAACCATGGGCGTATCGATTTGCGCCTTCGCCGTCCCAGCATTCGCAAGAGTGAGGCCGAGGAGAAAGATGCTTGCGCCATACCGATATAATCGATTCACAAAGCTCCTAAGGTGAAGGTATTACAACCTTCCGCAGTTTTGATACACGTACTGCGGGGCAATCGGATCGGACACGGCATAGGCCTGATGTTCGTCCTGAACTTGGCGTTGGCGAACAAAAACGCCCTGGGCGTTGTCATAATTTGAAAGAGCCGCCCCGAGCTTGGTGATGAGATCGGCTTGCGAGGTGCCCCAGTTCTCGCGGTTTTCGAGAACTGGGAGGAGTCAGTGCGCAGCAGGTTTTACTGGGTGACAAACATGGCGGAGAGAGTGGGATTCGAA
>PMCH01000365.1 GCA_003154055.1 Acidobacteriaceae bacterium
GGCTCCGCCATAAGGACGAGCAGGCGCGGTAGCGTCTCCGCATACTTTTTATCCCGACCTCGGGCACGCTCTCGGCTTTTTCTTGCCAACCACGTGGTGTATCGCGGCGTGGGTCCCTTTCACCCCATCTTGCCCCCTCGTGCTTGACAGCAACAGGGCGGACAGCGAGACTCGGTGAAAGTCCTGCAAAACGCCCTTCGACGGTTGGACGGTGGTAGCGATGGCGTAGTTGCGATCTGCGATCAATGACCCGTTACCCCATCTTCGGATCTGCGCGCCCGGATGTTCCATCCCCGGCGGCAAGCGAGCCCCAGCCAACTTCGGGAAGTGCTCCTGCGGCCTCAGCCCTTACGGCCGTGCCGCCGGCAAACGGGGAACCCGCCCTGCCAGCCCATGACCTCGAGGCCGCTCTCCAGTTGCTCGTGGAACGGGCCCGCTACATCACCGGCGCCACTGGCGCCGCTCTCGCTTTGCTTAAAGATGAGGAGATGATTTGCCGAGCCAGCGCCGGTTCCTCTGCCCCCGCCGTCGGCGCGCGCCTGCAAGTCCTCTCCGGATTGACCGGCGAAAGCGTTTCCCGTAAGCAAATCTTGCGGTGTGACAACGCCGAGAACGATGCTCGTGTGAACCTGGCCGCTTGCCGTGAGTTGGGCATCGCCTCCATCGTCGTCCTGCCACTGCTCGCGCGCACCGGTGAGGTTCGCGGCCTGTTCGAGCTGTTCTCCGACCACGCCTACGCCTTCGAGGAACGTGATCTGATCGCCCTCGAGCGCATGGCCGATTTGACCCGCACCGCCCTCGACCTGTCAGAAAGGCGCGGAGTCTCCGTGGTGGTTCCTCCGAGGGCAGAGGAGGTCCAACCAGCGGAACCAGCGGCAACCACGGCTCCGGCTGCCGAGTCGTCGCCCGTAGAAGCGCGCCTTGCCGCGTCTTCTTCCCCCGGGCCCGTCCCGTCTCAACCAGAACTGGAAGCGCCGATTGACCAAGGGATTTCTGTGACCGCGCCGCCGTCTTTTACGATCGAAGAGCCTCCTGCCGAACCCGCGTTCACTCCCGCTCCCGTCCCGGAGGCGATGTTACGAGTGCAGAAATGCTCTTCCTGCGGATTCCCGGTCTCTGCAGGAAGAAGCCTGTGCGTCGACTGCGAGAGCAAACAATCCCACCCCACCGGCAGCCCGGAGTTGATACCTGAGCAGGATGTCCCCGCCTTTCTCACGTCGCAGAAGCCGGTGGACGAATCCTGGCTGGCCAACCACGTCAATCTTCTGGCCGTCGCGGTTCTGATTCTGTCGATCGTGGTAGCGGTGGTTGTGTTTCGCTAGTTGAAGAAAGTAGCGTGGGCACCCTGCCCGCGAACAGCCGGTAGCTTTCCGACACAATGCCGCCTCAATCCTGAGACCGGTCGCCTGTGCCCTGTCACCTGCCTTGGCACCTCTTCTTCTTGACAAATCGGCACTGGAACCATACATTGCGCTTAATCGCCCGTATGCCAATACACCAGGTGCCTATGATGAAGAATGTTTACGAAGTGCTGAGGCAGAAAGAGCTGGAGCTAACGAGATTGGAGAAAGAGGTTGAGGCCTTGCGCATCGCCGCGCCGCTGCTCTCCGAAGAGAAAGAGATGTCCGCCGAGAGTGCCAAGCCGGCCCTGGCCGCTGCCGTCCCGCAGCAGCCGATTCGCATTCCCTCGCCTGCCGTCACTCAGGCAGCCGCCACGCCCGCCCGCGCCGTCGGCTGGGAAGACACCGCCAAGCGCTGGCCGTAGAGAAAAACCTTCGCCCAACAGAAAAGGCCCAGGATCTCCTGGGCCTTTCGCATTGCTTTGCTCGACGAAACGGTGCACGTACCACTTCAACCAACCATCAAGAATCAAAACTCGCCGTTCTTGCCGCACACCCTGCCTTCTGCACTCGACTCACCCCTGCGTGGTGAACGCCAGCGCCAGCAGCGTCTTCTGCTCCACCTCGTGCGCTTTTGCCGACCCCGTAGACGGGCTCGGACTCGCCGACCGTTTCACCGACAGCACCGGCCGGTCCGGAGCGATGTGCCGCAGCCGCGGCAGCATATAAAACAGGGGGCCCATGTTGGCCGGTTCTTCCTGTACCCACACGATGTCGCGCGCCGATCCGTGGCGTTGCAACTCCTCCGCCAGTTCCACCTCCGGAAACGGATACATCTGTTCCAGAAACACAATCGCCGTATCGAAGTCCTTCCGTTTTTCGCGCTCGACGCGGAGTTCGTGCCCGATTTTCCCCGTGCAGATCAGAATGCGCTTGGTGTCTTTCGTTTCCGTATCTGGAATCACCGGCAGGAATTTCTGATGCGTCAAGTCTTCCACCGGCGACAACGCGTCCGGATGCCGCAACATGCTCTTCGGCGTGAACACGACCAGCGGTTTGCGCCATTTCCGTAGCCCCTGCCGCCGCAGCAGATGGAAATACTGCCCCGCGTTCGACGGCTGACAGATCTGAAAATTGTCGCGCGCCGCCAGTTGCAGAAAGCGTTCGATCCGAGCGCTGGAGTGTTCCGGCCCCTGCCCTTCGTATCCGTGGGGCAAAAGCAGCACCAGTCCCGACAGCAGCCCCCACTTGTCTTCTCCGGCAACCACAAACTGGTCAATCACCGCCTGCGCCACGTTGGCGAAGTCGCCGAACTGCGCCTCCCACAGAACGAGCGCTTCTGGAAAGTCGCGGCTAAATCCGTACTCAAATCCCATCACGCCAGCTTCCGAGAGCGTCGAGTTGTAAATTTCACACTCCGCCTGCCCTTCAGTAACGTGTTGCAGCGGCACATACTCCGTTTCGTTCTCGACATCAATCAGCACCGAGTGACGCTGGTTGAAAGTGCCGCGCCGCGAGTCCTGCCCGCTCATGCGCACCGGGATGCCCTGCTTCACCAGTCCGGCAAAGGCGAGGGCCTCGGCCATGCCATAGTCGAGCGGCTTTTTCCCCGTGCCCATCTCGGCGCGCTGCTCCAGCAGCTTCTTCACTTTCGGATGAATGTGGAATCCTGGCGGATAGGTAGTGAGGCGCTCGGTGAGTTCCAGCAACTCCTCGCGCGAGATCCCAGTTGGCACCTCATATTCCGGCTTGTAGCGCCCACCGAAATACTCGTCCCAATATTTCGGCAATTCGCGCAGCAGCGGCTTCTTGGTGAATTTCAACGCGCCCTTCTGGGCTGCTTCGAACTCGCTCTTGATAACCTGCACCCGCTCCTGCACGCCGGCGCTTCCGAGCTTCTCCGCGTAGATTTCCCACAGCGGCCGATGCTCCTTAATCGCCTTGTACATCAGCGGCTGCGTCACGGTAGGATCGTCCACCTCGCTGTGCCCGTGACGCCGGTACCCGATCAAATCGACCACCACATCGTTGCCAAACTTGTAGCGATACTCCGCGGCAATTCGCGCGATGCGCAGGACCCCGTCCACATCTTCGCCATTGACGTGGAAAATCGGAATCGCCTGCCGCCGCGCCAGTTGCGCCGAGAAGCGCGACGAGTGTTCGTCTCGCGCATTGGTCGTGAATCCGATCAGATTATTCACAATGACGTGAATCGTCCCGCCGACCGTGTACCCCGCCAGATCGGCGTAGTTCAAAACTTCAGCCGTAATTCCCTGCCCGGCAAACGCCGCATCACCATGCACCAGTAACGGCAGATACTTTGCCTTGCCCCCTTCGCCCGCTCGATCCTGCTTGGCGCGCGTCCTGCCGACCGTGACCGGATCAACCGCCTCCAGGTGGCTCGGGTTCGAAGCCAGGTGTATATGGATCTTCTTCCCGCTCCTGGTCTCGTACTCGCCCGTCGCTCCGACGTGATACTTCACATCGCCCGACCCCAGCACGCTGCGGGGATCGACATCCTCAAACTCGGCAAACACCTGCTCCGGCGGCCGCCTTGCAATATGAATGATCACGTTCAGCCGCCCGCGATGGCTCATCCCCATGACAAGCTCCACCGCCCCACATTCCCCCGCCACATCCAAAACTTCATCCACCAGCGGCAGCAAAGAAGTATTCCCTTCGAGTGAGAACCGTTTGTTGCCGAGATAGCGCGATTGCAGCGTCTGCTCAAACAAGTCGGCCCGCATCAGCAGATCGAGCGCCCGCTCCTGGTCGACCGCTCCCGGTTTGCCCTCCAGCCGCTCCTGGATCCACCGCCGCCGCTCCGGGTCGGCAATGTGCATGAATTCCGCGCCCACGCTCCCGCAATAAATCCGCCGTGCTTCCTGCGCAAACTCGCTGTCAATTTGCAAATCCGGATGCGGCTGCGGAGGCAGCAACCCCAGCGGATTCAGTTCCGCCTGCAGATATCCCCACTGGCGGAAAAGACCAAATACCCGCTCCCGCTCATTGTTTTCCGTGATTTTCGAGGCCGCGCCGCCCCGGGCAGTATTCTGGGTTGAAATCGCCATAGAAGGTCTTCTATAGGATAACGGATGATCGAGACTCTGTGACCGATTCAGCCCCGATTCCGGGCCAAGTCATGTGTCTGCGGTCACTGCAGCAGTACCCAGCAGTTTGGTAGAAATACTTAAGGAAGGCTCTCTCGAGAGTGTGTGCATCACCGTGGAAGAGCGGCCTTTTAGGGCCGCGTTAGCGATTCGTAACACCCGGGCTTTACCCCCAGCGGTTTGCTTCTTCGTGACAGGAAGCCCGTTGACTGCAGAAAGCGAGCAATCCCATGCCCATCCCGGCCGCTCCCAAACCCGGCACCCCGGTCCTCCTTGGCATCCCATTCGATGCCAACTCCTCGTGGCTTCGCGGTGCCGCTGGCGCACCACCCATCATTCGTGTCGCCCTGCGCTCTGACTCGTCGAACTCCTGGACCGAAACCGGCGTGGACCTCGGGGCCGAAGGCGCCTACTGCGATGCAGGCGATCTGAAATTCACCTTCCAGGAGCCCTTCGCCGCAATCGAGAACAAAGTCGGAGAGCTCCTCGACAAGGGCCTCCGTCCCGTCTGTCTCGGCGGCGACCACTCCATCACTCTGGCCATCGTTCGCGCCTTCGGCAAACGAGTCCCCGGCCTCACTATCCTTCACTTCGACGCTCACCCCGATCTCTACGACGAACTCGAAGGTAACCGCCATTCCCACGCCTGCCCCTTCGCTCGCATCATGGAAGAAGGCGCCGCCAAGCGGCTCATCCAGATTGGCATCCGCACCATGAACGGCCATCAGCGCGAGCAGGCGAAGAAATTCGGCGTCGAAGTGATCGAAATGCGCCACCTTCCCGCCCTCGATCGCATGAAAGTCGACGGTCCCATCTACATCTCCTTCGACATGGATGTCCTCGATCCCGCCCACGTTCCCGGCATCTCGCACCGTGAACCCGGCGGCATGACCGTCCGAGAAGCCATCGCCCATATCCACGCCATCACCGGAAGAATCGCGGGCGCTGACATCGTAGAGTTCAATCCCGCGCAAGACCACACCCAGATCACCGCCATGGTCGCCGCCAAGCTACTCAAGGAAATTCTGGGCAAGATGATTGGAAGCTAGATGCCAGGTACCAGGATTTACTGGCGGCGCACAGGTTTTTTCCGAGACCTGCGACCTGACACCTGACACCTGCTGTGGAATAATAGCGGCGCTTCACCCGGCATGCCCGACAACTCCAACCGCGCCCGCGATCACCTCGCCAATGAACGGACATACTTGGCCTGGGTGCGCACCGGCGTCGCCACCATCGTCTTCGGATTCGCCGTCGGCCGCTTCTCCATTGCGCTCCAGGAATTCCTGCAACTTCAGGGCAAGCCCGCGCCCACCCCCGGTCTGACCGCATGGCTCGGAATGTTCTCGATCATCGCCGGTGTGCTGCTCATCGCTGCCGGACTCTTTCGCTATCGCAAAACGCGCGTCCAGATCGACACCGGCACCTTCGAGCCCGCCGGCTTACTCATCGATATTGTGTCGATCCTGTTAGCTCTGTTCGGTCTCGTGCTCGCCGGATATCTTGTCTGGATCAAGGTTGCTCAAGGATGACCAACCATGGCAAATGAGCAAGAGAAAGAACTCGCCGGTCGGGCCGCCGCCAAACTGGTACGAGACGGCGATATCGTCGGACTCGGCACCGGATCGACCGCCTACTTCGCTGTAGTGGCCATCGGTGAGCGCGTGAAATCCGGTCTGAAGATCACCGGCATCCCCACCTCTGACGCCACGGCCTCCTTAGCGCGCAGCCTAGGCATTCCGCTCACCACGCTCGACGAACATCCAGTCATTGACATCACCATCGATGGCGCCGACGAGATCGACCCACAATTGCGCCTGATCAAAGGCGGCGGCGGAGCCATGCTCCGCGAAAAAATCATCGCCTCGGCCTCGAAGAAGATGGTGGTCATCGCCGACTCCAGCAAAATCGTCCGTACCCTGGGCAAATTTCCGTTGCCGGTCGAAATCATC
>PMCH01000005.1 GCA_003154055.1 Acidobacteriaceae bacterium
ATGCCCCAAGTGTCCCACGGAACGGCCCCGTATTGGTCAGAATGGTGATCACGGAAGGATCGGACTAAGGAAAAGGCGCAATCAGTGGTGCGGTCGGAGTCTGTAAAAGTGTCGATCGCGGTCAGCAAGTCTGACACTCGCATCCCGGCGTCCAGCATTCGAACAAAATCAGCAGGGGTGATGCCTTGCCGCTGGGCGATTCTCAACACTTCAACGATGGCGCATTCTACAACTTCCCGGTTGGGCTCGGCGGACTGAGCAGTGTTAGTCATTTCTCACCGTGCAAAAGATCTGCACTCCCCTTTACCGCTCCAGTTGGACGAACTCTCGCTCGGCCCGGAGCCAGTCCTGTTGGTCTTGGCCGGGTTCTCGACCTCGTCTTTCGTACAGCTCGTAGGCACGTTCTCTTATCGTGTCGTCTGTGGGGACATTCCCTGGCATCATCGTCACTTTGCCAGAGTTTCTTGCCCCGACAATAGTTTTGGGCTGCGGCTGCTTGTTAGCCTTGGGATCACTCAAGAGGCATCTCCGGTGCGACGGACTAAGAGGAAAGAACTTCAGATGGGCTGACTTAGTTCAGAGGACCTGAAAGAGGACGAGAACTGCTCACTCTACACAGGCTATTGCACTTGGGTGGCCCTCTGCATCAACGCGCAACTTGTTGTTTCGATACGTCCACATAGCAGATATGGCAATGCAGAGTCTGGATTCCGCCGTGTATTTTTGGCGGGAAACAGGCACAAAACGGCAACCTTGCAGCACAGAATGATGAGTCACAATGCTTGCGCTGGGGCCGCTGCTGGAGTCCGGGGTGCGAATGTGTAGCTGTTGCAATATCGTGATAACACTTAGAACCCCGCCAAGGAAAGGCCCCCCACGGGCGTAGTTGGTGTGATCGTGATTGCATCAACTTAACGGTGAGCACTTTTGCTCAGACGAATGCCACCTNNGCCGAATCGCCGAGGAGCCGGAAAGTCGCTTCCCGCTTTGTAGGACTGAATTATGGCGAAGCGAATTGCGCCAATCCGAGTCATTTCCTTTTTCCTGTTGGCTGCTTGCGGGGCGTGGTGCCAGAGCGAACGTGCTGACTTGGTTCAGGGGCTACAGTTTGACGGCTCAAACTCACCCGAAGTGCAGCGCCCGGAGACGCGTACGTGGAGATCACTTCCCGATGCTCCGTCTACGGTACAACCTCCAAAACAGGTACAGACATTCCTAACGTGCGCCGACGAAGTGCGCTCGCCTTTAGCACTTGACGCGGTTGGCATCAACACGGGCGTAATGCGCGGAACAGAATTGAGACACGTCACTCCCGGACCGCAGCCCTATACTGCTCCGTACAAGGCGGTCGTTGCCCAAAAAGAGTTTCATACCTTTCTTGGTAAGTACCTGTATCCGTCGTCGCTCAAGCAGAACCTGCGCTATCACCCTTCCAGCGGCGGTGGCTTTATGGACCGGGCCACGTACGCCGCTTCGCGCATTTTTATCGCGCGCGACGACTCTGGAAAGGGGAGGCTGAACACCTCGTATTTCCTCGGGGTGCTGACTTCGGTCGCTGTCTCCACTGCTTACCGTCCATATTGGGCGCGCTCCTCTTCGGCAACGTTCAACAATTTTGGTTCGGCGATTGGCAGCGACGCCGGGATGAACCTCTTCCACGAGTTTGGGCCTGGCATCCGGCAAATGGTGAAGGGCCACACACCGAAGTTCGCATCTAGGATCGGAGAGCGCATCACCAACCAGCAGATCCCGAGGAAAGTCGTCTCCACTCCAGCAAGATAATGGCTTGTCGGTCAGCCCATTTCGCTATTGATCTGGGAGCGTCGCCCTGCGTGGAACGTTCTGTTTTTGGTGCGCAGAGAATGGGTCGATTCTGGACGGTTGATCGGCGATCCGGACCCTGTGCCGATAGTTGGCGTAACATCGCCATTTTCACTCATCGACGGTCAATAAGCGTAAACGGATTACTCCCGAGTCACGGACCTTCTCTGAAGCCGACTTATCAGGACTAATCCCGCCGTGGGAGTCGGATAATTTCTCGTTAGCCGACCACACGTCCGAATTTCATCGACAGTTCCTAGAACCCCGTTTCTGGATAGCTCCCGGTTGGCCGGCTATCCGCGGCTACGCGAGCAACTGGGCGACGGGCAGTGCCTTCAATTGCGCAATCTTCCGCCCGATTTGCACCGTGTTTCGGCAGGTTACAAGGCACGACTCGCAGGCGCCACAAGCGTCGAGCCCTCGGTCCGGTGCAGCCGACGCCAGCATCTCCCGCGCCATCCCGATATTTCGGTATTGCACTGCGTACATGTGGGACCTCATCAATACAGGTATATCAACCTGCTTGGGGCAATCCTTTCTGCATTCGCCGCACTGCTGGCAAAACTCTGCCTTGGCCGTGACAGCCTTATCGGCCAAGAACCTTTCTTCTTCGTGCGTATAGGCCAGGTTGCGTACCACGGAAGAATCCTGTTCGAGATGTTCGTAAGTGCTAAAACCCGGTATGGCCGTAGTAACGAATTCGTGATTCAGGGCCCACTTCAACAACGCCGTTTGGCTCACCGCCGGCAGTTCTTTGGGAAGTTGTGCGTCCGGCTTTACCGTGCCTCCTGCCTGGGTTTTCATCGCAACAATTCCCATTCCGCTTTTGGCGGCTCTCTCGATCGTAGAGAGCATTCCCTCGTCGTGCGCCATCGTGTAGTTCAGCATCACCAGCCCTACGTCAAACAGATTCAGACGTATCGCTTCGCTCAATACATCCACGGTTTTGTGCGTCGATAGCCCGATGAATCTTGTCTTGCCATCCTTCTTCAAGCTTCGTAGCGCTTCCAGCGGCCCTTCTGCCCGGGCGCCCTCAACAGAATCCACGGCGTGATGGTAAAGAATGTCGACGTGGTCCGTCTGCAGCCTTCTTAAACTGCCCTCCACTCCCTCGATGAAGCGCATCTTGGCCTCGGCGGCGCTTTGTGAGTGGTTCCG
>PMCH01000275.1:0-1959 GCA_003154055.1 Acidobacteriaceae bacterium
CCCGGTACACCCCGCCACGGACGAACATGGAGCAGCTTTCCACGTACACCGCCCGCACGGCGAATGAAAAGAGCATGACCGCGACGATGAACCAGGGCGCGGACTTCCCGACCGCCTGCTCGGCGATTCCACAAGCATAAAAGGCGGACGAGGCGAGGTCGTTCAGCACGATGGCGGCGGCCCGCCAGTACGAGATGAAGGTCAGCATCACCGAGGTGGCGACGACGATGCGGACGCGATTGGAAGGAGATGTGGGCGGGAACGAGGACATGGCGACTAGGAGTGGTTCTCTTCCTCCCGGCCGAACAAGGTCCTGAGGTCCTCAATCCCGCTGAGCACGAAGACGGCAATCGAACCAATGACGCCGGCGGCGAACATGCCTTCGAGAATCCTTACTAGAACCGTGGCGACCAGACCCATAAGCAATCTATGTTATTTGAAAATGCAGACGTAGAACAGCGTCCGGCGATCAAAATTCATGCCGGCGAGGGAGCGCGCATGAAAAGCGCGGTAGCGCCGGGGCTACCCACCTACAAAAGTGATTTTGCTATGCTGGCGTGTGCGGCGAATCCATCTCAGCGCCTGGCGTCTGGTCCTGCTCTCGGCGGGACTGCAAATCGTCATTTTTCCGCTTCTGAACCTGTACTGGTTGTCGTGGCTCGCGGCCGCGCCGCTGGTCGTTGCCATCTTGCGGGCGCGGGTTCCGGAGACTTGGCACTTGGATGATCAAACGCGTCTGCTGCCGGGTGCGCCGTGGCAAGGCTTCCTGCTCGCCTATCTTTCCGGGTTCCTCTGGTGCCTGGGTACGTTCTACTGGATTTTTGACACCATGCATCGCTATGGCGGGCTGGCGATCCCGGTGGCCCTGCTGGTCCTGATCGCATTCTGCCTGTACATCGGTCTGTACTACGGAGTGTTTGGGCTGCTGCTGTCGACCATCGCCGGGCGCTCGGAGCGGGGGGCGCTGGTCGCGGCGCCGTTCCTTTGGGTGGCGATGGAACTGGCGCGAACCCGGATCTCGGCGGTCCCATGGGAACTGCTGGGCTACGCGCAAACCGGCAATCCGATGCTGACTCGCATCGCGACGCTCACCGGCGTGTACGGACTCTCGTTTGAAATCATGCTGGTGAACTCCGTGTTTGCCGCGGCGTTCCTGGTGCCGAAGGAGCGGAGGAAATGGCTGCTGGTGTCGGCACTGGGGGCTGCGGCCCTATTGCAGGCAGGCCAATGGTTTTCGCCGCCGGCGCAACCGGCCGATCATACGGCGCTGCTGGTGCAGCCGAATATACCGGTCCAGGAGAACTGGACCACCGATTACTTTCAGGGCACGCTGCGGGATTTGACCTGGATCACCCTGCATCCGCCGGGAGAGAAGGATGGGCGGCGGTTCGACCTGATGGTCTGGCCGGAGTCGCCGGCGCCATTTTTCCTGAACGACTCCAATTTCCGCGAGGTGATTACGACCGTAGCCCAGCGGAGCCAGACGTGGTTCCTGGCGGGCAGCGTGGGAGTGCGGAGTGCTTCGGAATCACCCCAGCACACCAGCGATGTATTCAATTCCGCGGCGTTGATCAATCCCTCGGGCGAACTGGCGGGGCGGTACGACAAGATCCACCTGGTGCCGTTCGGAGAATATGTGCCGTTCAAGAGCATGTTGCCCTTCATGGACATGATGACGCAGCAGGTGGGGAACTTCGCGCGAGGCCAGTCACGGGAACCGCTGGATGCCGGCGGACAGCCGTTGGGGATTCTCATCTGCTATGAGTCGGTGTTCCCCGACGAGGTGAGGGAATTCGTGCGGCGCGGCGCCGGCGTGCTGGTGAACATCTCAAATGATGGCTGGTACGGCGACAGCGGGGCATGGAAGCAGCACATGCAGCAAACCCAGATGCGCGCGGTTGAAAACGGGCGCTGGGTGCTGGTGGGGACCAATACCGGCGTGACCGCGTCGGTGGACCC
>PMCH01000275.1:2060-8690 GCA_003154055.1 Acidobacteriaceae bacterium
AATCTCAAGATCAAGGTTCATGACCTGCGGGAGTATCTTTGACGCGGGCAAGCTGCGCCAGCAGTTAGCCGAGATCGAAAAGCAAGCGGCCGACCCCAATCTCTGGTCCAACCCCGGAAGATCCCAGCAAGTCATGCGCGAGCGCAAGCGCCTGGAAGGACTGGTGTCGCTGGAAAGCGACCTGGGACGCCGTACCGAGGACATTGGCGCGTATTTCGACCTCGCTGGTGAGGGCGAGAACGTTACCGCGGAGCTTCAGCGNNGGAACCGAGTCGCAGGACTGGGCGGAGATGCTGCTGCGAATGTATCTGCGGTGGGCGGAGCGGCGGGGATTCAAAACCGAAATGTACGACTACCAGCCGGGAGAAGAGGCAGGGATCAAGTCGGCGACGTTCTCCGTGATTGGAGAGAACGCCTTCGGTCTTTTGACCAGCGAGATCGGAGTGCACCGGCTGGTGCGGATCTCGCCGTTTGATCAGGCCAAGCGGCGTCATACGTCGTTTGCCAGCGTTTACGTCTCGCCGGAAATTGATGACAGCATCGAGGTCATCATCAAGCCGGAAGAGCTGCGGATCGATACCTACCGGTCGAGCGGCAAGGGTGGGCAGCACGTGAACACGACCGACTCTGCGGTGCGGATTACGCATCTTCCCACCGGACTCGTGGCCAATTGCCAGAATGAGCGCTCCCAGCACAAGAACAAGGAAAAGGCGATGAGCATGCTGCGCTCCAAGCTTTACGAGTTCGAGTTGGAGAAGAAGCGGGAAGTGACCAAGAAGATCGAAGATTCCAAGCTCGACATTGATTTTGGGTCGCAGATCCGGTCGTATGTGTTGCAGCCCTACCGGCTGATCAAAGATCACCGTACGAAAGCGGAAATGGGCGACGTGGACAGGGTGATTGACGGTGACTTGACGCCGTTCATGCTGGCGTACTTGCGGATGCGCCGGGGCGAGAAACAATCGTGAAGAGAGCCGGGAAAAACGTTCCGCGGCTGGGACCCCGGTTGCAGCGGGCGTTTCGCTATGCCGCGGAAAAGCATGCGGGGCAAACCCGGAAGCAGACCGCTGTGCCTTATCTGTCGCACCTGATGGGGGTGGCGTCACTGGCGCTGGAGGGCGGCGGCGATGAAGACATCGCGATCGCGGCCCTGCTGCATGACGTGGTCGAGGACTGCGGAGGCATGCCGCGGCTGCGCGAGATCCGGCGGATGTTCGGGCCGCGGGTGGCCAAGGTCGTGGAGGGCTGTACGGATTCGTTCGTCGAACCGAAACTGGAGTGGGTGGAGCGGAAGAGAGACTATCTACGCCATGTGAAACATGCCGATCGCGAAACCCGGCTGGTTTCGGCGGCCGACAAGCTCCATAACGTGCGGACGATCCTTGCCGATTACCGGCAGCAGGGGGAATCCATCTGGAGGCGGTTCAGCGGGAAACGTGACGGCACGCTTTGGTACTATCGCGCTTTGAGCGATGAGTTTCGCCGCAAGGCGCCCAATCGCATTACGCGCGAGCTTGAGATTGCAGTACAGGAACTGGAACGAGCCACCGGAGTAAAGCCGCAGCGTGCCGCCGGGAACAAACGCGCGCGCCGCGTGGGGAGGTAAATCATGGCCCGGATGATCGATCTGGTCCGCAATTCGCAGCTTCCGTCGTACATGATGAACTCCGCGGTGCGGGGAGCACTCCGGGTGCCGCCGGAGGAGATGATCGAGATCATGGTCTACCTGGCGCTCCACAACCGGGTCTTCGGCGAGCAAGCGCGCATGACACTGGCGGGGTGGGACGAGAAATCGTCGCGGGCAGTGGCGGCGGACCCGAGGACGAACAAGGAGGTTCTGGACTACTTCATTTCGCCAAAAAACCTGCGCCCAGCACTTCTCCCCACGCTGCTGGAGAATCCATCGGTCCGAACTGAGCCCCTGATGGAACTGGCGGTGTCGGGTTCGCGGGAGACGGTGGAGGCCCTGCTCGCGAGCCAGCGGGTGAAAAGCTCTCCGGCACTTCTGCAGTCGCTGCGATTGAATGCGAATCTTCGTCCGAAAGAAATTGCGGAGGTCGAAAGGCGGCTGACGCCGCTGGGAGATTCCCCGCCGCCAGTGCCGCCCCTGGCCACGGCAGAGGCAGAGCCGGAGGGAGACAACCAGCACGCCGAGGAATCGGAGCCGGTGGCAGCCGATCCGGAGGTGGCGGACGAACGGCTTCTGACGGACGCCATCCAGCACTATCTCAAGGAGAACGAGGAGGAACTGGCGGCCGAAGCTGACAAACCGTTTCAGCCGGTCCGGATGGGGCAGGAAGGGGCCGGGACCGAGGCGGAGGCGAAAACCGAACTGGACGATGAGGCGCCGGCGGCCGACGCTGCCCCGGCGGTGAAGAGCGAGACGGGGAGGGTGACGCCCGCCGCGGCTGCCAAGAAAAAGCCGGTAGTGAAGGAAGACCGGCGCGACAGCACGCTGCAGAAGATCGCGAAGCTCGACATCAAGGGACGAATCGCGCTGGCCATGCGGGGGAACAAGGAGGAGCGCTCCCTGCTGATCCGCGACGGCACCAAGCTGGTGGCGCTGGCGGTGCTCGATTCGCCGAAAGTTTCGGATGGCGAGGTTGAAAACTTCGCGCAGCAGAAGAACGTGCTGGAGGCAGTGCTGCGGGCGATCCCGCTGCGGCGGAAGTATGCCAAGAACTATGCCATCACCCGCAACCTGGTGTATAACCCGCGCACGCCGCTCGATCTCTCGCTCGGGCTGATGAAGAACCTGCTCATCCATGATTTGAAGAATCTGTCCGGCAACAAAGAAGTGTCCGATACGATCCGGAAGCTGGCGCTGCGCATGTTCAAGCAGAAGTCGGAGAAGAAGGGGTAAGACAGTACCCGGTACCCAGTAGTCAGTATCCAGTAGAGGCACACTCATTGCAGCAGGCTGATCCTATTTACGAATTGCTGTCGCGGGTGAAGACGATTGCGGTGGTGGGGCTTTCGGACCGCCCCATGCGGCCGAGCCATGGCGTTTCGGCCTATATGCAATCGCAGGGCTACCGGATTGTCCCGGTGAATCCGAGGATTGCGGAGGCGCTGGGGGAGACTGCGTATCCGTCGCTGCTCGAGGTGCCGGAGAAGATTGATCTGGTGGACGTGTTCCGGCGGTCCGAGCATGTGGATGAGATCGTGGAGCAGGCGATCCAGTTGAAAATTACTGCGATCTGGCTGCAGGAAGATGTGATCAACCAGCGAGCGGCGCAGAAGGCCCGTCAGGCCGGGCTGTTCGTGGTGATGGACCGGTGCATTTTGAAGGAGCACCGGGCGCGATTCGGTTAGAGCGTGGGTCGGGATGAGATACTTCGGAGCTTCTTAGGCTCCCGGCCGGGGGCCGACCAGGATCACGGTGGCGTCGTCGCGCAGACCCGTTCCACCCGCGAAGGCGCGCACGTCCGACAGCAGAGTCTTCAGCGAGGCACCCGGCAAGCGGAGATGAGCGAGGAGACGCTTCGGGCCGTATTCTTCGCTGGAATCGAGGGCGGCCTCGGTGATGCCGTCGGAATAGATGGCCAGCCGCGCGTGTTTACCGAGGACGATTTCCGTCTCGGAGAACTTGCTGGTGGCGATGCCGAGCGGAAGGCCGTGCTCGGTTGCGATCCAGCGATGGCCGGAGGGTTCGAGAAGCAGGGGCGGAAGATGGCCGGCGTTGGCCAACCGGAGGATGCGCCGGGATGGGTCCAGTTCTGCGTAGACCATGGTCACGAAGCGGCCGCTTGGGATGTCTGCGACCAGCATCTCGTTGAGGCGTGACAATACTTCGGCTGGACCGGATCCGGTTTGTGCGAGCGAACGCAGCATGCCGCGAGTGGCCGACATGAGAAGCGCGGCGGCCATTCCTTTGCCGGAGACGTCGGCGAGAACCAGGCCCCAGCGGCCGTCGGATAGCGGGATGAAGTCGAACCAGTCGCCGCCGACCGACCCGGCGGGAATGGAAAGCCCAGTCACACAAAAACCAGGAATGAGCGGCGAACTGCGGGGCAAAAGAGCCTGCTGAATGGAGCGAGCTTCCTCCGCATCGCGACTCATGCGCTCGCGCTGATCGCGCTCGTCGCGAAAGCGCCGCGCGTTGTGTACTGCGGCCGCCACGTGCGCACACAGACCCTGCAACAGACGCAGTTGCTCGGACGAGAAGGCGTCAACCTTGCAGTGAGAAGCGGTGAATACCCCGACCAGTTCACCTTCCAGTTGGAGCGGGATCGCGACTTCGGAGCGAACGTCCGGCTCGCACGGCATGTAGTACGGATCGAGGGTTACGTCCGGCGCGTAACGCATCTGCCGGGTGACCGCCACGTATCCCACCAAGCCGTCGGTTCCAACTCGGAGGCGGTGGCCTTTGCCATGCACTGTGCAACCGCGAACGCCCGCCAGTTCCAGTTCTGATCGCTCACGATCGTGAAGGAAGACGTTGATCTCCACGCAACCCAGCGTGGCGGCAACCTCGCTCACGATGCGCTCGACGATTTCGTCAAGGTCGAGGCTGGAACTGATCCGCTGGGCAAATTTTTGCAGGCGCACCAGTTCGGCTATCTCGCGATTGTGGGGATCGAGTGATGGCGGACCGGGGAGATCGAAAGTCGCACGCGGAAACGTCGCCATGGCAAGCCCTCCCGGACCCTTCGGGGTCCGGCATCAATTATTTATCGGATTCTGAGGGCGGGACTTTAGATTCTCTTTCTGTTCGGCGGGCAGCCGATTGCTTGAGCCGCTTGATCTCCTCCATCCGCTCGCGAATTCGTTTTTCAACTCCTTCATTCGTGGGCCGGTAGTAGGTGCGATCACGGAGGCTGTCGGGCAGGCACTCCATGTCTGCGACTTTGTTTTCGACGTCGTGAGCGTATTGGTATCCCTGGCCGTAGCCGAGGCCCTTCATCAGGGACGTGGGGGCATTCCGCATGTGGAGCGGGACGGGATCAGCGGCGGTTTGCTCGACATCCTGCTGGACGGCGCCGTAGGCGGTATAGAGCGCATTCGATTTCGGCGCCACGGAGAGATAGACGACGGCCTGGGCCAGCGCGAGATTGCCTTCGGGCATACCGATGAAGTCCACGGCGTCGCGGGCGGCCATGCAGAGAGCCAGGGCGTTGGGTTCGGCGAGCCCGATGTCTTCGACGGCCATGCGGACCACGCGGCGCGCGACATAGAGCGGATCTTCTCCGGCCTCGATCATGCGGCCGAGCCAGTAGAGTGCTGCGTCCGGATCGCTGTTGCGCACGGATTTGTGCAAGGCGGAGATCAGGTTGTAATGCTCTTCGCCGGATTTGTCGTAGCGCAGGACGCGCTTCTGCAAGGCTTCGTGGACGATCTCGTCGGTGATTGTGCTGGCGGCGGGGGGAGTCGCGGCTGGTCGCGGGTCTGCGGATTGGGCGAGTGATGCCGCTACTTCGAGCGCGTTGTAGGCGCTGCGGGCATCGCCGCTTGAGTACGAGGCTATCTTATTTAGTACATCATCGGAGGTCTGGAGATGGAGTTGACCCAGGCCGCGTTCGGAGTCGACGAGGGCGCGTTTCAGCAGCGTGACGATCTGGTGTTCGGTGAGCTGGTTGAGTACATAGACGCGGGCACGCGAGAGCAGGGCAGCGATAATTTCGAACGACGGATTCTCGGTGGTGGCTCCGATCAGGCGGATGCTGCCTTTTTCCACGTAGGGCAGGAAGGCATCTTGCTGGGCCTTGTTGAAGCGGTGGATTTCGTCCACGAAGACGATGGTGCGGGTACCGTACTGGCGGGCGCGGTCGGCGTCGGCCATGACCTGCTTGATTTCCTTGATGCCGGAAAGCACGGCGGAAAACTCGATGAACTCGGCCTTGGTGATCCCGGCGATGATCTTGGCGAGCGTGGTCTTGCCCGTGCCGGGCGGGCCCCAGAAGATCATCGAAGTCGGATCGTCGCGCTCGATCTGGACGCGCAGCGGTTTGCCCGGGCCGACCAGGTGCTCCTGACCTACGAATTCATCGAGCGTGCGGGGACGCATGCGGTCGGCAAGCGGACGCGCGCCGGCGCTTGCGTTGTCGGGGCTCGGGATGGGTTGGAAGAGACTCACAGGAGTACTTAACTCACTGCAGCTCGAACTTGAGGTACTTCAAATCAATTGCCGTAGCGAAGCCTAAACAACCATTCCCAAATGCTACGCCAATGTGTCAGGACAAATATGCCCGCGGCGTAGAATAAAGTGCCGGCGAGCTTGAGACCCATGTTGCGCCCCTCCAAGTCGTTACGACCGCGAAGCAACACTCGCAGTCGGTTCACCGTGTAGGCACTCGAAACAACCAACGCAAGAATGGCGGTCAATACGTACCGCCAGTTGGAATAAGGAAAGATTGAGACGACGCTGCCCCAGGGAATTCTAGGTATCGCAATGGCAAATCCGGGCCACGATAGGATGCCGCCGCCTAGCCCACAGACGACTCCAACGCGCAAGGTGAATAGAGACAATATGCATGCGGCTGCAAAGAGGATCGTCCCAGCGATTGCTAGATATATCAGCCCAAGGTGGTCAGTAACTGGCTCGCCAGCGTAAAGGTCATCAAGAAACTGCGCAAGCGCGAGTGCTGTAGTTGCATAGATAACCGCTGAAAGAATCTTCTGTTTCATACT
>PMCH01000297.1 GCA_003154055.1 Acidobacteriaceae bacterium
ACTGGTAAAACCCGCTGAATTTGCCGAGATCACGCACCCCTGACCATTATCCAGTACACTCAAAGTAACTGGTCAATTTTGACCATCCCGCAAGCCCACTTTCGTCGAATACTAGTAACTAGCAAATTGTACCCGTAAGAAAACATCAAGCCAGAACCGAAAGTGACTGGACCAGCCGTCCTGGTCTCAAACCAACGCCGGTGATCGCCTGGGGCCCGACCGAAAAGTGGCCTCTTAGAGCACCTGTTCTCGCCAAGTCAGGGACAAATGTCGCTACCAAACACAGTGTTTCCCAAGGGAGTCCTGGAAGTCGTCGGCCCGCAACCCCTGGTACGGGACGGGGCGCCAGCGGCTCGCCCACGATTGCAGTCGAAGCCATCGCTGCCCAGTCGAATCGCAGTGATCGGGAATTACCTTCCACGACAATGTGGGATCGCTACTTTCACCACCGACCTGTGCAGCGCGATCTCGGCGGAGTACGGAACCGCCCGATTGTTGGCGCTGCCCGTGAACGACACAGAGCAGGGATATGACTATCCGGCACGGGTGAGATGGTCGCTGGACCAGAACGACGTCACGTCGTATGAAGAAGCCGCTCAGTTTCTGAACTTCAACAATATCGACATGGTGTGCCTGCAGCACGAGTATGGAATCTTCGGCGGCCCAGCCGGAAGCCACATTCTGCATCTTCTGCGTAATTTGAAGATGCCCGTGGTCACCACGCTGCACACCGTTCTGCGCGAGCCAAATCCTGACCAAATGGTGGTCATGGAGGAAATTGCGGAACTGTCGGATCGCCTCATTGTGATGAGCCAGCTCTCCTCCCAGTTCTTGCAGGAAATTTTCAAGGTGCCCGGCAGCAAGATTGACATGGTTCCGCACGGCGTTCCGGACCTGCCCTTCCTGGATCCCAATTTCTATAAAGACAGGTTTGGCGTGGAGGGGAAAGCGCTTCTGCTGACGTTCGGCCTGCTCTCACCCAACAAGGGCATCGAAAACGTAATTCTGGCGATGCCAGACATCCTGTCGAAACACAAGAATGCTGTTTACATGGTGGCGGGCGCGACCCATCCTCACATCCTGCGGCGCGAGGGAGACAAGTATCGAGCCAGCTTGCAGGCTTTAGCGAAGGAAGTGGGAGTGGAAAAACAGGTTATCTTCCACGACCGTTTTGTCAGCCCTGAGGAAATGGCCGAGTTCATTGGCGCGGCCGACATCTATATCACTCCGTATCGCTATGAGGAGCAGGTGGTTTCGGGAACGCTCGCCTACGCACTCGGCGCGGGCAAGGCCATCATCTCGACTCCGTATTGGCACGCGATTGAGTTGCTGGACGACCGGCGGGGCGCGCTGGTCCCCTTCCAGAATCCCAGTGCGATTGCGCAAAAAACAATCGAACTTCTGGATACGCCAGCGATACGCCATGCCATGCGGAAACGCGCCTACCTTTTCGCGCGGGACATGGTCTGGAAGAAAGCTGCGCAGGGGTACATGGAAAGTTTCGCGCGGGTGCGCAGCGACCGCATGGAGACTCCCCGCGTTCAGTTCTCAGCGCGCACCACCCAGAAAGCCCTGCACCAGTTGCCCGAATTGAAGCTGAGTCACGTGAATGCACTGACTGATGATACGGGGATGCTGCAGCACGCGATCTTTACCATCCCCAACCGGGCCGAGGGATATACCACCGACGACAACGCGCGCGCGCTCATTTTCGCGGTGTTGCTGGAGCAACTGGGCATGGACCAACCGGGCATGGGTAAGGCCAGCAGAGCTGTATCAGCCAATCCAGACTGGCCTTTCCGGTATTTGGCGTTTTTGGAGCATGCCTTCAATCCAGAGAAGAAAAGGTTCCGGAACTTCTTTGGCTATGACCACCGCTGGATGGAAGACCAGGGCTCGGAAGATTCTCATGGCCGCGCGCTGTGGGCGCTAGGAACTCTTCTGGCAAGATCCGCAAATCATGGATTGAGGGGCGCCGCCGGGCGTTTGTTCGAATTCTCTCTGCCGGCAGTTATCGAGTTCCATAGTCCCCGTGCCTGCGCCTACGCCCTGCTCGGGATTCAGGAGTACCTCGCTTCGTATCCTGGAGACCGGGACGCGCAGCGTGTCCGGTTTGCACTGGGTCGAAGACTGCTCAACATGTATGAGTCGATCCGGCGCCCCGACTGGAAGTGGTGTGAGGACGTTCTGGCATACGGGAACGCGAGGCTACCGCAAGCCATGCTGCTGGTGGGGTCGGCGTGCGCGGATGATCGTATGCTTTCCGCTGGACTCGAGTCGCTGGATTGGCTTATGGAAACGCAGCGTTGCGAAACCAACGGCCACTTCGTGCCCATCGGGTCGCAGGGCTTTTACCACCAGGGTGGCGAAAAGGCCCGCTTCGATCAGCAGCCGATTGAAGCAGCCGGCGCGGTTTCCGCGTGCTTGCAGGCGTACCGCGTCACTGGTGACCGCCGCTGGCGTAACGAAGCCTGGTCGGTTTTCAACTGGTTCCTGGGCGACAACGATCTGCAGCTCCCTCTTTATGATTCCGTCACCGGCGGCTGCCGGGACGGGCTGCATCCCGACCGCGCCAACGAAAACCAGGGCGCAGAATCAACCCTGTCGTTCTTGATGGCACTCCTTGAAATGCGTTCGCTGCAAGAGTCTGAACCAACGGAAATCCGGTCGTGACCACCTCCGCACAGAAACCTATGAGCCTTCTGAGTACTCGCTACGAGCCACTTCTTCTTCGCCATCCTGCCAACCCGATCCTGACCAGCAAGGATTGGCCCTACTCCATTAATAGTGTGTTTAATGCGGGCGCTACGCTGCTCGCGGATGGAACCACCCTGCTGCTTTGCCGCGTGGAAGATCGGCGCGGCTTGTCTCATCTTTGCGCGGCTCGTTCGCAGAACGGCGTTGATGGATGGCAAATTGATCGCGAACCGACGTTGATGCCCAGCCCCAAGGATTATCCGGAAGAAGTCTGGGGTATTGAGGATGCTCGCATCACTTTCGTGCCTGAACTTCAGCAACACGTGGTTACTTACACTTCCTATTCGCGCGGCGGCCCCGGAGTCTCGCTGGCGCTGACCAAGGACTTCCGGAGTTTTGAGCGCTACGGCGTCATCATGCCAGCGGACGACAAAGACTCCGCGTTGCTGCCCCGCAGAATCGACGGATACTGGGCGCTGATTCATCGGCCCATGACCACACTCGGCGCGCACATGTGGATCTCCTATTCGCCCGACCTGCGTCATTGGGGCAGGCACAGGCTCATGCTGGAAGCACGCCGCGGCGCCTGGTGGGACGCAAACAAGATTGGTTTGTCGCCGCCGCCCATCGAGACTTCCAGGGGATGGCTCGTGCTCTACCACGGGGTACGGCACACGCCCTCCGGCTGTCTGTATCGGCTGGGCTTGGCCCTGTTCGACCTGGAGAAACCGGAAAAGTGCCTGNNTGGCTCGGGCCAGCGTGCGCTCTCTGCTGGAGTGGCTGGATGCCAACGGAAGCTGCGAGCGAAGGCGAGAGCAGGACTGATGGCATTGTTTTCCTGGATTCTCCAACGTGCCTATGGGTGCCATCACCGAGAACGTAGCCGCGTGTTCACCATCAACCGCCGGACGTATCAGGTCTGCCTGGACTGTGGTCAGGAAAGGGAGTATTCCTGGTCGCTGATGCACGCTACGCGGGCGAGCGCTCCGCAAGTTCCCTATCGGGCGCTGGATAATATCCGGCATGGCGATTCGGCCGCGGCGCGGGTAGCGGAATCTTAAACTTCCAAGTGAGCTATCTTGCTCAGACGCTAAAGTCCACGCCTGTCATTATTTACTCTCCTGAGTGTGTCGAGGGAGCCGCGACCGCTGATTCGTAGCTCTCATTCTTAGGTCGCCGCGGGTCGGGTCCCGACCGAGTCCACTTCGAGCGACCACATCCAGCCAATCGGCATTCTTCATCCGTGGGTACGCCGCGAAATTTTCGGCGATACACGATTCGACCCTAGCTCTCGAACATTGAAATTAGGGCCTAACCTCCCCCGGCGGGTGAGAGGGGTTAGCCCGCGAAACAAGGAAGGTCAAGGATCATGCCTTTAATTCAACTGCTGGAAGTTCTGATCGTAGTGGGTGTTCTCCTGTGGCTGGTGAATCGCTTCATCCCAATGCAGGGAACCATCAAGTCTATTTTGAACGGCGTCGTGGTCATTGCGGTGGTTCTGTGGATCCTGAATGTTTTTGGACTCTTCCATTCCCTTTCCCGGATTCACGTTGGAACGTAAAGGATGACGCAAGGGAAACGATCCTAAGAAGGCTGAACGCGCCACCACAAGATCGATGCAACGCAACCCGGCAGACATCTGCCTCAAGGAGATACTGTGAAGAACAAGCTTTTGTTGGCAATCGGAATCACCCTCAGTTTGAGTGCGTTTGCTCAAACCAATTCTCAAGCATCGATGGCCGTCGAACCCATGAGTCCGACGCCCACATTCCGCGTGACCGTAGTGAGCCGCAATGTGCAGGCGGTCAACTACAAGCACCGCGGCGGAGCCACCAAACTGGATTTCGCGGGCACGGACTTGATGCCGGCAGCCAATGGCCAAGCCAAAGTGGAAAGCAAGAAGGGCTACATCGAAATCGAAGTGGAATTCGGCAACCTGCAAAAGCCCACGACTTTCGGCAATGAGTACCTGACCTACATCCTGTGGGCGATTTCGCCCGAAGGACGAGCGATCAACCTTGGCGAAGTCTTAGTAGGCGACAACAGCCGCAGCAAGCTGGACGTGACCACGGACCTGCAGGCCTTCGCCCTGGTCGTCACGGCGGAGCCTTACTATGCCGTGCGGCAGCCCAGCAATGTCGTGGTGATCGAAAACGTGATCCGCGAGGATACCAAGGGAACTTTCGAGGCGATGAATACCAAGTACGAACTTCTGGAGCGCGGTGGCTACATTCCCACCGGCTACAAATTCGATCCAGTGGTTCTGAATACCAAACTGCCGCTGGAGTTTTTCGAAGCGCGCAACGCGTTGCGGATCGCGCAATCCGAGGGCGCCGAGAGATATGCGAGCGACAGCTATCAGCACGCTGTTCAGTTGATGAACAACGCGGATGAATACGCCACGAGAAAAAATATCGACAGAAAGCCTCTGATCGCAGTAGCGCGCGAGGCAGTGCAGACCGCCGAAGATGCGCGCGCGATCGCAGTCAAGAAGATAGACGAAGAGCGCCTGTCGAACGAACGCGAGGCATCGGCAAATGCGCAGGCGAAATCGCAGGGTCAGGCTGATGACGCGATCCGGCAGAAGCAGCAGGCCGAGTCCGACGCGGCGAGAGCTCAAGCGGACAAGGCTCAAGCCGAATCGGATGCGGCGAATGCCCGGACCGCGGCTGCCAATGCAGAATCCGCGGCCGCGAAGGCTAAATCAGATATGGTGGACAGCCAGGCCGCATCGGCAAACGCCCTCTCGGCAGCCCAGGCGGATGCGGAGCAGTCTCGTTTAGCCGCACAGCAGGCCCAGTTGGCCGCTCAACAGGCGGAAACAGACAAAGCGGCCATGCGCACGCGATTGTCCGAGCAGTTGAATAAAATCCTTGAAACTCGCGATAGCGCGCGGGGCCTCATCGTCAGCATGTCCGACGTTCTGTTTGACACCGGAAAATACTCGTTGAAGCCGGGTGCAAGAGAGAAGCTGTCGAAAGTCGCCGGCATTCTCATTTCTTACCCCGGACTCAACATTGAAGTCGGCGGCTACACGGACAATGTGGGCGGCGACCAGATGAATCAGACACTGTCCGAGAACCGCGCCGGTTCGGTGCGGGATTACCTGGTGAACCAGGGTGTGGCGACAAACTCAGTTTCAGCCAAGGGCTTCGGCAATACATTGCCGGTAGCAACCAACGATAACTCAGCCGGCCGGCAGCAGAACCGCAGGGTGGAACTTCTCGTATCCGGGGAAGCCATCGGCAATCCGGTCAACGCGACGACCGGAAGCTTGCGCTAGAACAAGTTTTGCGCAACCAGCAGCAATGGAGGCCAGTACACATGAAGCGATTTGGACTCATCAGCACGGCAGTTCTGTCATTGACTCTCGGAGTCACTGCTCCCGCTTACGCACAGCGGGAGCAGCAGGGCGAAAAGCAAGACCATCCCAAACAGGAACAGGGTAAGCACGAGCAAGCCAGGCCCGAACAGCACCATGCACAGCAGCAACGGCCGCAACAGCACGCGCAGCAACCGCAGCGGCAGGAGCACAACGCGCAGCCGGAGCACGCCCGGCAGCAGTCCGACCGAGCCCGGCAGCCGTCGCAGCACGCCCAGCAACCGCAGCGGCAGGCCCAGGAGAGGCACGAACAGCACGCCCAGCAGCAGCGGCGCAATCAGCCGCCCCAGCGCACCCAGGAACGGCAGCGCGTGCAGCACAGCGCCTGGCAACAGCATCGCTCGCAACACTGGGACTCCGACCACCGCACCTGGCAGCAACGCGGCGGCTACCACGGCTACCGCATTCCCGAGTACCGTTTCCGTGGATACTTTGGGCCGGACCATGGATTCCGCATCCACGGGAGACCCTTCCTGGTCGTGGGCGGATATCCCCGCTTCCAATACAGTGGCTATTGGTTCAGCCTCGTTGACCCGTGGCCGGAATACTGGGCGAATGACTGGTACGACACCGACGAGGTCTATGTCACCTACGTCGATAACGGCTACTACATGTTCAACCGCAGGTATCCCACGGTCGGAATTGCGATCAGCATATCGAGGTAACGGATCTGTCCGGCGCGGCCTCGGGAAGAAGCTGCGCCCCTAACGACTACATGACAAGGAGCAAAACATGCTTGGAACTATATTGATCGTGATCCTGATTCTGGCGTTGCTTGGCGTGCTGCCGCGGTGGTCGCACAGCCAATCCTGGGGTTACGCCCCAAGCGGAGGCGTTGGGCTGATCCTTTTGATCGTTGTCATCCTCCTGGTTCTCGGGCGGATCTGAAGCCATGCGACACCCGGCAATCTCGCCAGGCGCCACAGGGAAGGGCTGGCGCCTGGTTTCTGTCCGGGCCACGGCGCTTCTTCTCGCCGTGCTGATGTGCAGCGGCGGTTTGTATGCGTACTCCGTTCTCACGCACGAGGAGATCGTAGACCTGCTCTGGACCGATGAGATTCGGCCTCTCCTCCTCAAGCGCTATCCAGGACTGTCGGAAGACCAGATCCGGGAGGCGCATGCCTATGCTTATGGCGGCGCCGTCATCCAGGATCTCGGCTACTACCCATTCGGTAGCAGAGAGTTCAGCGACCTGGTGCATTACGTCCGTAGCGGAGACTTCGTTCACGAGTTGCTGCTCGAAAGCCAGGACGCCAATGAGTACGCCTTCGCCCTGGGAGCCCTGTCGCACTATGCGTCGGATATTGCCGGCCACCCCGCGGTCAACCATGCAGTCGCTATCCAATATCCGAAGCTACGAGCGAAATTTGGCAATTCAGTCCGGTATGCGCAGGACAAGACGGCGCATTTGAAAACGGAATTTGGGTTCGACACTGTGCAAGTCGCGAAGAATCGCTATGCGTCGGAGCAGTACCACGATTTCATCGGATTTAAAGTATCCAAGCCGCTGTTGGAGCGGGCCTTTCCCGTTGTCTACGGGGTGGAGTTGAGCAATGTGCTCACCCATGAAGATCTCGCGTTCGGCTCGTATCGTTTCGCTGTGAGTGAACTGATCCCGCGCATGACCCAGGTCGCACTGCAAACCCATAAAAAGGACCTGATGCGCGAGAAGCCTAATTTCGCGAAACAGAAGTTCCTGTACCGTCTTTCCCGCTCCAATTATGAAAAAGAGTGGGGAAAGGACTACGTGAGGCCGGGTGTGGGCACGCGGATTCTGTCAACGCTCTTGCGATACATGCCGAAGATCGGTCCGTTCAAAGGGTTAGCGTTCAA
>PMCH01000336.1 GCA_003154055.1 Acidobacteriaceae bacterium
GCGCGCATCGAGGGCTTGGCGAACGGGCATCCGTACCAGCCGGAGAAGATTTCTCAGGGTGCGCTTCACATCATCAAAACGCTGAGCGACTGCCTCATCGAAATCACCGGCATGGACGCGATCACGCTGCAACCCGCAGCCGGTGCGCACGGCGAACTCACCGGGCTACTGATGGTGCGCGCGCACCACGAGTCCAAGGGCAATGCGCGCAAGAAAATCCTGATCCCAGATTCCGCGCACGGTACGAATCCGGCAACGGCAGCCACGGTCGGCTATGCAGTTGAGAATTTGAAATCAAACGACCGAGGCATGGTGGATGTGGCCGCTCTCGCCGCGCAGATGAATGAAGACGTCGCCGCGCTGATGGTGACGAATCCGAACACGCTGGGTGTGTTCGAGCAGGAGATTCACAAGATCGCTGAACTGATGCACGCCAAGGGCGGGCTCCTTTATATGGACGGCGCGAATATGAACGCGCTAGTCGGCAAGGCGCGGCCGGGCGACTTCGGCGTGGATGTGATGCACCTCAACCTGCACAAGACGTTTTCGACGCCCCACGGCGGAGGCGGCCCCGGATCAGGCCCGGTCGCTGTCAAGAAAATGCTCGAGCCGTTCCTGCCCACGCCTGTAGTTGTGACGAAACCCGATGGCACGCTGGCGTTCGAGTACAACCGCCCGCAGACCGTGGGGCGGGTGCGGGCGTTCTACGGCAATTTCGGAATGTTCATCCGCGCGCTGGCCTACATCTACGCCAACGGTCCCGACGGCCTGCGCCAGACCACTGAAGACGCGGTCCTCAACGCGAATTACATCCGCAAGGGACTGGAGGGCGTGTACGACCTGCCTTATGAAACGCCCTCGATGCATGAGGTCGTCTTCAGCGACAAGATCCAGAGCAGGAAAGGCGTGAAGACGATGGACCTCGCCAAGCGCCTGATTGACTACGGGTTCCATCCCTACACCACGGCGTTTCCGCTGATTGTCCCTGGTGCGCTGATGATCGAGCCGACCGAGAGCGAGCCAAAGGAAGAGCTAGATCTGTTTATCGAGGCGATGAAGTCGATCGCCGAAGAGGTAGAAGAGGATCCGCAGTTCGTGCTCGACGCCCCGCACAACACGCGCATCTCGCGTCTGGACGAAACGCAGGCCGCGCGCAAGCCGGTGCTGCGGTGGAAACCGTAGTGCTCTGGGGTGGGGGAATGGACATCACAGCATGAAGAGACTAATTTCGCTGGCCACAATCCTTGTCCTGGCGGCGGTGCCGTTTCACTCCCGTGCCGAATCGCCGGCCAGCGCACCGTCATGGCAAGACGACCAACTGGCGTGGAGAGCAAAGCGCGCCGCCAGCCTCCAGGCGCCCGAGGGCTGGCTCTCCCTGGTCGGGCTGGAGTGGCTGAAGGATGGAGACAACAGTTTCGGCTCCGCTGCCGGCAACAAAATTCAGATCGCGGCGAAAGCGCCGGCGCACGTTGCAGTCGTGCACTTCGAGAAAGGTATGTTACGGCTGATCGCACCCTCTGGCGGTTTTCCCAGGGACCTCACCATCGACGGCCACGCGGCTCAGGAGCAAACTCTCTACGCGGATGATGGTGCCCAGCCTTCCAAGCTGAAGTTTGGCACGTTCACGGTGATCATCATCCACCGCGACGAGCGCTACGGAATGCGCATCAAGGATACCGAAGCGCCGACCCGAACCGGTTTCCACGGTCTGCGCTGGTATCCGCCAGACGCGGCTTACCGCATCAAAGCGCGCTGGATCCCTTACAATCCGCCGAAGATGCTCGATATCCCGACGATTCTGGGGACGGTAAGCAAGCTTCCCGCGCCCGGTGCCGCCGAATTCACGCTTGACGGACAAACTCTCCGCCTCGAACCGGTGCTCGAAGATCCCAAAGACACCGAGCTGTTCTTCATCCTGCGCGATGCCACCAGCAAGACTACGACGTACGGCGCCGGGCGCTTTCTGTATACGGACTTGCCGGACCATGGCCTGTCGGAGCCCGGCGAAATCTGGCTTGATTTCAATCGACTGGTGAACCCGCCGTGCGCATTTAGTCCGTACGCGACGTGTCCATTGCCGCCAACACGAAACCGCCTGACGGTCGCAATTCCGGCGGGAGAGCAGCGGTACCATGATTAACCGTGGACTGGGAAGGATTGCATGAGATGGATTCTGGTTGTGCTGGCCGCGGTCGGTATCGCGGCGTCCAGCCTCGCGCTGCGCGAGCATTACCGCACCGACACTTCTCCTTGCAGCATCAATGAGCGGTGGGATTGCGGAATTGTGAACCACAGTCAGTTCGCCGTGGTCAAAGGCGTTCCGGTGGCGGTGATCGGGATCGCCGGCTACCTGTTGCTGGGCGTACTCGCGCTCAAGAGAGCCTTCCGCCTGATGCTGATCGCCGCGCTCGGGGCACTAGCTTTTTCGCTCCACCTTGCCCGGATTGAAGCGAGCGTGCTGGGCGTCTGGTGCATCTACTGCGTGATCTCACTGGGAGTGATCTCCCTGATAAGCCTGCTGGTCCTGGGCAAAGTGCTCATAGGCGGGACGAACCGATCGAAAGGCTCCGCCGTACAGGCCTGACACTCTCCGACTTCTCCGGCAGTCTTGGCCGCCCCCCGTACCTCTGGTCAGCGAAAAAGTTACTGTCGTCATCCGTGGAACCGCCCGGAACGCGCCGATGAGGCAGGCATGGTCGGTCACGATGCCCATGGGCTGTCTCTATGGAGACGATAGCGAGCGGGTCCAAACCGGAACGGCCGGGGCACGCGCTCTGGGCGCCCGACAATCTTCCACCCTTTCCTGCGGTCGCGTTGAAGGCGCTGCAATTGGTATCCGGAACCGACTCATCCCTCCGCCAGCTCTGCGATTTGATCCGTACGGATCCGGCGTTTTCGGGCGAGATTCTGAGGATCGCGAATTCTCCGCTGATGGCTATTTCCACGAGAATTACCAGTGTTCTCCAAGCCTCGATGTTGCTCGGCTTCCGGCGGCTGCGGAATGTGGTGATCACGGTCGGGCTGAGGGGGTATCTGAACGATTCCTACACGCCATTGCTGCAAGCCTGTTGGCGCCACAGCTTTGCGTGCGCGATGATCGCGGAAAGAATTGCCGGGGCTAGCTCAATCGACAAAGATTACGCCTACACCGCCGGGATTATGCACGACATCGGAAGGGTGGCGCTGGCAACGCTGTTTCCCAGAGTGTACGCCACGGTCATCGAAAGAACGTTCGAGCGGCCCGAGGATGTTCTGCAATTTGAGCGGGACTTGTGCGGAATTGATCATTGCGCGGCGGGGCATTCGCTGGTAACCGCATGGGAACTTCCCGAGGAATTCGCCGAGATCATGTACCACCATCATGACCCGATCAGCAGCAAGAGCGGCGCGACTTCGGTGATACAGTCCAGTTGCGCACTCGCCGATTCGCTTGGTTTCGCGGTGATTCGAACCATCGCTCCCTGCAGCTACCAGGAGATTCTGGCCCGACATCCCGAGCGTGTGCGCCAGTGCTTGCCTTGC
>PMCH01000228.1 GCA_003154055.1 Acidobacteriaceae bacterium
TCGGCAATCTTGGTGAAGATGCCGCCCGCGATACGCAACGCGGCCGCGCCCAGGGACTCGCCGATGGCGAACCCGATGAAGCAGGGGCCCGCGTAGTCGCCCGGTACGAACAAGAGAATAAAGAGCATGATCAGCAGTTCGACCGAGATCAGCATCATGCCGATCGACATGCCGGCTTCGAGCGGGATCTGGTACACCGGATACGGCTTGCCCGGAAGCGAAGCAAACGCCGTCCGCGAATTGGCGAAGGTGTTCACGCGAATTCCGAACCACGCCACCCCGTAGCTGCCCGCGATTCCCACCAGGCTGAATGCCAGGATGATCATCACGCGCGGAATTTCGAAGTGCCGCAGCACGCCAAAATAGAGCACGATGACGGCGGCGATGAATGCCCACAGGAGCATCAGGAACTTGCCCTGCGTCACCAGGTAGGTCTTGCAGGTTTCGTAGATCAGTTCCGAAACCTCCAGCATGGCGCGATGCACGGGGAGATTCTTCAGGCGCATGTAGATGGCCATGCCAAAACCGAGCCCGAAGACGCAGAACAGCAACCCGATCAGCAGCAAGCGGTGGCCGTCGACGCCTAAGAACGAGACGGAAGAAAGGTCGGGCAGCTTAAGGGCCGCTTCGCCACCCTCCTCGGCGGGTTGTGCCAGGGCGCTGGCAGCCGTTAGAACAATAAGAGTTGCAAGGGTCGCGGAAGTTTTCGCAAACCGGCATCCCGTGGACGCAAGAGTTGCGATCCAGGTGCGCATAAGAGTCCTCCAGGGATTAGTCGCTTATTCAGGGATCACGACGTGTTCGAACTCCGAACGCGCTTCCACCGCTAGACATAAATTAGGAGTGCTGATTTGGCCGCGTCGGAAAGCCCATGCCGCCGGCGCGCGCCCTAGAAACAGTTCGCACACCTCCGGCACAAAGCAGATGTTTATAGCATCTCGCTGGAGTTCGGGTCAATGCGCGGCGTCACAGAGGAGGCCCTTGGCGCAAAGAACCGCGGGCACTCCCTTATAATGAACGGATTCCATGCCCGCCTCCCTCGACACTATTGTTGCAGCTGCCCGCCAGCGGATATCTCTGAGCCGGCGGAGCGCTGATCTCGGCGCGCTGGAACGGGCTGCTGCCCAACACACTCCGCGGGGCTTCCGAAAACAACTTCAACGGATTTCGAAAAGCGGTATTGCCATCATCGCGGAATTGAAAAAAGCTTCGCCGTCAAAAGGCCTGATCCGCGCCGATTTTCGCCCTGCCGCACTGTCGAAAGAACTCGAGCAGGCAGGCGCGGCAGCGTTGTCGGTGTTGACCGATGAAGAGTTTTTTCAGGGATCGCTCGCCAACCTGAGGCAAGCGTCGGCGGCATGCTCCATTCCCTGCTTGCGCAAGGACTTCATTGTGGACGAATTTCAGATCGTCGAAGCGCGCGCCAATGGAGCGGACGCGATTTTGTTGATCGTCGCCGCGCTCGAGCAATCGGATTTGCGGTCGCTGGCCCAAACCGCTCGCGACCACGGTCTCGATGTGCTGTGTGAAGCACATGATGAACTGGAACTTGAGCGCGCCCTCGACACAGGATGCGATCTGATCGGCATCAACAGCCGCAATCTACGGACTTTCGAAGTGGATCTGTCCACACCCTTCCGGATGGCCGAAAAGATGCCCGCACGCTGCCTGCGCGTGGCAGAGAGCGGAATCCGCTCCGGCGCAGATGTTGCGAGCCTCCGGGCGGCGGGCTACGACGCCTTCCTGATCGGTGAATCGCTGATGAAAGCAGCAAACCCGGGAGCAGCGCTCGTAAGATTGCGGGAAGAAGCGGCAACAGTAGTCAGTAGTCAGTAGTCAGTAGTCAGCAAAGACTAGAAACTAGAAACCTGCAACTAGCAACCATCTTCATGACTTGGATCAAAATTTGCGGGATCACGAACCGGGAAGACGCGCTCGCCGCAGTGTCGGCTGGCACGAACGCCCTGGGGTTCGTTTTCTACGAAAAAAGCCCGCGCCGGGTCACCGCTGAAACGGTGAAAAGCATCATCTCGGAACTGCCGCTGCAGGTGGAGAAGATTGGGGTATTTGTAAATGAGACCGTGGAACGCGTGCAGGAGATCGTCGCCGAAACCGGGCTGACCGCGGTCCAGTTGCACGGAGAGGAAGACGCGGAATTCAGCCGCTCACTCTTCCGGTTGCTCTCCAAGGGTTTGCGCAGGCCAATTATTTTCCGAACCTGCCCCGCGCAGATCTTTGACAAGCCGGACGACGAGAGTGTCGGCTGGGATCCGGTTTCCAGCGGCCTGGTCGAGCCGGACGAAGCTTACAAGGGAAAACGTGTGCAGAAGATTCACGTCGCAGAGAACGGCGACCTCTTCCTCGAGACACATGGTTTCCGGCCTGGCATCATCACCGGCGTTCTGCTCGACTCCTCCACGGCAGAGCAGCGCGGCGGCACGGGGCAGAGCTTCGACTGGGAGCGCGTGCAACCCTGGGCCGGCGTGATCAACAGCATTAGCAAGCTCATCGTCGCAGGCGGCCTGCATGCTGGGAACGTCCAGGAGGCAATCCACGTTCTGCATCCCTGGGGTGTGGACGTTTCCACCGGAGTCGAGCGCGCACCGGGCAAGAAAGATGCGGACAAGATTCGCGCCTTTATCCACGCCGTGCGGGCCACGGAAGAAACCATTCAATGACGGCGACCGCAAACATCACCCGAAAAAACCCGGGGCGCGCCCGGAAGAAGGCGCCAGCCGGCGGCGCCGCCGCCGGCCGTTTCGGCGTTTACGGAGGGCGCTATGTCCCGGAAACGCTTATGGCAGCGCTCGACGAACTGGAGCGCGAATACGAGAAAGCAAAGCGGGACCCCAAGTTTCAGCAACGACTCGATGAATTACTGAAGACGTATGCTGGACGTCCGACGCCACTGTTCTTTGCTCGCCGTCTCACCCAGAAGCTGGGCGGGGCCAGAATTTACCTGAAGCGCGAAGACCTGTTGCACACCGGCGCGCACAAGATCAACAACTGCCTGGGCCAGGGGTTGCTCGTGGAGCGCATGGGCAAACCGCGCGTGATCGCCGAAACCGGCGCCGGCCAGCACGGCGTCGCCACCGCCACAGTCTGCGCGCTGCTTGGCTTCGAATGCGTCGTCTATATGGGAACCGAAGACATGCGGCGGCAGGAACTCAACGTCTTCCGCATGCGCTTGCTCGGAGCCGAGGTCCGCGGCGTGAGTTCCGGCTCATGCACCCTGAAAGACGCCATCAACGAGGCCATGCGTGACTGGGTCACGAACGTCCGCACCACGCACTACCTGCTCGGCAGCGTACTGGGGGCGCATCCGTATCCGACCATGGTGCGCGACTTCCACCGCGTGATCGGGAAGGAAACGCGGGCNNGGCGGGGGATCGAATTCCATCGGGATCTTTTACGATTTCATCAAGGACAAGAAAGTCGAACTGATCGGCGTCGAAGCCGGCGGACGCGGCGAAGCCCTGGGCGAACATGCGGCGCGTTTCCGCGGCGGCTCCCCCGGCGTACTGCAGGGAACGTATTCCTACGTATTGCAGGACAAGTCGGGGCAGATCGCGGCCACACATTCCGTATCCGCTGGTCTGGACTACCCCTCCATTGGCCCTGAACACGCCATGCTCAAGGACGCTGGCCGCGCCCAGTACGTGCCGGCCTCCGACGTCGAAGCGCTGCGGGCGACCACGCTATTGGCTCGGACCGAAGGCATCATACCCGCCCTCGAATCGGCGCACGCGGTCGCCGAAGTCATCAAGCGCTCTCCGAAGATGAAGAAATCCGACATTGTGATCGTGAATATCTCCGGACGCGGCGACAAAGATATCGGAATTTTGCGGGAGAACTTGAAATTGGATTAGCCGAGCCTGACTACCGACTACTGGTTCTTCATGCCCTTTCACTTCGAAAAGAAACCGTCGCTAGTCGCGTACGTCACGTGCGGTGACCCCAACCTCGCCACCACGCGTGCGGTGATCCTTGCCGCCATTGGCGCCGGTGCGAGCGTGATTGAATTGGGCGTGCCCTTCAGCGATCCGCTGGCGGACGGTCCCGTGATTCAGCGTGCCAGCGAGCGGGCATTAAAGCATGGAACCTCACTTGAGCATGTCCTGAAACTGGCGGCGGAGATCCGCGAACACTCGCAGTCCGTGGGCCTGGTCATCTTTTCGTATCTCAACCCCATCCTGCGCATGGGAATGGAAAAGTTCTGCAGGGTGGCGCGCCATGCCGGGATTGACGGCACGCTGATTACCGACCTTCCCATCGAAGAGGCCGGTGATTACTTGCATCAGGCACACAAGAACGACCTGGCAACGGTGTTCCTGGCCGCTCCGACCAGCACCGATCAGAGACTGAAGCAGATTGCCGAGGTTTCCACGGGTTTCGTCTATGCCGTTTCCCGCACTGGAGTCACAGGCGCGCGCCAGCAAATGCCCGAGGATGCGCGCGGACTGGTCAAGCGCATCCGTCGCTTCACCAAACTGCCGGTTGCAGTAGGATTCGGAATCTCGACTCCCGAACAATTTTCCGCGGTCGGCAAGTTCGCGGAAGGGGCGGTGGTCGGCAGCGCCATTGTGCAGACCATCGAGCAAAATCCCGGACGGGAAGCCGCATCTGTGGCAGAATTNNATGGACATCTCCGACTGGCGTAAGAAAATCGACGATCTGGACCGCAAGCTGGTGGGCCTTCTGAACGAGCGCGCGCATGCCGCCGTCGAGATCGGACGGCTCAAGCGCAACACCGATTTGCCGATTTACGAGCCCGAACGCGAGCGCGAAGTGATCGCCAACGCACAGCGTGTGAACCAGGGTCCGCTGGCGGCCCGGGATCTGGCGGGGATCTTTGAGCGAATCATGGACGTGATGCGCGGCATTCAAAAGCACGAAATTGCTCCAGACTCCGTGCCCGCACCCCACGAGACGGAGATTGATTCACAGTACGAGGATTGAAGACCGCCCAGCAGGGCTGGGGACGCGGCTTTTCGCGAGCTCCGGCGGGGCAAAAGGCGAAAGCACCTATGATTGTCGCAATGCAAGATGCGGCCTCGGAAGACCAAATCCAGCATGTGATCGATCAACTGGTCCACATGGGATTCGAGGTTCACCGTTCCACGGGCGCGAGCAAGACAGTTTTAGGTGGCGTTGGGGCGCAGCTCGATTTCGACACACGCGAAGTCGAAATGATGCCGGGCGTGCAGGAAGTCCACCGGATCACCGCGCCCTACAAGCTCGCCGGCCGCAACTTTCGGCCCGAGGGCACGGTGGTGAAGTTCGCGAATGGACTCGAAATCGGCGGCAAGAAAGTTATGGTCATGGCCGGGCCGTGCTCGGTCGAATCCCGCGAGCAACTGTTTACGGTGTCGGAATTGATTGCCAAAGCCGGCGCCAAGGCCCTGCGCGGAGGCGCGTTCAAGCCACGGTCCTCCCCCTATTCGTTCCAGGGCATGGGCGCCGATGGCCTGAAACTGCTGCGCGAGGCGGGTGACCGCTTCAACTTGCTGGTTGTGAGCGAAGTGATGGAGATTTCACAAATTGATCTCATGCTTCCTTACGTGGACATTTTCCAGGTCGGCGCGCGCAACATGCAGAACTTCAATCTGTTGCGCGAACTGGGCAAGATCCGAAAGCCCGTACTGCTGAAACGCGGCATAGCGGCAACGCTTGAAGAGTTGCTGCTCTCGGCGGAATACCTGCTCTCCGGCGGCAACTACGAAATCATTTTGTGCGAGCGTGGAATCCGTACGTTCGAGACCTATACCCGCAACACCATGGATATTTCCGCCATCCCCATCGTGCACAAGCTGTCGCATCTGCCGATCACGGCCGATCCGTCGCACGGCACGGGACGCCGCGATAAAGTAGCGCCGATGGCCTTAGCCTCGGTTGCGGCCGGAGCCGACGCGCTGCTCATCGAAGTTCATCACCAGCCCGAGAAGGCTTTCTCGGACGGCGCACAGTCACTCTATCCTGATCAGTTCGCGAAGCTCATGGACCAGCTCCGCATGATTGCGCCTGCGGTCGGCCGCGAGATTGCATAGGTAGCGCCGGCGCTTCGCCTGCACTTGAACAATGAAGACTTGGACATGGCTTTCAAGCAAGTCACCATCATCGGTACGGGACTGATCGGCGGCTCGCTCGCCCTGGCCCTGAAGAAGCGTCGGCTCGCGGGTCGGATTATCGGGTGCGATCGCGCTCCGGTGCTGGAGCGTGCGCAGGATCGTGGCGCGATCGATGCGGGAATCGTGAATCCCGCCGATGCAGTCCATGGCAGCGACCTCATCGTGCTCGCGACTCCGGTACTTGCCATCCTCGATTTGATCGACCGCCTCGCTCCATCTTTGCCACCACGCACTCTGGTCACTGATGTGGGCAGCACGAAAGCCGAGGTCACCAAGCGCGCGGCCAAGTCATTCGGCAAAACCGCCGGACAGCGGTTCCTCGCCGGACATCCCATGGCCGGCAAAGAACAAGCGGGCGTGGACTTTGCCGATGCCGATCTGTTCGAAGGCGCGGCCTGGCTCTTCACGCCGTTGCCCCGCCAGAATGTTTACGCCGGAGCATGCAGCGAGTTCATGCATTGCGCGGAAAAGCTCGGCGCCAAGGTGGCCACCCTCAATCCCGCGGATCACGACCGCTTCTGCGCCTGGATCAGTCACTTGCCGCAAATGATTTCGACGGCACTGGCGGCGGCGCTGGTAGACGAGTTCGGAGAAGACGCTCCCCTGCTGGATATTGGCGGGCGAGCTCTGCGTGAGCTGACGCGCATCTCCAGCAGCCCATACTCGATGTGGCGCGACATCGCCATCACCAACCGCGAAAACCTGGGGGATGCGCTTCAAAAATTGGAACAGCGCCTGGCACACATTCGCGAGAATTTGGATACGAGGCAACTGGCGGAAGAATTCGAGNNTTTGCGACTCCAATTTGCCTTTCTCCGTGCCTCCGTGTCTCCGTGGTAGATTCTCTTTAGCTTTCCGATAGAATTCTTCTGCTATGCACAAGGTCGTCGCCAGCGCCGAAGAGGCGATCCATGACGTGTTCGACGGGGCCACCATCATGGTGGGCGGGTTCGGGCTCTGCGGGATGCCGGAGAACCTGATCCGCGCCCTCGCGCGCAAAGGCACAAGGAACCTGACCACCATCAGCAATAACGCCGGTGTCGACGGCTTCGGCGTGGGATTGCTCCTGGCGAATGGCCAACTCCGAAAGCACATCGGAACCTATGTCGGAGAGAACAGACTCCTGGAAAAAATGGTGCTGAATGGCACCGTGCAGCTCGACCTGGTTCCGCAGGGCACGTTCTCGGAACGCATTCGCGCCGCGGGCGCGGGCATTCCGGCATTCTTCACGCCCACGGGCGTTGGCACCGTCGTCGCGGACGGCAAGGAGGCACGCGAGTTTGATGGCCGCACCTACATCATGGAGCGGGCGCTCAGAGCCGACTTCGCATTCGTAAAAGCGTGGAAGGGCGACAAGTGGGGCAACCTTGTTTATCGCAAGACGGCACGCAATTTCAATCCGATGATGGCGACCGCCGCGAAAATCACCATCGCTGAGGTCGAGCATCTGGTCGAACCGGGAGAACTCGATCCCGACCTGGTGCATACGCCGAGCGTGTTCGTAAACCGCATCTTCCAAGGCGAGTTGTTTGAGAAGAGGATTGAGAAGAGAACGGTGAGAAAGACGGTGACGAGTGGCGTGTAGCGAGTTGCGAGTTGTTGCCTGCTCGTAGCCCGAAGCTCGCAGCTCGCAGCAGAAACAAAAATATGCCGACCGAAACCAAGCCTCCCAAAGACATCGACAAGCGCGAACGCATCGTCAAGCGCATCGCCTGCGAACTGCGCGATGGGTTCTACGTGAACCTCGGGATCGGGTTGCCCACGCTGATCGGCAATCACGTGCCCCCGGGGATGGATGTCATCCTGCAAAGCGAGAACGGCATGCTGGGCATTGGGCCGTATCCGGTCGAAGGCCAAGAGGACGCGGACCTGATCAACGCGGGCAAGGAAACGGTAAGCGAGCTTCCGGGCACAGCATATTTTTCGAGCTCCGATTCGTTCGCCATGATCCGAGGCGGGCACGTTGACCTGAGCGTGCTGGGCGCGATGGAAGTCGATGAGCGAGGCAACCTCGCGAACTGGATGATCCCCGGCAAGATGGTGAAAGGCATGGGAGGCGCGATGGACCTGGTGGCGGGCGCGCGGCGCGTCATCATCGCGATGGAGCACGCCACCAAAGACGGCCAGCCCAAAATCCTGAAGAAATGCACGCTGCCTCTAACCGGTGTGGGCGTGGTGGACACAATCGTCACCGAAATGGCCTATATGCGGGTGACGCCGGAGGGCCTGGTGCTCGAAGAAGTTGCACCCGGGCTGACGTTTGAAGAGGTGCAGCGCGCCACCGGAGCCACGTTGCGCATCAGTCCCAA
>PMCH01000205.1:0-3151 GCA_003154055.1 Acidobacteriaceae bacterium
TTCGGATAGATGAGCTGTCCGTGGATGTCGTACGGCACGGGCAGCACCTGCGGAACGAACTCGTTGTGAAATGGTATAGGAGTGCCCGGCAAAGCGGTTGCGTACGGATTAAATACGAATGGTATGGACGCGGTGAGGAAATTATCCTGCCACAGGTTCGGCACGATCGTAGTAATCGAGCCTCCGGCGTGCAGCACCGTGCGGCTCGTCAACTCATAGTCAACTGCCAGTCGCGGGCCCCAGCCGCCCCAATCCTGCTGGTACGGAGGCTGCGGGTTGATGACAAAAATCTGGTTTGCGTTGTGGTTCCAGTGGGAAGTTGGCTTCCCGTCCGCTCCCAGAAAAACGGGAAGCGATGTACGCTTCGTGGCTTCGTGAATGCGGCTGTTCACCTCGTAGCGCAACCCGTAGGAGAATGTCAGGTGCGGCGTGGCTTTCCAGGTGTCCTGGAAATAGAAGTTGTAAGCCTCGCGACGGACTCCCGCTTCATCGAACTTTCCCCCAACCGGCGTAAAGTCTGCCGGGGCGCTGATGTTGTAGGAGTAGGGTGTCGCCGTCAGCAACCCAGTGAGCGAGTCAGGGAGCGGATCGCCCACCGCGATGTCATGATTCCCGCTCGCAGACTTGATCGCGAACCGGGAGTACGCGGTCCCGCCGCCGAAGGAGTAGGCCCCGTTGGGTGCCGTGCCGAAAATGGTCGAGTCCCGATTGACGCGAACCTCGACTCCCCACTTGAAGGTGTGTCCGCCGCGAATGCCCGTCATGTCCTGCTTGAACTGGTAAAGATTCGAGTAAGACCCGAAAATTGAACCCGCCGGCGCATTGAATCCTTGAAAAAGCCCATCCCCAAAGCCGATCGCGGGCTGGGTGTGGTTCGCCGCCGGGAAGAACGGCGTGCTGCGAATGTATCCCACCGAAGTTTCGGACACGAAGTGCGGACTGACGGTCCGGCTATACTTCACCGCCGCATTGCGCTGGTGATCGAAGAACTGCACGCCGAAACTCGGATCGATGGCCGTTTGGTCGGGATTGTTCACCGGTCCAGTCACCTGGTTCAGGCTGAATCGAGTGAAGAGCTGCGCTTGGTCAGAAAGACGATGGTCGACGCGAACGGAAAACTGATCGGTGCGCGTCGCCACTTTGGATGACGTCGCAAACGTCCGCGGCCCGTAAGGTCCGTTCGGATCATTGGGCAGCGGGTAACGATCCAGTACGGGCTGGATCGCGGGCTGAACGGGGACCGTCAGCGTGTCTCCGGGAAAAGTCGCCGTGTCGATTCCCAGGCGCTCGTCGGCGGTGGGCACGGGAAAAACCTGGGTCGTCCCCAGCACTTGCCGGAACCCCTGGTACTGGCCGGAATAAAAGGTGCGATCGCGCCCGTTGTAGATTCCCGGCAGAACCACGGGCCCGCCGTTGGTCGCGCCAAACTCGTTGCGCACAAACGGCGGAATGCGCCGCTTGTCCAGGCCGACGTGGTCGAAATAGTTGCGCGCGTCGAAGGCCGCGTTGCGGACAAACTCGAAGACGCTGCCGTGAACATCGTTCGTACCGGACCGGGTGACGACGTTGGTGTAACTCGCGGCTCCGTGACCGATCTCGGCCGGCATCACTCCCGAACTTGCCTGCACTTCCTGGATGGCATCCACGTTGAAGTTGGAAAAAGTGGCGCCCCCCATTTCCGGATCGGTCGTGTCGGCTCCGTCGAGCGAAAACACGGTCGCCGACCCGCGCTGCCCGTTGACCGCGAACTGCTGCGTGAAGTTCGCCGCGCCGTTCGCGTCCGTCATGGTGCCCGCCGCCAGCAGCAGCAGTTTGCTGAAGTCCCGGGTGTTGAGCGGCAGACTGGAAACCTCTCCGCTGGAAAGATGCTCCCCGCCGCTCGCCCGCCGGACAGTTTCTTCCCGGTCCGCGATCACCGTCAGTTTTTTCTCCGCAGAGAGCCTCAACCCAGCGGTGAGCGTGCCGCCTGCTTTGATCTCGATGGGATTCGCCGCCGTCGAGTTCACCCCATTCGTGTTCGCAGACACTTCGTATCTTCCGGGAGCAATCTCGGGAAACGTAAAGGCTCCGGTCACCTTGGTCTTCGCTGTGTATTCCGATCCCGCCGCAAGTGGGTGCAGTCGGACCGTGCCTTCGGGAACGGGGCTTCCGGCCGCATCGCGCAGCACGCCCGTCCACGAAGCTCGTGAGGCCGCTTCTGCTGTGGGGACCATCGCCAGCAGAAACGCAAGAAGCGTCGTCCGGATCAGTCCGGCAAGAGATAGAGGTAAAGGCACGGCGTTCGAGAATTATAGCGAAACGAAGAAAGCTGCCAGCAGACCACTGGTCAGTTGCTCGTTTGGCGGCGTATTCCATTTCCTGCTTATCCTCACTCCCACGCCACCTTGACCCCTCCGCGCGATGCACCCTACCATGCAATCTGAGTCATGAGTCTGCCGCGGTATCCCCAATTACGTCGATCCCTTGCTCGCTGGGCATGGTTTGCCATCCTCACCGCGCCGTGCGGCCCGATGGCCCTCGCTCAAACGAAAGCGCTGCCCGGTCTTCCCCAGAACGCAATTGCCTACTTCACGGACGTCGCCCAAAAAGCCGGGCTGACGGGGATGAACGTGTTCGGCGGGAAGGACACCAAGAAGTACATCATCGAAACCACTGGCACCGGTGTCGCGATCCTGGATTATGACAACGATGGCTGGCCTGATATTTTTCTCGTCAATGGCACCACGCTGGAGGGATTTCCCGCGGGCCAAGGCCCCACCAACCATCTCTACCGCAACAATCATGACGGCAGCTTCACCGACGTTACTGTCAAAGCAGGTGTCAACGCGACGGGCTGGGGACAGGGTGTTTGCGCCGGCGACTACGACAACGACGGCTGGGAAGACCTCTACGTCACTTACTACGGAAAGAACCGTCTGTATCACAACCAGAACGGAGTCTTCACCGAAGTGGCGGAGAAAGCGGGCGTGGCCGGCTCGGGAAAGGCCTGGGGCACGGGGTGCGCGTGGGTCGATTACGACCGCGACGGCCATCTCGACCTGATGATCGCCAACTACGTGGACTTCGATCTTGCCACGGCCCCTTCTCCCGGCGAACGGCCCACCTGCATGTGGAAGGGAGTGCCCGTGATGTGCGGTCCCCGCGGACTGCC
>PMCH01000205.1:3225-5138 GCA_003154055.1 Acidobacteriaceae bacterium
TTTTCCGACGACACCTCCACCCTCTACCGCAACAATGGCGACGGCACCTTCGACGACGTGACCTCCGCCGCCGGGCTCGGCCTCTACACCAAGTATCTGGGGTGGGGGACGATGTTCTTCGATTTCGACAACGATGGGTGGCCGGACCTGCTGTTGGTGAACGGCCATGTTTATCCGGAGGTGGACAAGCAGCACCTGGGCAGCAGCTACGAAGAGCCGCGCATTCTCTATCGCAATCTCGGCAACGGTACTTTCGCCGACATCTCCGCCGGCGCGGGTCCAGGGATCAACGCCGCTGCTTCCTCCCGCGGTGTTGCCGTTGGCGATCTATGGAATGACGGGCGCATGTCGGCCGTCGTCAGCAATATGAACGCGCTTCCAAGTCTTCTGGTGAATCAGGTTCGCTCACCCAACCACTGGATTGCCATTCGGACGGTGGGAACGAAATCGAACCGCGATGGCGTGGGCGCGCGGATCTCGGCCAAAGTCGGAACTCGTACCCTGGTGGACGAAGTCCGCAGCGGATCGGGCTACGACTCCAGTAGCGACATGCGCGTCCACTTCGGCCTCGGCGCGGCAACCAAAGTGGATTCCGTTCAGATTCGCTGGCCCAGCGGACTCGTCGAACGCTTTGACAACCTCCCGGCGGATTCCATTCATACCCTGAAGGAAGGATCCGGAATTTCCGTTACGGCGGAAGCGAAAAAGCCTTCGTGAAGTCGGGCGTGGGGCGTACCCCCATCTAACCAAGAAGGCAGATTACCTCACTTCACCGCTGGCTTTGCCGGCCCAAACTGCATCGTCCGGACGACTCCNNACGTAGATCACCTGATTCGGCTTGACGTCCTTGAGCGTGTCCACTTGTCCGCTCGGCCAGCGAATCTCGAGCAATTCCACTTTGTCCGCTTTTCCCAGACCAAAGTGCACCCGCAGATCACTCTGTGAGAAGTAGCCGCCTCCGCTGCGCACTTCGTCGATCTGCTGATGGGGCCTGGCTTCTCCGGGAACACGGGTTACGCATCTCAATCGCGCGCCAATCCCGCTGCGATTCGATTTCGTGCCGATGGTCCGCACCTTGATCCAGTTGTTGCCAGTCTGCGAATCGCAACGCACGAGTTGCGGATAATCGTTGACTGGATTCACCACCATGTCGATATCGCCATCGTTATCGAAGTCGCCAAAGGCGCAACCGCGAGCCGCCAGGGGCTCAGAAATTCCGGGCCCGGCCTGCAGCGAGACATCCTCAAACCGCCCGTTGCGCAGATTGCGGTAAAGCAGTTTGCGCTGTCCGTATCCCGCCTCTGTCTTCAGTTGCTCCACTTCGGGATACACATGGCCATTGCAGATCAGGATGTCGGGCCAGCCGTCGTTATCGAAATCGAAGAACCCGCAGCCCCATCCCAGATACTGGGTGTGAGCGCCTAAACCCGCGGTGAANNATCGAGGTTGCCGTCCAGATCGAAATCCGCCGCCGAGATTCCCATGCCCGCCTGGGGTTTGCCGTCCGGGCTCAAGGCGCAGCCGGCCTCCAGCGCGATGTCCTCGAATTTCCCGTTTTTCTTGTTCTGATAAAGGGCGCTGGCGGTGGAATCGTTGGCGACGTAGATGTCGGGCCAGCCGTCATTATCGAGATCCGCGGTCAGCACGCCGAGGCCGAAGGTGCCGTTTGCCTTCAGAATGCCGCTGCTCTCGGAAACATCCGTGAAAGTGCCGTCTCCGTTGTTGCGATAGAGGATATTCTTCCCGCCATTCAATCCCGGCGGCCCGCACGCTACCATCACACCTTTGTAGAGGCAGGGGCCGGACTCCGGCACGGGCGCGGTGGCCAGGTCCAGCTCAATGTAGTTCGCGACGAAAAGATCAAGGCGCCCGTCGCGGTCATAGTCCACGAAGGCGCAACCCGTACTCCAGTT
>PMCH01000271.1 GCA_003154055.1 Acidobacteriaceae bacterium
GTTTTTCACGCTGGCTGGCGCGGGACCGTCAAGCGCATAGTCGAAAAAGGTGTTGGCGAGATGAGGCGTTACTTCGGCAGCGATCCGCGGAACCTTGTCGCTGCCATCGGCCCGGGCGTGCAGGGTTGCTGCTACGAGGTCGGCGAGGAAGTCCGCAACAAGTTCAGCATGCAGTTCGCCTATGCCAATAAGCTCTTCCACGAAGTGAATGAGTCCGATCCCGTCAGGGAGAAATATCCGATGCTTTTCCTGACCGCGCGCGCACCCGGACACAGCCAGTTGCCGGTCAGAATCTTCCTCGACCTGGTGGAAGCCAACCGGCGGCAGATCGTCGATGCCGGCGTCCCCGCGAAGAACATCGACGCCTCCGCCCCATGCACGGCCTGCCACACCGACCTGCTCTTCAGCTATCGGACAGAGAAGGGCGTAACCGGGAGGCTGATGGCAGTGGTGGGAGTTCGAAAGGGCCAGGTGGCGTAGAGCTTCAGGGCAGCAATAAGTTGGAAAATCCATAAAAATGCCCTCCCGCTCAAAATCGAACGGGAGGGCATCACGATTACTGGCAGACTGCGGGAGAGATCCCGCTATTGCTTGTCATACACCCCGGTGTTCTTGACCTTCTTGCCCTTCGCATCGGTTCCGCTTGTCGTGACCGTACGGCTTTTGCCATCGGCGGAAACGACCACTCGACCGGTAGCCGTAACCTTGCCGCCTTTCTTAACGGTCATCTCCAGAGTGTGGTCGTTGACTTTCGTGTACGCCCGCGTGTCCGAACTCGGGTCTCCGGTGACGGGATAATCTTTCCCATCGAAATTGCCCGTCCACTCGTTGTGCGCGGGCTTGCCGTCGCCGTCGACGCCATCCACCGTGACTTTCACTTTGTCCCCTGCCGCCTCGTAGACCACCGTGTGGTTCTTCGTCGCCCCAGCGGCGAACTTCGATTTGGCCTCGTTCAGTTTCCAGGTACCCATATTTGCGTCGCTGGCAAAGCACACTGCCCCTGCGAGCAAACAAAGCGCCACAGTCAATACCATCGTTCTTGCTTTCATGTCCCCTCCTGATTGGGAAACGAACTATTGGGCTGATCTAACGCCGGCCATTCTAGTACTGCGTGGTGCATCCAGCAACTCGCAATGGACTCCAACCGCCGATGTCCAGCAGGCACACTGTTGAGAATAGCTGCGGGGCCGTCCCCCGTTGTGGTTGCAGACAAAGTGGCGGGTGGTTGTTCTAGTGCTGGTCGCGGTCGCGGTCGTGATCGCGGTCATGGTCGCGATCGCGCATATGGCACCGCTCGCGGACTTCTTCGAGTTGACGGCGGCGCTGCTCGGCCTGGCGGCTGCGCTCGCCGTGCTTACGCAACGCTTTCTCCAGATTCTGTTCCGCCTTGCGGATGTCACGACGGCACCGGTCATCCCGGTCGGCGAGGGCGGGCGTCGCCACTCCAACCACCAACGATGCACCCAGCATCACGCACATCATCGTCTTGCCAAACAATCTCCTGAGCGACATCCTTGCCTCCGGCAAACGGTAATTCTGCGCACCATTGTACAACGAATCAGCCGGCCTCTTACGCCAGGTCAAACAACAGAACCTCCGCGTCTTTCGTCCCTTTGATGGTCAGCTTGTTTTCCTCGCTCGCCGCGGCCCCGTCGCCCTGATTGAGTTTCTGCCCGTTCAGTTCCACTTCGCCCTTGGCGACTTGCAGCCAGGCGTGACGCTTCCCGCCCAGCGAGTGCGCGACTTCCTCGCCCGGCGCGAGCAGGGTCACAAACAGCCTGGCGTCTTGGTTGATCTTCACCGAGCCGTCGGCGCCATCATTCGAAGCGATCAGCCGGAGTTTACCTCGCTTCTCGCTTTCCGGAAAACTCTTCTGCTCGTAACTTGGCTCCAGACTCTGCTTCTCGGGCAGGATCCAGATCTGCAGCAGGTGCGCAGTTTCGGTCGGCGACGGGTTCTTCTCGCTATGCCGGATCCCCCGCCCAGCAGTCATGCGCTGGCCATCGCCCGGCAGGATTACCGACCCCGTGCCCAGGCTATCTTTGTGCTCCAGTTTCCCCGAGAGGATATAGGTAATGATCTCCATGTCGCGATGCGGATGCGTCGGGAAACCCCCGCTCGGCCCGACCCAATCCTCGTTGATGACGCGCAGCGAACGGAAACCCATCCACTTCTCATCCAGGTAATCGTTGAAACTGAAGGTGTGCCGGGTTTTCAGCCAGCCGTAGTCGCCGCCCCCGCGTTCGTTGCTTCGCCGGATGGTAATCACGATGCTCCCTCCATGTACTCGTTATAACGACTATTGTCACTATTCTTGGATGCTGGAATCGGCGGGAGGATTCAGGGGTGTACGGCCCCGGGTCTTTGACCTGGGCGGGCCCGGCCGGAGACTCGGCCCCGCACCAGCTAGTCCTTCTTGCTCTTCTTGGACGCACTGTCCGCCTTGGGCTTGTCGTCCTTCTTCTTCGTGTCCTTGGAGTCCTTGGCCTCGCTGGTTTCTTTGGAGCTGCTATCGCTCTCCGAGGAAGAAGAGGAAGACGACGATGCCCCGGACGATCCCTTCTTCGCGTAGTCGGTCACGTACCAGCCCGAACCCTTGAACTGCACGGACGAAGCCGAGATCAGTTGCTCGACCGCGCCTCCGCACTCCGGACACTTCTTGATTGGCTTGTCGGA
>PMCH01000300.1:0-29590 GCA_003154055.1 Acidobacteriaceae bacterium
TGGATCGGAGGGAACGAGGATCCCGACATCTTCGATACTGTGTTTCACTCGATCAACATTCCTCCGAAAGGGCGCAATCGCGGTTTCTATTCCAATCCGCGCGTGGACATTCTGATTGACCAGGCGCGCCGGGAGAGCGACCAGAACGTCCGCAAGCGGCTCTATGCCGAGTTGCAGGAACTGTTGGCGCAGGATGTGCCGTACGTGAATCTTTGGTACTTCGACAATGTGCTGGTGCATACGAAGCGCGTGCGGAGGATCACTCTGAATCCTTCGGGGAATTACAATTTTCTGAAGATGGCGGAAATCAGCAGTCAGTAGCTGGCAGGCAGTAGCCAGCAGCCCAAAATCTGCGTGATACCATCAAAAGCTCAGGCGAATCGTTGCAAAAATGCTGAGGCTTTTCCGGAAGCTCAACTTCCAATTACTGGTTACTGACTTCTGACTACTGGACACCGCACTTGAACATTCTTTTTATTGGTGACATTTTTGGGCGGCCGGGGCGGATCATCGTCAAGGAGCGGTTGCCGGAGATTGTCAAGAAGCATTCCATCGACCTGGTGATCGCGAATGGCGAGAACTCCGCGGCGGGGTTCGGGATTACGCCTGCCCTCGCCGAAGAGCTGTTTGATCTTGGCATTGACGTGATGACCACGGGGAATCACGTCTGGGACAAGCGCGAGATCATCGAATACTTCCAGATGGCCGACGACAACCCGCACAGTCCGGCACGGCGGCTGCTGCGTCCGGCAAATTTTCCCGCCAGTCTGCCCGGCTGGGGGGTGTATGAAGGCAGTAAGAACGGCGTCGGTTACGCCGTGCTTGATTTGCAGGGCCGGGTGTTCATGGGATCAAGTGACGATCCTTTTCGCGTGGTTGACCAGTTACTCGCAAAGGTCACGGCCAAGATCGTGTTTGTGGACTTTCATGCCGAGGCAACGTCGGAAAAGATCGCGTTTGGATGGTATCTGGATGGCCGGGTGACGGCGGTGGTCGGCACACACACCCATATTCCGACGGCGGATGAAATCGTGCTGCCGAAAGGCACCGCGTACATCACCGATGTCGGGATGACCGGGCCGTATGACAGCGTGATTGGGGTCAAGAAGGAATTGGTGGTAGAAAAATTCCTGAAAGGGATGCCGGCGCGATTCGAGGCGGCGACGGGAGATGTCCGGCTGTGTGCGGTTGTCGTGCAATGCGATGACAAGACCGGGCGGGCTACGCGGATGGAACGGCTGATGCTGAAATGAGTGACGAGTAGCGAGTGCTGAGTAGAAGCGACTGGTTTACGATCTTCACAGGTCCGTCCTCCGTTGTCCAACCGTGTCCATCCCGTTACGACCGTAGTTCCCGCCTCCGGATTTCCCTTGCAAGACATCGGTGCCGGCGCATTCTATAGTAGGAAGCAGATCCCTATGCGTTGGCTTCTAACCGGACTTCTGTTGCTGCTGGGAAGCGTGTGCGTGGCCGCGGATGCCCCCTCCCCGGTTGCGCCGTCGCTCTGCTCCGACGCGGCCGGTACGCCCCGCTGCAAGGCTCCCGCCAAAGACCTGAAGGCGGCCCAGCAGTCTTTCTCGCGTGGGCTGAAACTGGAGCAAGCCAAGAACCCGGACGAGGCCTTCGTTGAATTTGACGCGGCGGCGCGCCTGATTCCTCAAAACGTGGAATACCTGACCGCCCGCGAAATAGTCCGGCAACAAGTGGTCGCGCTGCACATGGAGCGCGGCAACAACAACCTGCAGGATGGGCGGCAGGCGGAGGCCCTGGCGGAGTTCCGGATCGCGTTGAGCATGGATCCGCAGAATGAGTTCGCGCAACAGCGACTGCGGGACGCCTTGGGACCGGGGCTGATCCATACCTCCGGGTCGCCGCAACTGGTCGCCAGTGCTGATGCGGTCGCACCCCAGCCACAGGCCGGGCATCACGATTTTCACTATCGCGGAGATTCGCGCGGCCTGATCACCGCTGTGGCCTCCAGCTACGGCCTGACGTCGATCTTCGACGACATGTTTCCCAGCCGCCGGGTGCGCTTCGATCTGGAAGACGTGGATTTCCCCACGGCGATGCAGACGGCTGAGGCAGTCACGAAGAGCTTCACGGTTGCCCTCGACGAAAAAACACTGTTCGCCACGCTCGACACTCCGGAGAACCATCGCCAGTACGATCGCATGGGGCTGCGCTCGTTCTACATTCCCGGAGGCAGCACGCCGCAGGAGCTGAACGAAATCTTGAACGCCCTGCGGTCGCTGTTTGAGTTGCGCTTCGTGAGCCTGAACGCGGCCTCGAGCACGATCACCGTGCGCGGCNNCCCAGGGCACGCTGGAGGCGGCGACGAAGTTCCTGGAGACCCTGGATTCGTCGCGCGCTGAAGTCATGCTCGACATACAGGTGTTTGAGGTGGGTCACTCGTATGCCCGCAATATCGGCCTGCACATTCCGAGCGAGTTCAAACTCTTTAACATTCCGGCCGGAGCATTGGCGGCGCTGGGCGGACTGAGCATCCAGGACCTGATCAACCAACTGGTATCGTCGGGCGGCATCAACCAGGCGGGGAACGAGGCCATCGCCGCGCTGCTGGCGCAACTGCAGAGCCAGCAGGGATCGATCTTCAGCCAGCCGGTGGCCACGTTCGGCGGCGGGATCACCTTGATGGGACTCTCCCTCGACCAGTTGCGGGCAAGTCTCTCCCTGAATGAGAGTTCGGTGAGGACGCTCGATCACATTACGCTGCGGGCGTCGCAGGACAAAGAGGCCACGCTGAAAATCGGCTCGCGCTATCCGATCCTGAATGCCAGCTTTGCGCCAATCTTCAACAGCAAAGCAATCTCCCAGGTGCTCCAGAACAATTCCTTCACGGCTCCATTCCCTTCCATCAATTACGAGGATCTGGGGCTGACAGTGAAAGCCAAACCGGCGATTCACGGCACATCGGATATCACCTTGCAGTTGGAGCTGCAGTTTCGCACTCTGGGTACCGCCAGCCTGAACGGAGTGCCGGTGATCTCAAATCGCGAATACAAGGGCGGCATCGCGTTGAAGGAAGGCGAACCCGCAGTGGTGGCGGGGATGGTCACGAGAGACGACCAGAAGAGCCTGAGCGGGCTACCGGCGTTCTCCCGGATTCCGGGGCTGCGGCTGCTGACCGCGGAGAACTCAAAGCAAGAGGAAGACAGCGAGCTTCTGATCGTGATCACCCCCTATGTGGTGCGCGACCGGGACCGTGGCGAAACGCCGGAGATTTGGCTGGGAAAGTAGTGTGGCCGGCGTTACTGTCTTGCTGGCGAGGCGCCAGCATCGCCTGCCTGGAAATCCACGATCTTCTTCATCGCATCCACGGGCACGCCTCCGCCCAGCATGCGTCCATTGATGAACAAAGCTGGGGTGCCGGTAACGCCGACGGATTTCCCGAGCGCTACCGATGTCTCTATTCGCGCCTTGGTGTCTGATTTTTCCGCGCAGGCAGCGATCTCGTCGCCATTTACGCCGGATTCGGTGGCGAGCGCCTTCAACTTCTCGTCCGCATTGGACTCGGTGATGTTGGTCTGCTGCTCAAACGTCTTCTGGATGAATTTCCACACGGAATCGTTGGCGGAGCGGCCAATGCAATCGACGTAGCCAGCGGCTTTCTCGGCCCAGTTGTGTCCAGGAATGGGAAAATTCTGAAAGATGAAACGCGCGCCGGGTTCCAGGGCGACAAGTTGCTCGATGTTCGGAGCAGCCTCTTTGCAGTGCGGGCACTGCATGTCACTAAACTCAACGATCGTTACAGGGGCTGGGGTTGGCCCCTTGGCCGGGCCATTCACGCCCTTTTCCAGCTTGGCCCGTGCATCCTCGAAAGGCTTGGCCCCGAACGGGATGACCTCCCCGGAGATGGCATGCTTGCCGTCCGAGGAAACCAAAAGGCGGTTGGCGTTGGAACCCTGCGGGCCCGTGATGACCACCAGCACTTCGGCGAGACCTGGCATGGGGGAGGGGCGAATCTCGGCCACATTCCAGCTCAACGTGGGGTCATACCCGAACATTTGCTGTAGGAAAGAGTTTACGGTCTCTTCCGTGGGCAGGACGGTTTGGGCTGGTGCCGGGGCGGGCCTGGTCGTGAGTTGAGGAGCGGGTGCAGGTTTAGTTTGGGCGGCAGCTAGCGCGACCAGAAAAAAAGACAAGATTAACTTCTTCAGCATTGGATCCCTTCCAAGAGGATTTATTTGCTTTCAGTTCTTAGCGATCATTGCCGCTTTTTTGCGGGCAGTTTCCAGTTCCGGGCGCTCGGTACCCACACCGATCTCGGCCAACTTCTGGAAATACTTCGAAGCTGCCTGGGTATCGCCCGCCGCTTCCGCAGCTGAAGCTGCGCCCCAGAGGGCGTTGAAGCGGTTCGGGGCAGGCTTCAGAACGGTTTCGTACTCCGCAAAAGCGTCTTTCGGCCGGTTCTGTGCTTGCAGTAGTTGGGCGAGCAACTCGCGTGCCGGGACGATTGCACCGGGCGTGACCGCGTCTTTGTCCATGCTTTCTTCGAGTTCCGCTGCGGAGCGCATGCCCGCGACGGCGTCGTCGGGCTTTCCGGATGCCTGCGCGATCGAGGCAGCCACTTCGCGGCGCTGTACCTCGATCTGGTTCGACCAATATTGATTGCTGGCAGCGGCATCTCGCAGACGTCCAAGGTTCCGTTCTGCCTCGGCTGCGCGAGTAATATCTTTCGAGTGAGCCGCGCCCAAGCCGACCGCCATCCACGTGATGGACTGTGCCCAAGGAACGCTTTCGGCACGGGGTTCAAGACGAGCAGCATCTTCCCACTTGCCGAGTTCGATTGTGAAACGTGCCGGAATCGCCGCCAGCGCGTAGCCTCCGGTTAGTGTCAGTCCGGGGACCGGCTTCAGTGAATTCATTTCGTCCAGAACCGCCCGGGCCTCTGAGACGCGCCCCTCCTGCAAGTAGGCGTACTCGAGGTAGTCCATGGCGTGCAGGCGCTGATCGCGGGCTTCTCCGTTGGAAGAGGTGCCTTCCGCCTGGGTGGCCAGCTCGGCGGACCGACGGTTGGAATGGACGGATTCTTCCCATGATCCCACACGTGTGAACAGATGCGACGGCATGTGGTTGGCGTGAGCGGAGGCGGGCGCGATGGTCGCGTACTTACGCGCGGCGGACAATCCTTTTTCGGCTAGAAGAGGATTGTCGTAGCAATGAATGATGTAGTGAGCGACGCCCGGATGATTGGGCTGCTTGGCGAAGATTGGCTCCAGGATTTCGCCGCACTTGCGCTGGTTGGTAAAGGTCTTGTCGGTCTTGGGAGCGGTGACGTCGAGCAGCAGCGCATGGAAAATCGCGGCCTCGGTGTCGTCGGGATAGGCGGCCTGCACTGCTCCCATCTTTTGTTCGAAAGCCTGAGCGTGCGTGTATTCGTCTTTGCCGTCTTCTTTGTAGACTTCGGCGAGCGCATCAATGTAGGCACGTTCGCGGGCAGTGGTCGCGGCATTCCCGGCGGCGATTTCCTGCGCTCTACGGGAAGCTACACGTCCGGCAGCGGTATCACCGTTATGCCAGAGGCCGTGATAGTGCGACATGGCGACACCCCACTGGGCCATTGCACATTGTGGGTCCTGCTTGGAGATGTCAGTGAACGCGGCCCTGGTCTGCTCGTACTGGAAGGAGTGCAGCAAGGCTACGGCGCGCTGGAAGCTGGTTTCGACAGCCTTCGAGCAGGAGGTCGCAAAGTGCACGGAACCAACTTCTTTCTCGGTGAGCGCGTGCTGATGGCCTTCGTCGCACCAAGCCAGACTAGCGCCAAGAAGAGACACGGCGATCAAAGTCGCGGCAAATCGCATAGGCACCTCGTGAAATCCCACTGATCTTTTCATGTTATCGCAATTGTGTGCGAGTCCGGCAACCCTTCCGAAACCGTCAGAGCTCCGACTTGGCGGCGATGGGAAACCGGCGGCCGTAGCCGAAGGCCTTGGCGGAGATCTTGATTCCGGGTGCGGCTTGCTGACGCTTGTATTCGGCGCGTTCGACCATGCGGATGACGCGTTTCACAAGATCCAGATCGAAATTGTGGGAGCGGGCGATCTGTTCGGCGGAGCGCGATTCCTCGACGTAGTCCTCGAGGATCGCGTCGAGGACGTCGTAGGGCGGCAGGGAGTCGGAGTCCTTCTGATCGGGGCGCAATTCCGCCGACGGAGGCTTGTCGATGGTGGCCTGGGGGATCACTGGACGGCGGGAATTCACGTAGGCGCTGAGGCGGTAGATCATTGTCTTGGGGACGTCAGAGATCACCGCGAGTCCGCCGACCATGTCGCCGTAGAGAGTGCAGTAGCCTACGCCCAGTTCGCTCTTGTTGCCGGTGGAAAGCACTAGAGCTCCGAACTTGTTGGACAGGGACATCAGGAGCATGCCACGGGCGCGAGACTGGATGTTTTCCTCGGTGGCGTCCTCGGGCAGACCGGCGAAGACGGGATTGAGGGTGCAGCGAGCGGCTTCGTAGATCTCGCTAATCGAGAGCAGTTCGAAGCGAATGCCGAGGTTCGTGGCCAATTGGCGAGCGTCGTCAATCGAACCCTCGGAGGAATAGGGCCCGGGCATGCCGACGCCGATTACGTTCTCGGGACCGAGGGCATCGACCGCGATCGCGGCCGTGAGCGCGGAATCGATGCCTCCGCTGAGGCCGATGATCACTTTATGGAACCCGCATTTGCGGACGTAGTCACGCGTGCCCAGCACGAGCGCTTCGTAGGCACTGGCGTCCTCGCCCGCGATCTGATCGTGGATCTCGCCGGTCAGGGTCCGGGAATCGAAATAGATCAGGTCTTCCGCGAACGACTTGCCCTGTGCGACAATTTTGCCGTCGGGCGCGATTACCAGGCTCGATCCATCAAAGACCAGGCTGTCGTTGCCTCCCACCAGATTCACCATGGCGACCGGGACCTTGTCGTTCTTGGCGATGGCGGTGAGCATGTCGCGGCGGAGTTCGCGCTTCCCCAGCCAGAAGGGCGAGGCGGAGATATTCAGCACGAAATCCCCCCCGGCGCGGACTAATTCTTCGACCGGGTCAACTCCGTAGAGGCGGCGGTCCCAGAAATGCTTGTCGTTCCACGCATCCTCGCAGATCGTTAAGGCCATCTGGCTCCCGCAGAAGGGAAAAAGTTGCTGGCTCCTGGCGGGAGCGAAATTGCGCGCCTCGTCGAAGACGTCGTAGGTGGGAAGCAGCATTTTCGACTGGATGAAATCCACCCGGCCGTCGCGCAGCAGAGCGGCGGAGTTCATCACCGACTTGCCGGTCTCGGCGTGGGCGGGAGTAACCAGGCCGCAGATGACGGCGATGCCCATGGTCTCCGCAGCGATCTTCTCAACGGACTCGCGGTTGCGCGTGACAAATGAAGGCCGCTCCACCAGGTCTCGGGGTGGATACCCGCACACCGATAGTTCAGGGAAAAGGATCAGACCGGCGCCGGCGTCGCGCGCCCGCAACGAGAACTGGACTATCTTGGCGGCGTTGCCCGAGAAGTCCCCGACGGTGGGGTTGATCTGACCGAGGGCAATCTTCACAGCACTAGTTTAGAGGGAGAACGGGTTGAGATGCCAATGTCACCGACGAGTCGTACGGTTCCCTAGTTCGAATCGGTAACAATAGTGTCAATCTTCATCGGAGGCGCGGATATTTCCACGCTCGTCGGAAGTTCGAGTTTGACGCGAAAGCTCTGCTTATCCGGTAACAGGTAAGGGATTTCTTTCCCTTCGATTTTGTACTCGTATCTAATGACAAGTTCTGAAGACTTGCCTCCCGCCGAAGGAGCAAAATGCCACGTCTTGATGTTCTCGGCGGTTAACCCTTGCAGCAGAGTGGGACCAGAGGTAACGGTCGCCTTGGTCACTTGACCGTCCGGGTTGACCGCAACCCTCAACTCAACTGTACCTTGAATTCTCGCCTGATAAGCCAGGGGCGGATACCTCGGAATGTCCATTGATCGAACCGAGAGTTCCGGTGGCTCTTCTGCAAAGGTAAATGCCGTAGTGAGCAAACACAAAGCGAAGAGTCGTTTCATAGCTCTCTGTCTCCTTGCTCTTCAAGTTCACACCAAGTTCGGCACCGGATTGCCTTTGGGGTCCGTCTGCTGGGGTCCCGTGACTGGGCCGTTTCCGTTGATCCCACCTGCGGGGTGGCCATCCGGCATCTCTTCTCCGGGTCGGCGCAGTGTGGGTGCATTGATGGGGCGTTCCTGCTGTTTCTGCGCGAGGGCGGCTTCCCCAAGATCGACTTCTTTCTCGGTGCGGATGACCTTCTGGCCGTTCACTTTCATGGTCTCGACCCGCACCACCTCATCGCCCACGAGGCGAACGAAATCCACGTCTTTCGGGGGATCGCCGTAGATCCACTCTTCAAACTCAACTTCGTCGGCGCGCTCGCGGATCTTCTTCGGCGGACGTCCTTTGGAATAGAGCACCATGTCGCGGTTCATCCCCACCAGCACTTGATGAGCTTTGATGGCGTCGCGGATTTTGGGTGGAACGGTCTCAAGATACGCATCCACGGGCGACTTGGAATCAAAATCGAATACGGGGCGAAGCAGTTGCTTCAGTTCGGGCCCGGTCATCTCGGGAACGTACTTGTCGAAGCAGAGGTCCACGAACGAACCGCGGGCGTTGGCGTTCGAGTCGGAGGGAGCAATCGGAGTCGATCCTCCGCTGCCGCCCACCTGGATGTGCTGGTACCACTTCTGTTTCTTGACGGGACCGCCGTTGAACTCGAAGTGAATGTGGTCGTCTTTGATGACGATGTCGGTGATGCGGGCCTGATCTCCGGGCTTCGCGGCAGGGCCCCAGAGAGCCATTTTTTGCTGCAACTCGGGGCCGCTGGGAGTGATGACTCCGTTCTTGAGCTTCAGCCCTGTTTTCCCCATGGGGAAGGGCGAGCGAATGTAAACCAATTCGGAGTTAAAGGCGCGGACGATTTCCTGGCGAGTTTGCCGGGTGATGCGTGGCGGTGGAGTGTTCTCGCCAGGCGCCAGCACTGAGCCGATCAAGAGCGGGACAAACAGCAGAAAAACGCGGCGCAACGACATAAAACACCCCGGGCCGGTATGAGCTCATTATAGCTCCGGCCGGAAGCGAAGCGGTTGCTCGAAAATCAGGACAAGACAATCCTGATTCTGACAAGTCACGGCTCTTCGGAGAATCTGAGGCCTTCCCGTGCCACTCGCAAAGGCAGGATGCGGCCTCCGGCTTCGGCCAGGGCATGGGCCACGGACTCCTTCGCGCCTTCTTCCACCATGAATAAGACGCAGCCACCACCTCCGGCGCCGCAGACTTTGGCGGCGCGGCCACCCGTCTTGGCGGAAACGGCGATCAGCTTGTCGATCAGTGGAGTGGTGATCCCAGGCGCGTTGGTGCGGCGCAACTTCCATTCCTCGCGCAGCAGGCGGGCCACATCCTCCCAATCGTGACGCAGGAGAGCTTGGTGCATGTCGCGAGCGATGGCGGCGATCTTCTCAAAATTGCGGAAAACACGCTTGTCGCCGTCAATGTGGGACTTGAAAACCTCCCAGTTGTTGATGCCGGACTGCCGCGGCGCACCCGTGTAAGCAAGAACAAAACGCATCTCGATCTCTTCGGGAGCAACGGGCACGGGAGCGCGGACGATCCCATCGGGTTCCAGGTGGACGGCGCTGACACCACCGTAGAGGGCGGGGTAGTAGTCCTGGCAACCGGTCGGCACGCTGATGATCTGGGCTTCGATGTTCTGGGCGATGATCCGCATTCTTTCCAGTTCCAGATCGCGGCCCGTGAAGCGAGCGAGGGCGGCGGTGGTGGCGATCATGAGAGCCGAGGAGCCCGAAATGCCCGCGCCGACCGGGGACTGCGATTTGGTTTCGAGGCGGAATCCGCGCTCGGGCGCAAAGAACCGGACCAGATAAGCGGCCAGGGCATGGCGATGGCTCTTGGCGGCCATCAGTTCATCGAGATTCGCATACGTGTCCTGCTTCTTGGTATCGAGCGAACAGAGTTCAATTCGCTGGTCGGGCAAGGGCGTGATGCGGCAGGTAGTCAGGATCTCCAGGGCAAAGTTCAGGGTCAAAGCGCCAGGGTGAAACAGGTAGAGGGGCCAGAGGTCGATTGTGCCCCCGGCCAGGTCCGCCCGGCAGGGAGCGTGGGCGATAAAGCTTGGCGACGGAGGCGGGACAGGCTTTCTGATCATGCAGAGTTTGTATCACGGCGGAAACCGGGATTGGCGTGATCTTGGGCACGTAGCGCCGGTCGAGGAATCACAAGAGTGACCGCCCGGATGCCGGGCACCGGGACGATGGTGATCGGCGATTGAGTACTTCGGTAACGGTAGTTGTACTGAAAGCACCTAAGGTTTCTGCGGGCGCGAAACTTAGAATGGGAGCAAGCCGAACCGCGCGTAGCCCCCGCTGCGCCCGGGTCGCCGGACTATCCATTGCCACTGAAACTGCCCATCCCGTCGCGGGTCCCGCTGATCTACGTCATCCTGGGCGTGTTGCTGGCGATCAGTGTGGTGCCCATGTATTTCTACTCGGCGCAGATGGAAGAACTGAACCGGGGACGGCTGAAGACCGACGAGATGCTTCTGCAGAATACGGTGACGCGCTCGCTGGCGGACGATATCTCGCAGCACCAGGAAACGCTGCGCATGATGCTGGCCAACCTGTCGTCTTCGATTCAGGTCACCAGCGGAAATGATATCGGGTCGCAGAATATTGAAGCGCCGGAACTGCGGGCGCTGCTGGAGAATTTCGTTTCCTCCTCCAACGACATTGCCTACGCCACGGTGCTGAACGCCGATGCCAAAGGGATTTCGGCGGGTCGCATTGAACCCGACGCTTTCCTGCAACGGGAACTGGAACGCGCCTATGCCGCCGCCCATGAGGGACGGGGCTACAGCGGGCAACCCCTGGTAGTGGGGGGCGGAAAGGCCGCCCGTACCGTGATGCTGGTCAGCGTGCCCATCATGTATGGCGGACGGTTCCTGGGGATGATCGGGTCGGTGGTGGATCAGCAATTCCTGATCCGGCGCCTGCAGGAAGTGAGCCACTCGGGCCTGATGCCGTACGTGGTAGACAGCCAGGGACGACTGGTGGCAGCAGCGGCGCCCGAATATGCCACCGGGCAGGACATGAACAACTTCGACATCGTGCGCAGCTTTGTGGGCGAGGGCGCCAAGGCCCAGTTGGCGGCGACTCGCGAGTTTGCTGTTCGCGACGGCAAGAAAAAAACGCAGATGCTGGGCACCTACAGTCCAGTGTCCGCGCTGGACTGGGCGGTGGTGGTGCAGAAGCCGCAGGACGAGGCCTATCGCAGCATTTTTGAAATGCAGCGTACGGGCCGCCTGCTGGCGCTGCTGGCAGTCTTCCTGAGCGTGGGGCTAAGCATTTTTTCGGCGCGGAAGATCACCAGCCCACTGGAAGTGCTGGCCCAATCCAGCCGGGCCATTGCACGTGGCGACTTCACCCAGCGCGTCCACCTGTCAACGCGGACCGAGATCGGAGAGCTGGCAGCTACTTTCAACACTATGTCGGAAGAACTGGAGCAGTTCGTCGAGGACTTGAAACGCGCCGCTGAAGAGAACAAAGCGCTGTTCATGGGATCGATCCAGATGCTGGCCGGCGCAGTCGACGAAAAAGACCCCTACACACGCGGCCACTCGGACCGGGTCACGAAGTACTCGTTGATGATCGCCCGTGAGATGAAGCTGGACCCCGGGTTCCTGGAAATCCTGCGCGTGTCGGCCCAACTTCACGACGTGGGCAAGATCGGTATTGAAGACCGGATTCTGAAGAAACCCGGCGCCCTGACTACCGAAGAATTCGAGATCATGAAGACCCATACCACCAAGGGCGCGAACATCCTGCGGCCGGTCCCACAGTTGCGCGAGATGCTGCCGGGAATCGAATTGCATCACGAGGCGATCAACGGACGCGGCTATCCCTACGGTCTGAAGGATGCGGAAATCCCGCTACTGCCGCGCGTGATCGCGGTGGCAGACACATTCGACGCCCTGACCACCAGCCGTCCCTATCAGAAGGCGCACGATCCGCTGGACGCCTTGAAAATCATCCGTGATTTGTCCGGGAAGCGCCTGGACCCAACCGCGGTCAATGCCCTGATGGCGGTTTACCAGCGCGGTGAAATCCGCATTCAGAAACATCTGACTCTGGCGCCGGTGGTGGAACCAGTTATGCCGGTGGTACCGCCCGACGCTCCCGCCGATCCGCTTACTATCGCTACCGGACGCACCTAGCTGCTGCGAGCGAGCCTCTTAGCGTTTGGCCGTTAGCTATTGGCTCTCGGCTCCGAGCAACGCCAAAATCACTACATCGCCGGAAATCTCACTTTCGCCCGGCGGCGTCAGACCACGAAGCCCTCTTCCCTTCCCGCCTATATAATCGGCTGATACGTCATGATTCAGACCCTTTTTGGCAGCCTGGACGAAGAACAGAAACCGAGTTTTCTTGAGCGCATGAAGGAGGCGGTCTCGCGCACCCGCGAGAACCTGGCCGAACGCATCGAAGATGTTGTGTCGATGGGCAAGGAGATCGACCGCGCGACGCTGGATGACCTGGAAGCAACCCTGATCGGCGCCGACCTGGGCACGACCACGACCCATGAAGTGCTGGAGAAACTGCGGGACAAGGCCGATCGCAAACAGATCAAAGATGTGAACGAGTTGAAGAGGCTGCTGAAGGAAGAGCTGCTCGCGATCTTGAACTCGACTGCCGCGCGCCCTGTGACCAGAGTGGACGGCACGCCAGAGGTCATCCTGGTGGTGGGAGTCAACGGCACGGGGAAGACAACCACGATCGGCAAGCTGGCGCAACTGTTTCGAGCCCAGGGCAAAACCGTGCTGCTGTGCGCCGCCGATACGTTCCGGGCGGCGGCGATCGAGCAACTGGAAATCTGGGGGCAGCGCACCGGCACCGAAGTGATCAAAACGAAATCCGGGGGCGACCCGTCGGCCGTGCTGTTCGACGCCCTGCAATCGGCAACTTCCCGGAAAACGGACTACGTGATCGTGGATACCGCGGGGCGACTGCACACCAAGCAGAACCTGATGATGGAACTCGAGAAGATGAAGCGCACGGCAGAACGCATCGTGCCCGGGGCTCCGCATGAAACCCTGCTGGTGATGGACGCGACGACGGGCCAGAACGGGTTGCAGCAGGCACGGCTGTTCACGCAATCGGCCGCTGTGACTGGGATCGTGCTGACCAAGCTTGACGGAACTGCCAAGGGCGGAGTGGTGGTCGCGATCTCGCGGGAACTGGGATTGCCGGTGCGATTTGTGGGCGTGGGCGAGAAAGTGGGAGATTTGCTGCCGTTTGACGCGAAGGAGTTTGTGGATTCGTTGTTCTCCTGATAATTCACCACGGGGGCACGGAGGAAGATAACTTTATGGATGTCTGGTGGCAACTAGCAATTGCCCTGGCGGTACTGTGGTTGGTTGTCCGCTTCATCCGGACCCTATTTCGTCCCCGAGAGCCCTCCGAATCGGTTGAAGATCCTCTGGCAGGCGTACCATCGCCCAAAAGACGCGGTCCGCAAAATCGATCTGGCGCAGTAGCATTGGCAGAGCCCGATGAGGAAGACGAGAATAGCAGCTTCCCACCGCGCAACTTGTGAAGAGGTTTTTCTCCGTGCTTCTGTGCCTCCGTGGTGAAGTGGCCCTTTGATGACTCATGACGAACTCCATATTCGGCGCGCGCTCGAACTGGCACGCGGTGGGATTGGGCTGGTGTCGCCAAATCCGGCTGTGGGCGCGGTCGTGCTGGATTCGTCTGGTAAGGAAGCCGGAGCCGGAACGCACACCTATGACGGCGTGAAGCACGCAGAAGTGCTCGCCCTGGAGCAGGCAGGCGAACGCGCTCGCGGCGGGACTCTCTACCTCAATCTGGAACCCTGCTCCCACCAGGGGCGCACCGGACCCTGTGCTGACGTTGTAATTGCGGCGGGAATTCGGAGGGTGGTCTGCTCGATGGTGGATCCGAATCCACAGGTGGCGGGCCGCGGGTTCGCCAGGCTGCGGGCTGCCGGAATCCAGGTGGACATCGGCCTAGGCGAGGCGGAAGCCAAAAAGCTGAACGAGAGCTTCGCCAGGTACATCCGAACGGGCCTCCCGCTGGTCACGCTGAAGTCAGCAATGACGTTGGACGGAAAGATTGCGCCGCCGGCCCACATCACGACCGCCGAGCAGAAGGGCGCGCAGCGCACGCAATGGATTACGGGGGAAGTCGCGCGAGCCCATGTGCAGCGGCTTCGCCATCAACAGGACGCGTTGCTGGTAGGGGTCGGCACTGTCATGACAGATGATCCGCTGCTCACCGATCGCAGTGGCCTTCCGCGCCGCCGCAAGCTGCTGCGTGTGATTTTGGATTCCTACCTCCGCACTCCGATTGCGTCTCGCCTGGTCCAGACCGCCAATCACGATGTGCTCGTCTTTTACTCCACGGCCGAAGAACATGCCAGGCAAGCATTGGAAGCAAAGGGCATCCGAGTGGAACAGATTGCGCCAGCAGACGCGGACGGAAGGCCCAGCTTCGCAACCGTGATTGAGCGGTTGGGAAAACTCGAGATCACAAGCCTGGTGATCGAAGGTGGCGCACAGGTGAACGGGAAGGCCCTGGCGTCAGACGCGGTGGACAAGGTGTTTCTCTACTTTTCGCCCAGGATTCTCGGAGAGGAAGCAGTGCCTTTCACCGGCGGCGAGGGAATCGGCGGAAAGGCGAAAAACCTGAAGCAGGTCAAACTGCACTATTTCGGCGAGGATTTCGCGGTTGAAGGCTATTTGAAGGACCCGTACAAGGACTGAGATTGCATTTGGAGGGCTCATGTTTACCGGAATTGTCGAAGAAGTGGGCAAGGTCGTGAAGATCGAGCAGCGCGGCGAAAATCGGCGAATCACAGTCGAGGCCGTGAATACACCGAAAGAACTGGGCACCGGACACAGTGTCGCGGTGAGCGGGGTCTGCCTGACGGCACTCGACATCAAGCCGAAATCGTTCTGCGCCGATCTGGCGCCGGAAACATGGAGCCGCACCTCATTTTCGCGGATTCGCCAGGGAGCGCTCGTGAATCTCGAATTGCCGATGAAGGCCGACGGGCGCTTTGGCGGACATATCGTTCAGGGCCACGTGGACGGCGTGGGGAAACTGATCGGACTGGAGCGCATCGCGGATTCCGAGAACTGGTGGCTGCACATTGAAATGCCGCGCGACGTCGAAAAGTACACCGTGTTCAAGGGCTCGATCTCGATTGAGGGCATCAGCCTCACGGTCGCAAAGCTGGAAAAGAACCGCTGCACCATTGCCATCATCCCGCATACGGTCGAGATGACGAATCTCAATTCGTTGAAACCGGGCGATCCGGTCAATCTCGAGGCGGACCTGATCGCCAAGTATGTGGAGAAGATGATGGCGGCGCCGGCTGCGGAGAGTTCGATTACGGTGGAGGAGTTGGTGAGCAAAGGGTTCTGAATAGTCGCGAGTGGCGTGTCGCGAGTAGGAGCAACAACTCGACTCGCCTTTCGCGCTCGGCACTCGCCACTTTTTCACGCTTCCAGCTTCAACTCGTCCAGTTCCAGGAATTCCCGCAGGATCGGCTCTTCGGATTTTTCCATTTCCTTGTAGGGCCCGAAAAAAATGACGCGCCCTTCGTGCAGAAAGACAATGCGGTCAGCGAGCTTCTTGGCGAGGCGCATGTCGTGAGTGACGACCACGCTGGTCAGATGCAACTGGAGTTGAAGGCGGGCGATCAGATCGCCCAGCAGTTGCGCCATGAGCGGGTCGACCATGGTGGTGGGCTCGTCGTAGAGGACACACTCCGGCTGGGCCGATAGTGCGCGCGCGATTGCCACCGAACGCCTCATTCCGGTGGAGAGCTCGGAGGGCAGCAGTTCCCGCATCTCCTTGACGCCAACCATTTCGAGCAGGCCGTCCACCACCTGAAAGATCTGCTCCTCGGAAAGCTCGCCTCTTTCGCGCAACGGGAAAGCAACGTTCTCGGCCACGCTCAGCGAATCGAAGAGCGCGCCGTTCTGGAAAACCATGGTGACCTTCTTGCGGATCGCTTCCATTTGCAATTCGTTGTAGTCGGTGACGTCCTCGCCGGCGACGATGACGCGGCCTGAGTCCGGCTTCAGAAACCCCATGATCTGATGGAGCGCAACGGATTTACCGACACCGCTGCGGCCGAGGATGCAGACCATCTCCGCAGGCAGCACGTCGAAGCTGACATCGCGCAGTACGTGGTTGTCCCCAAAGGCCTTGGAGACGTGCTTGAACTCGATGTAAGGCGAAAGGGGTGCGTCGGCCATGGACATCAGGATGGCACGAGAGGGTGGCAAGGCTCAACCCTAAAGGGAACCGGTTTGGGCGGTTCGCAGATCCTCCGGGGTATTGACGTTTAGAAAGACCTTCTCGGAAAAGCCCGCAGCTTCCAGTTCGCTTTCTTCGACAATGCGGATCGGGAGGCCGGAAAACACTGCGTCAACCTTGTTCTTCCCTGCCCTCAAGGCATGCTCCGCAGGAAGGGCGAAGCCGGTGCGATAGACAGCACAGAGCGGCTGAAATCCGCGACCGGTACGCGGAACAGTGACTAGATCGCCGGTGCTGGCCGCGGATGCAAACAGAAATGTGAGCAGGTCCGGGGAGACGAAGGGCATGTCCACGGCCAGCATCAAGTTCAGTTCAGCGGACGACTGGCGCAACGCGGCGTGAATGCCCGCTAAAGGTCCCGCATCCCGATAGACATCTTCGAGGACCGTTCCGAATCTGGAGAACTTCGCAGGGTCCCCGACGATGGCGACCTGGGGACAGACGGCAGCCACGACGGTGAGGGCCCGCTCGACCAGCGTTTGCGCGCCGAACTTGAGAAAGCCCTTTTCGGCCCCCATCCGGGAACTGCGCCCGCCGGTGAGTATGAAGGCTGCGCGAGAAAGTCTCTGTTCCATCGAGAAGGAGTTTCAGCGAAGTCAGTAACCGCCCTACAGAAAAGCATAGGGCCTGTGCCACAGTACACGAAAGTAACCTATCGCTTCCGCGGCACTCATTGGAAGATGGAAGAGCGCAAGCTTCCGGGCGCCATCATCATGCCGCAAAAGCTCATGGATGTTCTCATGTTAGGTCGCTGTTCGCACGAGTTTTCCTGGCCTCGGCGATCCGCCAACGGAGAGTACTACCAGGTTTGCCTGTTGTGCGCCGTCGCCTACCAGTACGACTGGAAGACGATGCGGCGGGGAACGCGGGTCGAGCACCCGGTCCCGGAAACCACGGCGGCACGGCGGCGGTCGGGGCAAAAACAGCCGACCTGGGTGCCGCGCGCGCGTCGTTTGAAGTTGAGCCTGCCGATTCGTTACCGGGTAAAAAATCTGGCCAGTTGGTACGAGGGCAACATCCAGAACATCAGCCAGTCGGGCGTCATGTTCTTCGGATCGCAACAACTGCCGGCCAACGCACTGGTGGAGATGGTGTTCGAAATGCCGGAAGAAATTTCGGGACAGAAAAACAGCAGCGTCCTCTGCCAGGGCCGCCTGATTCGCGCGAAAGAGTCGCACGCCTCCGAGGACACTTTCGGACTGGCTGCATCCATTCTGGACTATCGGTTCCTGCACCAGGGCTGAGCGGCGATTCGGGAATACGGACCTGCGCCCAACACCAGCCTCCAACGCACGAGTCTAGCCAACCCAGCCTGAAATTTTGGTGTGCCCAGGCTGCTTGCCAGCATCTAAACTACAGAGAATCTCGTCTTCCAATTTCTGAGGTGTTTATGAGATCCAGGGCAAGAGTTTATGCAGGGTTGGTTCTATTGCTGGCGGTGGTGGCGATGGGCGCGGGTTGCGCCAAGACGCCGAATGACAGCCAGGTGACCAGCCAGGTGCAGGAGAAGCTGAGCGCCGATTCCGGCTTGCAGGGCAAGGCGATTACGGTGCAGACCGCGGAGGGAGTGGTCACACTCTCAGGCGTGGTGGAGAATGACGCGCAACGGACGGCCGCCGCGCGCTATGCGTCAGCGGTCCCAGGCATNNCCCGCCCCGGTGGCGGCAGTCGCTCCCGCGGCGGCCCTGGGTGCGATGACGGACCACCAGGCTCCGCCGGAAGCCTCAACTGCGCCCACGACTCCCCCGCCTCCGCCTGCTCCGAAGAAGGTGACCATTCCTTCGGGGACGACGATGGCCATTCGACTGGTCGATGCCATCGACACGGAGACATCGCAGCCGGGGCAGACTTTTCGGGCAACGCTCGATTCGCCGCTGTCGGTGGAGGGAGACATCGTGCTTCCCTCGGGCTACGACGTGCAGGGCCACATTGTGGATGTGAAGAGTGCCGGGAAGTTTGCCGGAAAATCTGAACTGGTACTGCAATTGGACCGGATCGTGGTGGGTGGCAGGTCCTATAGCATCCAGACCGATCAGTATCGCCGGGAAGGCAGTTCGCGGGGCAAAAATACCGCGGAGAAGGTCGGAGCAGGAGCGGCGATTGGCGCAATCATCGGCGGAATTGCGGGCGGCGGAAAAGGTGCGGGCATCGGAGCAGCGGCCGGAGGCGGACTGGGAGGCGGCGTGCAGGCGGCCACCAAGGGCCAGCAGATTAAGTTGCCCACCGAGACCGTGCTGAATTTCAGCTTGCAGTCACCACTGACTGTGACGCCGGCCGCGGGTCCGGACGCCGGCCGTCACAAGTTAGATACTCCCCAGTAACTGGTATGCGAGTCCCTACCCAGGGCGTCCAGAGCGGACGCCCTTTGTTATTGTGGGTTTCGACTACGTGGACCCGCCTGTCCTTCGATCCGTACCGTCCTCACATCTCGTTGTGACGTGTTTCACGGCCAAGGGTTCGGCATGGGGTTAGAATGTCGGGTGGTCGAGAATGGATGGAATCGGGAGTGGTGCCTTCCCGAGGAGGAAAACATGCGCAGAAACCAGTGGGCTGTTCTGATCGTGGTCATCGCATTGGCGACGATTTCGTTCGGGCAAGAAATGCAAAAGGAAGTGAAACACGTTCCGATCAAGCCGACCTCGGCCGCGTCGGGCCAGGAGATGTACAAAGGGTATTGCGCGGTATGCCACGGCACCAGCGGCAAGGGTGATGGTCCTGCGGCGTCGGCGCTGAAGGTCCCGCCACCGGACCTGACCACGCTCGCGCAAAAGAACGGGGGCAAATATCCGGGGATGAAAGTCACCGCCGTGATTCGCGGAGAAGCCGTCCTGCCGGCGCACGGGTCAAAGGATATGCCGATGTGGGGCAACCTGTTCTGGCAGATGAGCGGAGGCCATTCTTCAGAAGTGCAACAGCGAGTTGCCAATCTGACCAAGTACATCGAGTCGTTGCAGCAGAAGTAGTACCGGAGGAACCGGGAGTGCGACCCAGCGGACGCATTCCCGGTTCGCCCGGGATTCTGCAGACCCCGTTCCGCAAGTTGTCGCGGGCTCGTCCTGCTGCTAGAGTTCTCTCAGTCATTGGCAGTCAGCATTACCCCTTCGTTTAGCGATGCGACGCCAGTCGTCGCCCTGCGACCTTCATTATGTCGAACGACCAGCCCAATCCGATGCGGTGGATTGCGGCCCTGCGCCATCCGAATTTCCTCCCCTACGCGGGCGCGGTGCTCGCGGTGTGGTTGGCGTTGAGCATTTGGATCCTCTCTCCCGTGTTGCACCGCGAGCCTTTCGCCTTTTTTCTGGCTGCCGTGGTAATCGCCGCGCGTTTCTTCGGTTTTGGACCAGCGCTACTCTGCTCATTTCTGTCCGCGGCTTGCTTGGATTTCATCGTATTGCCTCCCAGGTTTGCCTTTTCGTTGAGCGGCGCCGATCTGGAGAAGCTGTTTGTGTTTCTCGCGATGGCCGTCCTGGTGAGTAGCCTGGCCCGGCAGAAAACGCAGGCCGAGTCACGCGCGGAACGTACCGTGCGCGAGATGGCCGCGATCGTGGAGTGCTCCGACGACGCGATTTTCAGTACCGACCGAGAAGGGGTGATTACCAGTTGGAACCGCGGCGCGGAGCGTTTGTACGGTTATAGCGCCGAGGAAGCGGTGGGTTCTCCGGTGTTGTTGTTATCGCCGCCGGAGAGACGCGCGGAGTCGGGGCGCAACATCGTCGTCCTGAGTCAAGGTGGGCACGTGGAATCTCACCAGACCGAGCGGATGCGCAAGGACGGAACCCTGGTGCCAATCGTGCTGACGGTTTCGCCGCTGCGGAATGCGAAGGGAGGGATTGTCGGTGCATCGGCGATAGCGCGCGACATCTCGGCCCTGAAGCAGTCGGAGGAAGCGATCCGCCGGAGCGAGAAACTGGCCACGGCCGGACGTCTCGCCGCCTCCGTGGCGCATGAGATTAACAACCCGCTGGAAGCGGTGCTCAACCTGCTGTATCTGGCTCGTAACGATCCGGGCCGGGCCGAGCAATATCTTTCCATGGCGGAAGATGAGGTGAACCGGGTCGCCCGCCTGGCGCAGCAGACGCTGGGGTTTGTCAGGGACACGAAAGGTCCCAGCCGACTGAATCCCGCCAAGATCATGGACGAAATCCTTTTGCTGTATTCCAGCAAGCTGGAGAGCAAACGGATTCTCATTTCCCGGCGCTACCGCACCAGTTGCGAAATCGACGGGTACTCGGGGGAGTTGCGGCAGTTGCTGATGAACTTGCTCGTCAACGCCGTGGATGCGATGGACCGCGGCGGGTCGTTACAGGTGCGGGTGGAAGCGGGACGAGATTGGTCGGACGGGCGCGAGGGAGTTCGCATCACGGTAGCGGACANNTCCATTCGCGTCCGCAGCCGGGTGAACGGAGATCGCAGCGGGACAGTGTTTTCGGTATTCCTGCCCTACGAACAGACGGCCAGCCGGGTTGCCTGACGCTGGTTTCTGCTTTCCTTGCAAGTGCTTGGAAAGACGACGGAAGTACAATGACCTTCGTACCTTAAAGTCTCCTACCGTATCGGGCTATAATCGGCCAAATCCAGAAAATCTGGGCATTTAGCTCACTTGGACCCTCTTTTTGCAGCCGCGATCTTCGCCCTGGGGCTTGCCTTCGGCAGCTTCCTGAATGTGTGTATCTACCGCCTCCCCCTGGGGAAGTCGGTGGTCGCGCCACGGTCGGCGTGTCCCCACTGCGGCCATCAGATTCCGCTGTATGACAATTTGCCGGTGCTGAGCTGGCTGGTTCTCTTGGGAAAATGCCGCAACTGCAGAGAACCGATCTCGGTGCGCTATCTCGTGGTCGAGGTGCTCACCGGAGTCCTGTTTCTCAGTTGCTACGCGCACTTCGGCCTGAACCTGGCGATGTTGAAGAGCGTGGTGCTGGGGTACCTGTTGCTCGGGTTGATATTCACGGACGCCGAAACCAAACTGCTGCCCGACGCGTTGACGCTACCCGGGCTGGCGTTGGGAATTGTTTTCAGCTTGCTGGTTCCGGTCAACGATCTGGCTACCCAGATCATGCCGGGGCTGGTCCGGCTTCCCTTGAGTAGCGACGTTTCCTGGCGGCTGTGGTCGGTCCTGGATTCGCTGGTCGGAGCGGTGGTGGGAGCTTCGTTTCTGTACGGCGCGGCGGCCATCTATCTGCGGGCGCGGGGCGTGGAGGGCATGGGATTCGGCGATGTGAAGCTGATGGCCATGATCGGCGCGTTCCTGGGCACCAAGCTCACGGTGCTGACGATTTTCGCGGCTTCGCTGGCGGGTTCGCTGTTTGGAGTGAGCACGGTGCTGGCGGTCTGGATCAAGCGCACGCGGCGCATTCTGGCGCGGGGCACTTCGTCGCTCGAAGCACGCCGGCGCGCCTGGCAATCCGCGCGCCTGGCTCTGCGCTTTTACGAGATGCCTTTCGGAGTGTTTCTGGGAGGCATGGCGCTGCTGTCGTTCCTGTTCGGAAACCAGTTGCTGCACTGGTATTGGGGGCGGCTGTGAAGCTTTTGCTCAATCCGGTGGTTCTGCAAATGGCCCTGGTGGCGGTGGTCGCCATGTCTGCATTCGCGTTGGGCGCGTTTGTCATCCGGCGGATGCGGAAGAGCCTGGCCGAAGAAACAGAATCCCTGTCTGAGGCGCCGATGGCCACCGACGGGATGCCGGTGCACACCTATCATGCGGTCATCCAGCAATTGAAGCAGCAGAAACATGAACTCACGACCCAGCAGTTGGCAGACCGGAGAAAGGCAAAAGCGTCGGACACGTTGAGCGCGACCGTGCTGGCCAACCTCTCCTGCGGCGTGCTGTTTTTCAATACCAGCGGCCTGGTGCGGCAGGCGAACCTGGCAGCCCGCAAGCTTCTCGGGTTCGCCTCACCCGTGGGCATGCGGGCGGCGGACTTGTTCCGCACTTCGAGCATCCGGCCGGAGGATGCCCATGCCTATGGCAAGTACAGCGTGGAGGAGGCCCTCGCCCCTGCCCTGAGCGGAGAAGTCGTGATCCGCGCGCTGGGGCTGGACTATGTCACTCCAGACGGCCAAAAGCGAGTCTTCGAGCTGACGGTATCCCCGGTGCTCGGGGAAGATACCAGCCTGATGGGCTCGACTTGCGTGCTCACGGACAAGACTGAAATTGCCCGCATCCGGCAGGACCAGGAGATGCGGCGGGAAGTTTCCGCGGAAATGGCGCTGGGGTTAAGGAATTCGCTGACCACGATCGCGGGATATGCGCAGCAACTGGCGAGCAGCCGCGACCCCGAACTGGCACGGCAGTTGGCAGACGATGTTGCAAATGAAGCGGCGAGGCTGGACCGGACCATTGGGAGCTTCCTCGCGGGAAGCAAGGCCGCAGCAGCAGGTTCCTAGTACAAAACGATGACAGGCCGCGACGAATCGCGGGCCTGGGAAGGGTGACACTGATGAAACACATGGCATGGATTGCAATCGGGGCGGCGCTGCTGCTGGGCGTAGGCGGAGCAGCCGCACAGTCTCTGGGAGACGTAGCCAGGTCGAACCGCAAGGGGAAACTGCAGCAGACATCGGCTTCGTCCACCCACTACTTCGACAACGACAACCTTCCCAAGAACGACCACCTGAGCGTCGTGGGACAGGGGAGCGACGCGAACGGACAGGCTACCGGCGCCAACAGTCAGGCGGCGGATCAGTCCAACGCGAACCCCGTGCCGGCGGACGCGAAGCCCGCGAAAGATACAAAGGCGGAACAAGCCGAGCGCGACAGGGTCAACGAGGAATGGCAGAAAAAACTCGACGACCAGAAAGCAAAAATCGCGGCGTTGAGCCACGAACTTGAACTCACCCAGCGGGAATACCGCCTGAAGGCGGTGGCCATGTATTCCGACGCCGGCAATCGCATGCGGAACTCCGCGCAGTGGGACAAAGAGGACCGGGACTACAAACAACAGATCGAGGACAAACAGAAAGCGGTGGACGCCGCCAAGCAAGGACTCGACGACTTGATGGAACAGGCCCGGAAGGCCGGGGTTCCATCGAAAATGCGCGAGTAATTTTTGGTGGCTGCCCAAAGAGGCGCGGCGAAGGCCGCGCCTTTCTATTTTGTCGCTCGCTATTTCCAGTTGACGGTCAGGCTCTTCCCAGCCGTTCGCGAATCTGCCGCGCGTGGTGACGGCCGTGCACCCAATGAAAGGTTCGCCACTGATGGACCGTCAATGGCCCCAGGACCGGATGGTCCATGATTTTGGTATTGGCGCCGAACTTGCGCTCGCATTCCGCCAGTCCGGAGTCCATTTGTTGAATCTCCGGGAAGATCGAGCGCAGCACCTCGTTGGAAGCCGTTCCGCGGGGAGTGGCGCGTTCCGGAGCCTTGGCGCCTCCCGGCAGATACTTCAGCCTCACCACCACGAGAGTCTTCACCCGATGGATGAAAGTGGCCCGTGTAGCCAGCGGCGCGCCTTTCTCCAGGCACTTGCTGAGTCCCCTGCTGGTGTTCTTGTAGGTCAGCCACAAGTGTTCCAGAACCTGGACCGGGCTCCACTTCCCTTCCGGACCGCTCGCGAGTTCAGCGGGAGTGGCGCCAGCCATCGCGCCTTCCAATTCCTTCCGTAACCTTTCGAGATGAGAGTTCATGATGAAGGTTCAGTTACAATGACTTCGCGATCCGCTATCCAAACTAGATCAGGAAATGGCCATGAAAAAACTGGTCGTTGCTATTCTCGCATTAACGATGGCGGGGTGTTCTTCCAACCAGCCCGCTCCGGCGGAAAAACCGAAACCCAAGGCGCCTGAGGCACTGACCGGACGGGCCGCATTCCAGAAGTGCTTTATCGCGGCCCGCGGCTGGGTGCGCGATGCGCAGCTTTACCGCCTGGAATCGGAAGTCACCCCCGAGTTCAACGGCCGCGACGGCAAGGCGGGAACGTGGCGCGCCTCATTTGGCTCTTCCTTACAGCATGGCGCCAAACCCTTCATCTGGTCGAACGGCGAGGTTTCCCCCGGCACCGAGGATACCTACAGCTCAACCAACACCAGCACCCAGGTGTTTGATATCGCGTTTCTCAAGGTTGATTCCGATCAGGCGCTGAAAGCGGCCCAGGAGCACGGCGGAGATAAGCTGCTGGAAAAAGCTCCCGATACGCCGATCTTCTACGTGGTCGATTGGGATCGGAGTACGAACATGCTGGTCTGGCACGTGGTGTACGGTCCGGACCGCGACAACGTCAAGCTGCGGGTGGCGGTAAACGCGTCCACTGGAGATTTCGTGCGGGTGGAGAAGTAAGGACCGGGTTCCCTGGCCGGGTTCGTGGATGCGGTGGCTGGACTTCCTCCGCTCGGACCGGCGCGGAGGAGAAGCATGCCGACTTGGCATCTTGATGAGACAAACGCGGCGGACCTGGAGAAGAAACTCTCCGCCTTCGAGGGGAAGCTTCTCACGTACGAAAAGGATTTTTCGACAAGGGACCCTCGCCGGGAAAAAGCGNNCAACCCTGCGCCGGAACGCCAGGACACGAGCTCCGCATCCGTGTCGTCCGAGGTGGTTGAACTTCGGCAGCGACATGTGCAACTGGATGTTGACATCCCTTCCTTCTACCACTTTGCGGGCATGTTTCTCGACCACACGGCCGAGTGCGTGGGATTTCTGCTCGGGAGCGAGGTTCTGGGGACTCATGCAGCACTTTGCCAGCGAGAAATTCTACCCGCACCGCTCCAGGAAATCGCGCTCGCCCTGCGGGAGGAGATGCATTGGTACCGGAAAACACAGGCGGAAGACTCTGTGCATGCGCTCTCTGGCACGGCCGCAGGTCCGGAAGCAGCTCGCGATCTCCCCGATCTGACCGATCTGTTGAAGAGGCTGCAAACGTATGCGTTCGGGCTGGCGGAGTTTCTCGACACTGCGATTCAGCATCCCGCGCTGAAAAGCAAGCATGTCAGGGTCTTCGAGCCCGCCCCAAGGCGCGTGCCGTTGGCTTGGGTGAGTGGAGTAGTCCTGGCCGTCCTCGCCGTGGTGTTGGTGGTTCCCTCTTGGACTTGCGCACAGTCCGCATTGGAGGACGTTCTGGATTCGAGCGAAATGGATCCCCCGCTGCCGGGGAATTGCCAACTCACGTCCGATCAACCCTCGGAAGCCACGCTAAGTTCCATGGAGAGCCGGCGCAAGGAGCGCGGACTGGAGTTCGAGCGAGTCGTGACTTGCAAGATGTCAGGGCCCACCGCGGATCCGCGCTGGCTCGAGGGCTTCTACTTCGACAAGACCCTGCAGCACCGGCGGCACGTGTTCATCGCCGAGATGCAAAAGGCTTCTGGCGGTGGCGTGCTGTTTGCAGTGGAGTGCTGCCTGATGCCGCGATGGAGATATCTGAAACGTCTCGGCGGTCGTTGCGATGTGCAGATTTGACGAAGCGTCAGTTCCGCTATTTTTGAGCAGTTAGCCGGTCGAGAGAGGTGTGAGCGTCCTTTGCGAAAGGACCCTCCGGCAGGATTTTCAGATACTGCTCATAGTACTTTCTGGCTGCCTCTTTATTGCCGAGTTTTTCCTGACACTGGGCAAGCCGAAAGCTGGCAATGGCGTCGTTCTCTTTCCAGTAAAGAGCTTCCTTATAGCGGTCGAGCGCGGCGCGGTAGTTCTTGCGCTTGAAGTAGTAGTCCCCCACCTCGACGTCCTTCAGCGCCTTCATCGGATTCCAGGGATGAAACTCCTGAACGTCGGACGTCTCCGGCGAGTCGGCGGCTTCCATGTCAGCAATGGCGGACTTGCTGTCTGGATGGTTCTTGGCGTCGTCCTTGGGCGCGCTGATGTCAATGCGGGTGTCGTGGCTGGAGCTTTCGGCAGCCTCGCGGTTACGATCCGATGTCTTGTCGGAGGCATCCTGGGCAAGCGAAAACGCCGCCACGAACACGAAAGCGCACACAGCTACGGCTCGGAAGGGCACACCAGAATTGTATCGCTTCGGACGCGCGATCGGCACTTGTCTTTCACGCCTCGGAAGGCGAGCAAAAGCGCCCAGATCCCAAGCCTGACACCCAAGGCCGATGCCAAAAAAACAGGCCGCCCGCAATTTTGGGCGGCCTGCTTTGGCGAAGTCCTCCGGGGAGGAGGAGAAAACTTACATTGAGGACGGCGGATTCGTGCTCGCCGTCGGGGCCGGGCTCTGTGCGGGCGCCGGAGTCGTGCCTGCGCCGGTGTTGGTCATCAGATGGACATCTACGCGGCGGTTTTTGGCGCGGCCGTCGGAGGTCTTGTTGGACTCGACTGGCTTGTCCTTGCCCAGGCCGATGAGGTAGATCTTGTGGGCCGGAACATTCTTTTCCGCCGCCAGATACTGGATGACAGAGTTGGCGCGGCGCTGGCTCAGATCGTAGTTGTACGCCGAGCTGCCCACCGAATCGGTCCCGCCTTCCACCGTGATGATGTAGCCCTTGGTGCTGGCCACGTTGGTGGAGAGCTGATCGAGCGCTTCCTTCGCCTGCTTGGTCAGATTGTCCCTATTGAAACCAAACAGGACGGAGGTCTCTGCCACCGGCTTGTAGTTGTCAAGGTTGACGACGGTGTTGGTCAGGGTATCGACGCGCTGTGCTGCGCTGCTGGCCATCAACTGCGCCTGGTCGGCCGATTTTCCGGCGGCGAGCGCCTTCTCGTCGACCTCAGTCGCCTTGGCTTGCACCGCCTGGATACCGGCTTGCGCGCGCTGATCCACGTCTTTGATGTCTTTCGAATTCTTCGCGGTCAGGTCGTCGAGTTCATTAGTCTTGTTAATAAGCGGAGTGGTCTGCTGGCGGACATAATTCTTGCTCGAGCAGCCAATGGATGCGGCAAGGGTCGCGGCCAGCATCAGGGTCAGTGAAAGACGATTCATCGTATCAGGGCTCCTTTTCCTGAAAAAACCTTCAAACTTTGGATCCTGGGTCAGGATCTCTGTTGTGCCCACTCTGGATTAAGCACGGGTGATGCCAATCGCAGCCCTGGCTCTAGATGGGTAAGTCATTGTATACCATCGAGTTGCAAAGAGACCAAGTTTTGCAGTGGAGAAAAAGCGAGGAAATGCTGGGCAGGATCGAGGAATTTTTATATGGATGCAAGGATGTGCAACCAGTGGCGCCGCCCCCAAACTCCATTGAGTCCGGAGGCGGCGCAACGGATCAGTCCGTCATTTGCTTCCAGGCCTTTTCGAATTCCGTGAAGAGCGGCGTCTCGCCTTTCTGCAGACCGCCTCGGCCCATGGTTCGCCACAGATAGGTTTGTCCCGGCGATTTCGCGTCGTACACCGCCAGTACATCTTCCGAGGGACGCGACTCGATCGCCAGAATCACATCGGCATCCTCTGGACGGTACACCACGATGAGTTTGCCCCATTTTTGGATCGCGTCCTGTACGCGTGCGATGGCTGCACGATCGTCGGGCAAGAGATTCTGGTTGAACTGGTCCCCGTCGTAAGCGGTCACGTAAACGTAACGGGAGTTGGCCAGAGTACGGGGAATGGGCGGCGTGCTCTTCTTTGATGCGGCAGCCGCGCCGACTAGGATCAGACACAACACTCCGAGAGCGACAATTCGCTTTTTCATGTTCGTGGCTCCAAAAGGTGGCTACAGAAATAGATGCGCGGCGGAAGCGGGGAGTTGTCGCCGGGTACTTACATGACCGGCGGGACGGTGATGCCCATCGCCGTCAGAATGCGAATTAATTCGCGACGCACGACAGCCGCCGTAGCCAGCAGGAACTGTTTCCGGCCCTCGTCGGCTTCGGAAAGAATCGGATAGCGATGATAGAAAGTGTTGAAGAGTTGCGCCAACTGGAACGCGTGCTTGGCAAGATATGCCGGTTCGGTAGTGGCAAGGCACTGGTCAATGATGTAGGAAGTTTTCGCGGCGGCAAGCCAGAGTTCCCAGATGTCATTGTTGGATTCGCCGCCGAGGTAACGTGCGAAGTCTGTTCCAGCGATTGAAAATGCGTCCGCATCGAATCCGCCCTTGCGGAAGATGTTGGCGGCACGCACCACCGCATACTGCACGTAGGGGCCGGTTTCGCCTTCGAAGCTGAGGGCATCATTGAAGTCGAACGCGATCACCGAAGGCTTGGTGTACTTCAGCATGAAGTACCGCAGCGCACCGATGGCAACCTGCGTGGCGATCGTTTTCCGTTCCTCCTCGCTCAGTTCGGGATGGCGGGAATCGACTTCTTGGCGGGCGGACTTGATCAGGACATCGAGCAGGTCGTCGGCCTTTACGCCGAAGCCTTTGCGGCCGGAGACTTCGATCCAGGGGCGGGCCTTTTCTTCCTCGCTCAATTCGTATCCGAGTTCGGCGGCGCAGCGGGGCGTGAGCGCGACCATCTCGTAGGAAAAATGCGTGTAGCGGTCGGCCGCTTCGCCGTGACCAAGGCCGCGGAGTGCTTCGATGACGGTGTTCTGCGCCTCGGACTGGCGCGCGTCGATCACGTTGTAAATTTCCGCGACGTCGCCGAAGTGGGGATGATCTTTCTCGCCGTTCTCAGCCGAGATCCAGCAGTCGCGGCCATTGGGATAGCGGTAAAACTTGCGATAGCCGAAGTCGCGGCCGAGCAGACCGAACTTCCACATGTGGTAGGCGATGTCCTTGCCGACATAGCCGACGGTGCCGTTGGAGCGGACGATGACTTTTTGATCCTCCTCTGAGATCTTGCCTTCCTCTGTGTCCTCTGTGTCCTCCGTGTCCTCCGTGGTTAAGGTTTTTGAAGTTCCCGCCCTGCGCATCACCCAGCAGCCTTCGTTCTTGCCATCCTCCTCGTGGGTGAGAACGCCGGATTCTTTCAGCTTGGTGAAAGCGGCGTCCCAGAAATGGAGGCGGAGGATTTCACTCTCGCGGGGAAGGAAGTCGTATTCGATGTCGAGGCGGTCCATGGTCTCGAGATGGCGCCTGATGATCGCGGTCGAGATGAGGTCGGCGATCTGCGCGGTTTCGTTGTTCCCTTCCTCGATGGCGTGCAGCGTCGCAGAGCGGACTTGCAGGTTCTGCTTGTCCTGGGCGTACCACTGCGAAACGCGAGCGTAAAGGTCCCAGCAGTAGAAATCGAATTGCGGAGCGGCGGTCAGGGCTTCGATCTGGGCGCGCGACTTGTTCTCGATGTGCAGGAATCCGATCACCACGTCCGCGACCTGGACGCCGGTGTTGTCGATGTAGTTCTGAATGTCCACTTCCCTGCCCGCAAAACGCAGCAGGCGGACGAACGTGTCGCCGAGGATCGC
>PMCH01000300.1:29673-32435 GCA_003154055.1 Acidobacteriaceae bacterium
CGCAGCTTGCGGGCAAGCTCGAAGGCGATGGGGAGTGCGTATTCTCCGAACTCGATTTTCGGCGGCTGCTCAATGACAATGCTCGCGATTTCAAGCTGGTAGGTGCGGCGCAGAAAGTCGCGCACGGATTGGGCAAGGCGGCGTTCCAGGTGCTGATACAAGAATATCCTCTAAGTGGTTGAAGAAAAGAGTGATTCTACCAGAGGGCAAAGGCGGTGCTGGTTTGACGCAGAGGCGGAGCGTTCCCTATCATGAAAGTTCCTCGCGGCCTCGACGAAAATCTTTGACTAGGGAGGACACAGAGGTGCACGGGGCGTTTTCCTCTGGTTTTTCTCCGTGATTCTCTGTGTCCTCCGTGGTTCACGATTTTGAATTGTATGCGCATCGCTTATCTAGACTGCTTTTCTGGGATCAGCGGCGACATGTTTCTGGGCGCGCTGGTGGAGGCGGGAGTGTCTCCGAAGCTGCTCGAGGACACGGTTGCGGCGCTGGACATCGGTGCGCGGCTGGAAATTTCGCGGGTGGTGCGGAGCGGGATTTCGGCCACCAAGGTGGATGTGTACTCGCATGGGGAGAAGGATCTGCCGCGGGAGGTGTTCTGGGAGCAGGGGGGACACAGTCATTCGCACGATCACTCCCACGACCATGAGCATGGACACTCACATGGTCACACGCACTCGCACGGGCAGCGTGAGGCTGACGCTCGACAGCACGAATCGAGTGAACAGTCTTCGCGGGCAGGAGTGCCCGCGCCACACGAGCACGGCCGCGGGCTGAACGAGATTCGGCAGATCATTGGCAAGGCTTCGATCAGCGAGACTGCGAAGGCAACTTCGATTCGCATCTTCGAGGCGCTGGGAGCGGCCGAGGCGAAGATTCACAGCACCTCGATTGAGAAGGTCCACTTCCATGAGGTGGGAGCGGTTGANNTGAATGTTGGCGGAGGAACGGTGAAATGCGCGCACGGAACTTTGCCCGTCCCCGCACCCGCGACATTGGAACTATTGAAAGAAGCGCCGGTGTACTCATCGGGGCCGCAGGTTGAACTGGTGACGCCGACCGGAGCAGCGATTGTGAAGACGCTGGCCTCGCGGTTTTCCCAGTTCCCAACGATGAAGATTGAGCAGTCTGGGTACGGCGCCGGCACGCGCGACTTTCCGGGGCATCCGAATGTGGTTCGGTTGACGATTGGTCAGTCGGCGGCTAAAACTGCGGCAGGCACCTCGCAAGAAACGATCACCGTGCTGGAGGCAAACCTCGACGACCTCAGCCCGCAGGTGCTGGCCTATACCATGGAACAACTGCTGGCAGCGGGCGCGCTGGACGTGTTCAGCGTGCCAGTACAGATGAAGAAAGGCCGGCCCGGAGCGGTGTTGACGGTGCTGAGCAAGCCGGAAGATGCGGATCGTCTTTCCAAGTTGATTTTCGCCGAGACGACGACACTTGGCGTGCGGCGTCGCGAGGAGATGAGGCAGGTGCTGGCACGGCGCTGGGAGACGGTGGAGACTCCGTGGGGGCCGGTGCGCATCAAGATTGCCAGCATGAACGGCACGATTTCGAACTATGCGCCCGAATATGAAGATTGCAGAGCGGTGGCGGAAAAGCATCATGTGCCGCTGCGCACGGTGATGCAGGAAGCGATGCGTAAGTACACTGCTACTAGCTCCTAGCTGCTGGCTACTAGCAATCTCAACGGACAATCTGTTTGCCAGAAGCCAGTAGCTAGTAGCTGACTTTATGAGCAAGACCTTCTACATTACGACCCCGATTTACTACGTGAATGCGCGCCCGCATATCGGGCACACCTATACAACGATTGCTTGCGACGCGATCGCGCGCCGGCATCGCATGCTGGGCGACGACACNNCCGACGAGCACGGGCAGAAGATCGAACGCGCGGCACAGGCGGCAGGCAAGAGTCCGCAGGAGTTTGCGGATGAAGTATCGAATGCGTTTCGCGCCAGTTGGGATCGCTTCGGGCTGTCGTACGACGACTTCATTCGCACCACGTCCGATCGGCATAAACAGGGCGTGCAGGCGCTTTGGCGGAAGATTCGCGACAACGGGTACATCTACAAGGGGACCTACACGGGCCAGTATTGCGTGTCCGACGAGTTGTATGTGGATGCAGTCGGGCCGGGCGCGCCTTGCCCGGACTGTGGACGGCCGACGGAGACCGTGCAGGAAGAGAATTACTACTTCAAGCTTTCGGCGTTCCAGGACAAACTGATTCAGTACTTCACCGAGCATCCGGATTTCATCCGTCCGGAAACGCGGCGCAATGAGGTGATCTCGTTCGTGCGATCGGGGCTGCGCGATCTTTCGATCAGCCGAAGCACATTCTCTTGGGGCATCCCCGTCCCGGACGATCCCAAGCACGTGATTTACGTGTGGATGGACGCGCTGGCGAACTACATCACGGCGCTGGGATACGGGCAGAAGGACGCGAGCAAATTCGAGAAGTACTGGCCGGCCGACGTGCACATGATCGGCAAAGAGATCGTGCGCTTCCACTGCGTGTACTGGCCGGCGTTTCTGATGGCGGCTGGAATTCCCTTGCCCAAAGGGATCGTCGCGCACGGCTGGCTACTGTTTGAAGAAAGCAAGATGTCGAAGTCGCGCGGGAATATTGTGCGCGCCGATACGATTGTCGACGTGCTCGGGATCGATGCGCTGCGCTATTTCCTGCTGCGCGAGATTGTATTCGGGCAGGATGGGGCGTTCAGTTTTGATGCCCTGGTGCAGCGGTACAACGCCGATCT